>OZ260079.1:3053618-3358980 GCA_965284365.1 Phragmitibacter sp.
CTCATTGGCGAACTCATAGTGCGCTCAGAAAAGGTGTTCGTAGCATCCATGGAGGTGCCAGCAGAACGAAGTTCTAGGAAAATTGCTACTGCTGCTATGAAGAGGCAAGTGACGAAGACACTAATGGACGGTTTCTTGAATGATGGCGGACATCTTTTAATACTGGTAGATAAAGTTGGTTACATTGAGAAAGGTCGTCTTCTGGAAATGATGTGGTTCGCCTTTCGGCGTTGGGGATGCAGTCGCTTCGTTATTGATTCTCTCATGCGCATTGACGGCCTGGAGGAAGATTACCCAGCGCAGGGGAAATTCATGAACGAACTTCAGGAGTTCGCTAAGACAACAGGCTCATTCGTTGATATTGTGTGTCATCCAAAGAAGGCGGCCCATGGCCAGCGTCCGAGCGAAATGGACATCAAAGGCTCCAGTCTGATCGCGAACAATGTCGACAATATCGTGTCGATTTGCAGGAACCCCGAGAAGGAGAAAAAGCGGAAGGACGGCTCTCTAACACCCGAACAGGAAAGGCTTATGCACGATGCGGAGGTGCGCATCGAGAAACAGCGAGAGATAGGGTGGACAGGTCTATTCAAATTCTCGTTCGATCAAAAGACGTTCAGTTATAAAAAGTACCATTAATGGCCGCGCACAGATTATACCATACTACACAATACCCGAACCAATTGCCCGACCCCGACCTGATACCTTACATCCCAGAAAGATTCAAAACGGCAACGGCAATTGATAGCGATGCCCTGATGCGGAACGGATTGAACGCCACGAACGCCTTCATCAAAGCGAATGCCAAAGAGGATTACTATAGAATCGGCTCGACGTCTCGGATCGAGGCTGACAGCTCAGCAGGCCGTAATCTGACCCGGGATTCCCCCCCGTTGCAGCCCGCCCCGGCATTGATCTAAGGTGCCTCCAGCAGGCGCGTGCTCATGGCTATCAGGCGATGAAGTGATACTATGTCACTCACATACCAACCTTTTGCCGTGCTGCCTGAAATCGAAAAACTTGCCGGAGACCTTCAGATGAACATTTCTGATGAAGAGCGCTTCGGTTCCGCTGCCATTGGCGCCGCGCTCTTGGGCTATGGCCTTGCCCGGAATGCAGTCACCAGATGGCCTGCCCTTGTCCTTGGTGGGTTGCTGTTGTGGAGAGGCGAAACTGGCAAGTGCTACGTCAAACGGGCCCTAGGGAAGGACGGTCGGTACGCGACGACAGCGGCCAAGGAGCAACCATTTGAAGCGCCGGAAACGGCGTTGGCTGGCGCATCTTGAGGCGGGCGAATCGGACGGCGATCTACTGAGACTTCGTTGCAAGACATGCAAACAAGTCCGCGCTGTTAACCATAGGCGAATCAAAACGAACTCAGCCTGCTGAGAAAATACGCAATACTCATTAACTCAACACTCATTATTATGGACCTCATCTGGATGCTTATTATTGGACTCGTCGTCGGGGCGCTCGCAAAACTGATCATGCCAGGAAAAGATCCCGGTGGGATTCTGATCACGATGGTGATCGGGGTAGTGGGTGCTATGTTGGCAGGGTTTCTGGGGCGAGCTCTGGGATGGTACAATGAAGGTGAGCCCGTCGGGTTCATTGCTTCCGTTGTGGGGGCGATCCTCCTTCTTCTCCTGTATCGCCTTATTACCGGACGAAACGCGAGAGCTTGAGGGTTTCGCATTAGCCGTCGTGCCAGCGAGTCTTGGCGCTGATTCCGCCTCACGAAAATGAAGACGTTTATCCAGCGCCGGGACGGAACCTGTCTCCCGATTTCTTCCGCAACAAGCCTCGACTTAGGTTGGCGGTTTGATCTTTCAAATGACTCGTTGCTTTTTCTTAAGGAGGGCGACCTCTCCTCCTACAAAAACCATGACGAGATATCGCTACAGTTCGAAGTGGCAACAGAAGCCATTCGAGTGAATTTCAACGATGAGCACGTCTACCTTTTTGGCGAGGAGGCGACCGCTTTTACAACTGAGCTTGTGATTGGTCGTTGGGAATGGGAGCGACCGACAACGAACCAAGTGAAGATCCTAGTGAGTAAGGTTGGAGCTCATCGAGGTGTCACTTGGTTTTTCTCAACGCAAGGCAACCTTGACCCGGTTCACTAGTCTTGGCCAATGCACCAGTCGGATATCGTAGCAGCAAAATTATTAAGAATCAGTCAAACTTGGTGGCCACCCCATCAATCCGCTCAATCAGATCCTCGCTGAACGACGCTACGATATGGGCCCTGTTGTCATACAAATACCAGTAGCCGTCATCGTCTACGACCGTAGCGGCAGCGATCTGAAGGGTCCTTCCGTTCTTGAATACAATGGTGTGCTCGGGCATGAGACTTGATACGACCACCGGGGGCGGGCTGCAACCGCTTCTGCTTGCGCCCTGCGTGCCGCGTTCTACCGTCGCTCATGTGTGGGCGTTACCGATGGAAGCTGGCAGACGTTGAACGGGCCGCGAAGAACCTGGATGCGGTTATCAATCCGGAACTAAAGCGGCTGGCCGAGGCATACATTCAACAGCAGCGCTTCAACATGGCGCCGATGCAGATTGGCCCAATCATCCGCAGATCCTCGGTAGGGCAACTGAGCGCAGATGGATTCAAGTGGGGATTGGTGCCGTTCTGGTCGAAGACGGGGAAGGCCGACTTTAGCACCTTCAACGCCCGCGGCGAAACCGTGGCCACATCCAATGCTTTCCGGGACAGTTTCAAGACCCGCCGTTGCCTGGTTGTGACATCCGGCTTTTTCGAATGGGAAAACCTAGAGCCAGAAAAGAAGACGAAGCCTAAGAAACAGCCGTGGCTTTTCGGGTTGCCCGAGGGTGCGCCGTTGGTCATGGCTGGACTGTGGTCAATCTGGCGACCGGCGGGCGGGGAGGAGGATGAATCAGCCGCAGTCCGGACCTATACCATCGTCACCACTACGCCGAATGAGACCATGGGGAAGTTTCACAACCGAATGCCAGTGATATTGCCTCCCGACCAGTGGTTACCTTGGATTGATGATGAACCGAGCGGAGCGCAGGAACTGATCAAACCCTACGAGGGGGAGATTGTTCATCACCGGGTTACTCCTCAAATGGGCGCGGTGAAGTTTGAGGATCCGTCAGCTGTCGAGCCGATCAATTCGTTATAGCTGCAGCAGATGCCGGAAGCGGTCTGTGCCCGACTGAAATAAGCGCAAAACAAACCGCTGCAGAGTCCCGCACTTCCTCAGGGTTGGCGGCAAGTTCTTCAACCGTTCGGGGAGTAGGCAGAGGGCTCTCCTCATCTTCCAGATGGAGGTCGATAGCCTCTTTGGCCATGTCTAAGATTTCAGCAAGGGTATGGCCAGCGGTAACGCAGCCTGGGAAGTCAGGGAAGTAGGCTGAAAGATTTAAGGGGCCATGCTCAATCACGAGCACGTACTTTGTTTCCATAAGCGAACCTTTCGCGGTGCCTCTAATCTACTCGCACTTCACGGTTCCGTCATGCAATCTTCAAATATCGGGGATGCCTAAGACTCCTCGAATCTGTCCATTCGACAAAAGCGATATCCACCTTGGTCTTCGGCTTATACCAACGGCATTTGCCCATCTCGTCAGCAGTGAGGCCATTGCCCCATCGTGATCCCTTAGCCTCAGGCAAATTGTAGAACGGGCAGTCTGTGCTCTTCAGTGGCGCCAGCTTCTCCATCAGTTCCCTCCGCGTCTTAGCAACGAAGCCCGCTCTCACCCGCGCGCACATCCGAAGGCCTTGCTTGTCACGCTCACCGACGATCAACTCCTCGAAGTCGCGACCATTCGGCACTATGCCGGCGGCGATGAAGGTTCCTGTCCTTTCTGCTTTCCATTTCGTCCAGGCTCCCGTGCGCTCACCGTCTTCATACCGAGAGGTCAGACGCTTGGCGATGATGCCTTCCAAGCCCGTTTCCTGAGCTTGCGCCATCAGGGTTTCAGGATCCGCCGAAAGGGATCGGCTAAAGAGGATGTGATCGTGTTGGTCGCGTAGGAGTTTGCCGAGTTGCATTCGACGCTTCTCCAGCGGCTGGCGTCGCAGGTCTTTCCCGTCCAGTTCCAGCAGATCAAAGGCCACGAACCGAATATCAGGCCTTCTAGACTTGGCTGCCTGGAGCGCTTGGAAGGAAGGCTTCCCGTCCACGAAAGCAACGATCTCCCCGTCGAGTGTGGCGCTTTTGCAGGGCAGCTCAGGAAGCTCAGCGGCCGCATCTGGAGCCAAGGACGTGAGAGGCTTCAAGTTGCGGGACAGAAAACGGGACTTCCCGCCTGTTACTTCTCCGAGAGCGCGGAATCCGTCCCACTTGATCTCGTATTCCCACTCGTCACCCTCGGGCAGCGTGGGGCGTAGCAGACAAAGCATTGGGTCGACGTTCATGGCAAGGCTCCTACCTCCGGCGTTGTCTGCGGGTGTCGTTTGAAGTGCGGGGCCGATTTGTGGGAGCAGGCTTCCTCACTTCATCCAAGATTGCCTTCACAAGATCCTCGTCGGGAAATCTCACTTCCGTAGAGGCCAGGCCAGTCAGTATCTCAGCCCCGGCATCATTGACGATGACCTTCATATTCGGGTGACCGTTCTCGCGAAGAAACTGCACGAGGGGTTCTACGGCCTCTTCAAACGCAGCCAACTGCTTCAGCGAGAACACGGGTTTCATGACCCTGATTCGCCGCCATCACCTCGCGCAGTTTTGTGCTTCGTATTGGTTAATAATTCGTAAATGTAGATAATTTTGGAACGTGAAGTGGGGCCAAAAGCGTTAGACAGGCCTCAGTAAATATGTTCGTACGAACATCATGTCATTTGTCGAACTCCATGCGCGAAGTGCCTTCAGCTTCCTCCGTGGCTCGAGTCATCCTGAGGCGCTCATCGAAAGGGCTGCGCAAGTTGGCATGTCCCAAGTGGCGCTTTGCGACTTCAACGGATTCTACGGCACGGCCAGAGCTCATCACAAGGCTGGGGAAGTAGAAATCAGGGCAATTGTCGGCTCAGAACTCACGATGGCTGACGGGACCAGCTTCCCTATTTTGGTTCTCAATCGCACCGGTTATCAGAATCTTGCGCGGCTGCTTACCAGAGCGCAGCTTCGGTCTCCTAAAGGGGAGTGTCCTATTCAATGGCAGGAGCTTGAGGAATTCTCCGAGGGGCTCTTTGCATTAAGCGGCGACCGCGACGGCGGACTCCTTGGGCTGGTGACCAATGAGGATCGCGAGAAACCCGTCCAACTGCTGGATCGTCTGAAAGGGATCTTCGGTAGCGAGAGGCTGGCAATTGAAGTTCAACGTCATTGCGAGAGGACTGAAGACATCGGGATCCGTTTGGCTCTGGAATTGGCTGACCGGTTCAAGCTTCCTGTCGTCGCGTCCAATGGGCCTTGTTACGCCGACAAAGGCGAGCGCTGCTTGTTGGATGCATTCACGGCACTCCGGCACCATTGCACACTGGATGAAGCTGGCAGGGCACTCGCCGTGAATTCTCAGCGATATCTGAAGGGGGAAGGGGAGATGAGGGCGCTGTTTCCGGATATGCCTCATGCCATTGATGAAACTTGCCGCATTGCGGACATGGTCGAATTCACCTTGGAAGATCTCGGGTATGAGTTCCCGACCTATCCGGTCCCCGCCGGCCACAACCAGGATTCATTTCTGCGGGAACAGACGATGATCGGCGCTAGAAGGCGATATGGCACTGTCAGCGCGAAGACCAAGCGCCAGATCATCAAAGAGCTCAGGCTTGTAGAAAAGCTGGGCTTTGGTGGTTATTTCCTGACGGTGTGGGGGATTGTGGAGTTCTGCCGCGAGAAAGGCATTCTCGTTCAGGGCCGGGGCAGCGCGGCGAACAGCACCGTCTGCTATTGCCTGGGCATTACCAATGCTGACCCCAATGTTTATCACCTCCTGTTCGAGCGGTTCCTGAGTGAAGGCAGGAAGGGTTGGCCGGACATCGATCTGGACCTTCCGAGCGGGGAGCGGCGGGAGAGCGTCATCCAGGAGGTGTATCGACGGTTCGCGCCTTATGGCGCCGCCATGACCGCCAATGTGATCACCTACCGGGGACGAAGTGCCATGCGTGAAATGGGCAAGGTGCTCGATATTCCCATCGATGTTGTCGCGCGGTTCTCAGCCTTGTTCTCGCACGGGGATTTTCCGCATACCATTGACCTGAAGGATCAGGTGAAGCAGTCGGGCTTAGCTGAAACCCATCCACGCCTGCCCGCGCTTCTGATGCTCTACAAGGCCGTCTATGGAATGCCTCGGCATCTGGGGCAGCACAGTGGCGGAATGGTTCTCTGCCCCAATGGTCTCGATTCCATTGTCCCTCTGGAGCCTGCATCGATGCCTGGGCGTGTTGTCGTTCAATGGGACAAGGACGACTGCGAAGATCTGGGCATCATCAAAGTGGACCTGCTCGGGCTTGGGATGATGGCCGCCCTCCAGGATACCATTCATCTTTGCAACTCGCGCGGGCCTGAGCGGGCCATCGACCTCCACCGCGTTCCGCCGGACGATCCCAAGACCTACGAAATGATCCAACGGGCAGACACGATCGGCGTGTTCCAGATCGAAAGTCGTGCGCAAATGGCCACGCTGCCGCGGCTATTGCCGAAGGTTTTCTATGATCTGGTCATCAGCGTAGCCATCATCCGCCCGGGTCCCATCGTCGGCAAAATGGTTCATCCCTACCTGAATCGAAGGGCGGGGAAGGAGAAGCCCGACTACATGGATGACCGGCTAAAGTCAGTGCTGGAGAGAACGCTGGGTGTGCCCCTCTTTCAGGAGCAGGTTTTGGAGATCGCGATGGTGATCGGCGGATTCACGGGCACCGAGGCCGAGGAGTTGCGGCGAGCGCTGAGCTACCACCGATCCCAGGAGCGCATGGACAAGGTCATGGCAAAGCTCTATGCGGCGATGGACCTCCGAGGTGTCAGGAAGGACATTCAGGAGAGGATTGTCAAAAACGTTAGCTCCTTTGCAGTCTATGGCTTCCCCCAGTCCCACGCGATCAGTTTTGCATTGTTAGCCTATGCAAGCGCCTGGCTCCGCGCCCACCGGTTCGCTGAGTTCACGGTTGCCCTGCTGAACAATCAGCCTATGGGCTTCTGTTCAAGTTCAACCCTCGTTCGTGACGCGAAGCTTCATGGCCTGAGGATACTGCCGGTGTGCGTCGCGGAATCAGATTCGATCTGCACCGTGGTGAACGACCAAACCATCCGTCTGGGGCTGAATCAGCTGCGAGGTTTCAGGGCCGTGAGCGCCTCCAGTTTAATTGATGAACGGAATCTGAAGCCTTGGGACGATCTCCAGGATTTTCTGGAGCGCACCAAGTTGCCAAAAGATGCGCGGCGACTTCTGGCGCAAGCAGGCGCCCTGAATAAGCTGTCAGAGCATCGCCGTTCGGCCCTTTGGGATGTAGAGGTCTACCATGGAGAAGACTTGTTTAGCGGCTTGAAAGACGAACAACCCTCGCCCCTAGCGATGATGACGCCGGCGGAACGGATGGCCACGGATTATGCTTCCACAGGGCTGACCATCGGGCGGCACCCCATGGCGCTGCAAAGGGATTCCCTGCCAGATGTCACGTTAGCCGCCGAGGTCCCGTATCTGCGTCGCGGGCAACGGATCATCATTGCGGGGCTGGTCATATGCCGACAACGGCCGGGGACGGCCAGCGGGCACGTATTCATCAGCCTTGAGGACGAGACGGGAATATCCAATGCCTTCGTGCCTTCCAAACTTTTCGAGGCGAACCGGTTGGTCATCACGCAGGAACGATTCCTCAAGATCAGCGGGCGGCTGCAGATCGTGGACAATGTGGCCACCGTGTATTCGGAGAAGGTGGAACCGATGATCAATATTGCGATCGGCCCGAGTTCGCATGATTTCCACTGATCGCCAACCTTTGCCAAACGCCGGCGGTTTTGCATCTTGTGAGTTGCGACATCAGTCGTGCACTCCCATTCTCCGGCATGACGGACGAGGAGCATGCAGTCATGGCGCAAGCGCTCACGCGCTGCGAAGGCTACTTCGACCTCGGCATGCACCAGCAGGCCTGGGACGAACTGGAGGAGATTGCGCCGGAATACCGGGCCGACTACACGGTGCTCCTTTGGCGGATGCAGATCCTTTGGGCCATGGGAGAGTACGAGAAAGCGACGTATCTCTGCGAGACGCTACGCACGGAGTTCCCGCATAAGGTGAGCGCCCCGGTTGTGATGTCTGACTGCTACTCGCGGATGGCCCGCCATGTCGAGGCGGTGAACGTCCTTTACGAGGCTATGCGTGTTAATCCGAATTCTGGTGATCTCTTGCTGGCGCTCGCTCGCGCACAGGCAATGGCGGGTCTAACGTGGGAGGCGAAAAAGACCCTCGCTAAGCTGGCTGAGAATCATCCCGAAACACGCCTTGCCGCATTGGATGTGCCAGAGATTGCTGAACTGTTGTGAACCACAAAGGCGCTACCCGATCTCATCCTCGGTCCGGTTGTCGATATCGGCCGCGAGGCTAGGATTCTTATCCTCTGCTCTGTCTAGCGCCTTCTGCAGGGACTCGTTCCGGATCGCCTTCAGCTTGGAAACGATAGTTTCAAGATTAAAACCCATGCCCACGCCCATGGAGCATACTAGATCCTCAAGGGCATCCAGACGGGCCTTCAGACGAAGGTGCTCCATAGCATAGGTCTTTTCCAAGAGCCAACTTGCTTCGTCTTCAGCTGAGAGAGGGCCGAGTTGCTTGTGTTTGATGTCTGCCATAAGTGTCCGCTGGTCATTGCGAGACTCCCAAAATGGGGCAGGGTCGGGGAGTCGCAAGAGGTTGCGGGTGCACATTGCACGCGACATCAAAAGTTCCGTATAGTTCCGATAGAATGGTTTCCTTAATGAATCTTAAAACGCTCTCTCCTAGGGACTTTAGAATAATAAGAATTAACAAGAAGCCAAAAGTCGGGTTCGAGTCCCGTCCGTTCCGCCACTCATTCAAAGATAGGACGAAAAGTCCGGTCTAAAAACAAAAGACCGCCTCCCCGCGCCGAAGCACCAGCAGGCCATGAGCAGCCATCGCGAGCCCACCTCCTTCGAGACCCGCGTTTACGATACCGTCCGGCTCATCCCCAAGGGCAAAGTCAGCACCTACGCCGGCGTTGGCCGCATCATCGGCTGCCGTTCCCCCCGCGCCATCGGCCAGGCGCTGAAGCGCAATCCCTACATGCCGGACGTGCCCTGCCACCGTGTCGTCAGCACCAGCCTCGCCATCGGTGGCTTCAACGGCGAATCAGAAGGCCCTGATCTCGTACGCAAACGCCGCCTCCTCGAAAAGGAAGGCGTCCGCTTCGATGCCAATGGCATCATCCTCCCGGATCACCTCTACGCGCCCTGATGACTGGCTCCCGCCTCTCATCAGCAGGCTGAAACATACGCGCCAGCGCACCGTACCTTGATCTTGCCACTCTTGGCCAGACCCTCCTATCATTCGAAGGCATGCCCTACCTCCGCCGCGTTCTCAATTCCTGCTCCCTCGCGCTTTTGCTAGCCTTGACACCGGCACTCCAGGCCGCACTCATCGTCCAGGAGACATTCGTCACCGGTGCCGGAAACTATACGGCTAACGGCAATCTCGCCGGCCAGACTTCGTCAGCCTCCCAAGGCTTCACCGGCGCCTGGGGCGGCGCTGGCACAAGCTACGCCACTGTCGTAGCTTCGCCAAACCTCACCATGAGCGGTGTGAACTGGAACACCGGCGGCAGCGTCCGCATTCAGACGAATAGCGACTTCTACGCCTCCCGCGAGCAGGACAGAAATTTCACCTCCGCCGTCGGCTCGACTTCCCTCTGGTTCAGCACTCTCTATCAGCCATCCACAATCGCCTTCGATGCCGACCGCGAGACGATGATGGCGTTCCTCACCGACCCTGTTCCCGGCAAAAGCTTTACCAGCACCACTACTCCTAGCAACGCCACTGACGCCCTTTGGAGCAACACCAATGGCATCGACCGAGGCGGCTTCGCCTGGGGCATCAGCACTTTTGGCGATACCAGCAACACCCTTACCGTGAAGTACCAATCCGATCTGGGCGGCACGGACAATATCGTCACCGCAGACACGAATATCGCCCTGGCCATCGGCACCACTTACATGCTCATCGCCGAGCTAGCCCTCAATACTACCGGCGCCACGGATATGCTGAACATCTGGGCCGTCACTTCCCTCCCCACCAGCCAGGCCTCTCTCGGCGCCCCACACTGGACCGTCTCCGCAGATATCCTCTCCACCAGCGCTTCGCTTGATACCCTCGCTTTCCTGGAAGGCACCAGCATCGATGGCGTCGCGTCTGCCGCCGTCACTTACTACGATGCCATCCGCATCGGCACAACCTTCGACGACCTGCTCCTCGCTGTCCCAGAGCCCTCCCGCGCGCTGCTACTCTTTGTTACCCTATCAGCCCTCTCTCTACGCCGCCGCCGGGCATGAAATCACACGACCTTGGGATATTTCCTCTCTCTTGAGGCACTGTTTAGTGGTCACCGACTCTCCTCACACAAAGTCTTGCCTCCAATCAAAATGCTCTGCGTGTGCCAGCAAGTATTTCCGCACTCCGATCTCTGAGTCGGCTTTCGCCCAATCTGCTTCCTCTTCCAGCGCCGTCTCTTTGTCGTGCCAAACGTTGAGACCCATCGCCTTAATTTGTTTTTTTCGTTCTTTCTCACCAGCGGCTGGTCCTGCATCTCCGTACAGCGCCCAGTATTGCTCAACGAGTTTTGCAGTCCTTGATGCACCAACTTCAGTCAAAGCGGACGGAAGTAGTTGCAGATAATCTCTTTCGAGGAATTCAAGCTGCCCCAGTTGGCCTTCGTAGGTGCTCTGATCGAACTCAATTACCAGCCAGGCTGTTTTCTCATAGCGATTGAAGCCGTCAAACCCTACAGCATTCTTTTTATTTGTAAGTTGGACGTCCGGGCGGTGCAACCCAGCCATCTGTAGAAGATAGTCTCCTGCGCACAAGGGAACGATGTCGTCACGGTAATCAAACCAAGCCTCCCAGTGTCGGCGGGCGACCTCCTTGTCATAAAAGTACATTGTTCGCGCCAGTTCAATGCTGATCAATCCGTCTAAGTATTCCTTGTGTTCTGGATGGCTGACCTCGCTAAGCCACTGCACCAACTGCTCCTTTGGCACTCGCACGCCATGATCATTCAGGGCATTCAGGATGTAGCGGAACATCTTATTTTCCAAGGTCAAACAGTCCGGCGCTCTGAGGACTCGCGACGCCCAGCCTCGATCCAATCTAAGGAGCAAATCTGGAACTTTGTCTGAGCCTACCTCCGCGCGCCTTGTTCCACGTTGATCGGTGAAAGGCAGAAGCAACTGGAACAATTTGACTTTGTAGTCTGGCTGAGCGTCACCCTTCTCCAGGGCAGTCTTTGCCCCGGACACGATCATGTACAACGGTGCATGTGGATCATCCAAAATGTCCTTGATGAGCGGAATTGACTCATCCTGCCCAGTAGCTGCGACCTCTTTGACGATGTCCCGGCTGGTCCCGAATGCATACCCAATTTCCTCATCCATCGCGACAAGCTTCGCTAGCCTCTCTTGTGCGGACAGCTTCCGTATGGCATCCAGTGCCACCTCTTCACGTTCCCATTTGGCGATTATCCTTTGGCTCGGCCGAAATCCCCACCAGTGTTTCAGGGGGACGCGTCTTCCGCCCAACTTCAGCAGTGGTAGATAAATCCAGACTGCCACCACAATCCCCACTGCAATTAGGACATTTATGAGGATAGGGGAGAGATACATAGCCGTTCGCGAGTTTATCCATTCGTATGGAATCCTCTCCTCCCAGTCAATGCCAGCCAGCATATCTGTAAAAATCAGCGGCGCATCCCGACACTCCACCCTCCACCACCAGGGCGCATTTTCATTAGCACCCAGCGTGCCACCTCCGACGTCGCACCCAACAAACCACTAACAAAAAATAGTCACCAATCAGCAGTTGCACTTTCCACAAGTACGCACCAAACATGCCGCCATGACGGACAGGCTCGAAAAGCGCCTTCAGGCGCTCATCATGGTTTGCACCTTAGTGCTGGGGTACTTCGGCAGCGAATTTCTCTCTGAGAATAACGTCTACCCCCTCACCGTAGTCGCCGGCCCCTTCATCGCCGGTTTCTTGTTCGTCTTTCTCACTCGCCGTGCCTGCCGTGCCGATGCCTCATGCATCCTCTTCAGCGTCGTCGGCACCATTGGTCTCGGTGCCATAGGCATGATCCTCTCCAATATCCTCGACGAAGCTCTGCCTCACGCCTGGCTCGTTGACTGGCGTCACATGCTTTGGCCACCAGTCGGCCACGGAACTTATGTCCTCTCCTCCCTCGTCCTTTTCATCTTTGTCCCCATCGCCTGTTTCATCCTCGGTCGCATCCTCGCCGAGCGTTTCACCGTGACTTCCCGCCAGACCAGTTACCAGGGCGACACTTTTCAGGACTGAGGCTAAACTCGGTTCGACGGCCCTCAAGCTTCTCGAAGCATCGACAGGTCATGCCCTCATGTTCTCGAACCTTGGCAGCGGCTTTGACGCCGCCAGAGATTGCCAAGCGCCCTCTTCTAAGCTACAAACTTTCCGACATCTGCAGGGACGACTTCGCCCTACCGCGATATCGACGATACCATGAGCCACACTGACCCCTCCACATTCGCTGAACCGCGCTCCGGCTCCTCCCGCGCGGACACGAGGAGCGCCCGTCACGCGCATGCTCAGTCCCAGGACGACCACGGTCACGATCACGCCCACGACGCCCGCCCCCTCTTCCATTCCTGGCATTATCAGATCGTCACCACCGCGCTCTTCGCTACCCAGGCTCTCATCGCTGTCCTCGTCACCTACGGCTGGATGTGGACCGCCGCTCTCCTCGTCGCCGTCGCTGCCCATCTCATGCACGGCGCCCTCATCGGCTTTCACGAGGCCTCCCACGGTCTCCTGCGGAAGAACCGTTTCCAGAATGAACTCGACGGCGTCACCATCGGCCTCGTCAGCTTCGTTCCCTTCACCCTCTTCCGCGTCATCCACCAGACCCACCACGCCCACCTCACCGGCGTGAAGGACGAGGAATTCTGGCCCCTGGTCGATCCCACGGTCCCCGTCTGGCAGCGCCGACTAGCCGCCTTCTTTGAGCTCTTCTTCGGCCTTTTCTACACTCCTGTCATTTTCCTTCGCGCCTTCCTCCGCAAGGGCACCCGCATCCGGAATCCCCGGGTTCGCCGCCGCATTTGGTGGGAGATCATCGGCTCCATCATCACCTGGACCGTTATCTCCGTCACCGCCACCATTTGGCACTTCTGGCCCCACGTCATCTTCGTTTACCTCCTCCCTGCCTTCATCGCGGCCAATCTCCAGAGCTGGCGCAAATACGTCGAGCACGTCGGCCTCACCGGCGGCTCCGTCAATGGGATCACCCGCAACATCGTTGCCCCCGGCTTCCTTGGACGACTCATCGACTTCAGCCTCCTCCACGAGACCTATCACGGCGTCCACCACCAGAACGCCGGCCTCGCGCATCCCCAACTCCCGTCCCGCGCCGCCGACCTCGCCCCCAACAACGCCGACGACGTCCCGCCATTCCCCAACTACTGGAGCGCCGTCCGCCACCTCATCCCGACTCTCAAAAATCCCCACGTCGGCCCCCAGTGGCGCGCTGAGCGATAAAATCTCGCCGTTAGTTCCAGCGCACCGCCAAATTGGTCCTATCAGTCCTATAGGCCCCATCCCTCTCGCGACAAAACATCGCGGACTTCGCAAATCCGTTTCCGCCGTTGCCCATTTGCGCTTTCATGACTAGGTGACATTGATAATTCCGTCAGTCACGCGGCTAAGCCTTACCCACAAACTAGCTTTAACATGAAGCAGAATTCCCCGAGGTTCGTCACGTGGTGTGAAATATTCGCTACCCTTGTCTTGGTGATCGCGGCCACCATGCCGCCCCCCTCCCACGCCGGCCCCCTCGATGAAGTCGGCATCGCCGGCCTCTATCCGCCCGAAGGCCAATCCCGCTTCTACGTGCGCACCTATGACGCCGCTCACCTTGCCGCGAACCCCACCCAAAAGGTTCAAAAAATCGTGGTCGAGTTCTTCGGGCAAAAAGACCGGAAAACGGACATCTACATCAAGGTATCGCTGAAAGGCCAGAAGCGCCCCGTCTACAGCGCCACCGGCTATCTCGATCCTCTCGTCCTCGGCAGCAAATCGGTGCGCTTCGGCTTATTCCGTGAATCCGGCAGTGGTTCCATCGAGGCCTTCCCCGGCTACATCATGCTCAAGCTGAACGGCCAGGACTTCATGACCCTCACCACAGTCGATGCCAAATATGGCCAGGGCTTCGACGACGAGAAGATGGTGACATTTTCCGCAGATGACAAAGCGCACCGCGCCTTCAAATTGCCAGCAGGAGACAAAGCCGCCGCCGAGCTTTGACACAGTCGCAGACTCATTTCACTTGGAGGCTCAAATATGCCGTGGAAGTTCCGCAAACCAAATAGGATAAGCCACCAGCGCCGCCCGCTGCTTGCGTTTGTTAGTTGCCTCGCCTTCATCGCGCCAGCCATCGCGGCAGAAGTGAACGTCGACAAAGTCTTGAAAAGCCTTGGCCCCATGTCCGGGAAACCTCAGGCTTCATCCCTCCTGCAGGAGGCTCTCACCTCTGACGATTCATCCGCCGCCGCCTTGGGCCACTGGACCGGCCTGCGCGACGGCACCAGCTATGAGTTGATCCTCGGCGCCGATCAGAAATACGTGCTCAAGATCCGCAAGCGCGACCAACACGCTCAGGAAACCGGCAGCTACGAAATCAAGAGCGCATCCCTCACCCTGCGCTCCGACGCAGGCGGCGTCACTCAGGCCCAGTGGCAAGTGCAGGGCACTCGCATGAGCCTCACCCTGGCCGGCAAAACCCTTGAGCTCGCCCGAGCCGACGCACAAACTCAGCCCGCACCCCCAGCACCCACCGGCAGCGGCAGGGGCGACGGTGGCCGCTCCCTTCTGGATCTCAATCTTCCTGCACCCGAAGCCCCACCCACACAAGGCGGCACCGGGGGAGGGGGGCAGACTCCCAATCCAAGCCAGGTCCCAGCTCCGGTTATACCCGTGAATACCGGCAATCCCTTTGTGGGCGGCTGGGTCGGCGTCATCAAACAAGCCGTTACTGTCAGCCTCGTCTTTGTCGAAGACGGTCGCTACGCCATCCAGCTCGCCACAGCCCAGGAAAGTCAGGAGAACCAGGGCACCTATCGTTTCGACGGCCGGGTCCTCTACACCTTGGCTCAGGGCAATGCTCAGGAAGCTGGCTTCCCCTACCAGTTTGCCTCCGCCGACAGCATGGTTCTCGTCATCGAAGGCGAACAAGTCTTGATGACTCGCCAGCAGCATCAACAACAGCAAGCCACCAACGGCGGCGGTGCCCCTCAGACCCAAACCCCGGGGCAACCTCAACAGAAACAGCAAATCCCCAGACCCACCAACTCGCCCGGCACCATCGATCCCGCCATGGTCGGCACCTGGACTCACACCGAACGTTACTCATCCGGCGGCGGTTTTGAAGATGGCCCCACCTTCGTGTTCGTCCTGGCAGGCGACGGCAGTTACATCTTCTCCACCATGATCGCTCTTCAGCGTAAAAGCGAAAAAGACATTGAGCAAGGCTACTGGTCCACCAAAGACCAGATCCTCTATTTCTATAACGGCGCTTGGAACCCCACCGCCAAATACACCGTCAACGCCCAGGGCCTCGTCCTCGGCGAAGGCAAAGAAAAGAAATTCTTCGAGAAGAAACAATGATGGGCTGCTGCTCCGCGGTTTTTTTGGACTGCGGTGGCAAATGCAATGCGACACCGCTTTGTGACCGCAACAAATCCGATCCAACTCCCCGTTTCAACGAAAGCCCCAGGTCCCAAAGGCCACGTCACCGCCGGATAGCCAGATCATCTCCTCCCGTCTCGCGACCTCTCGTCACACCCAACCTTTCACGATGCCGACGAACCTCATCCCATCCCACTGTCCACCACAACCACTCACCGCTCGCGTTGCCTGCATCGCATCCGCTATTCTAATATTCCTGTCAGTCTTCGCACCAACTGCTCGCGCTGCGACCACCGCCTTCGACGGCACCTGGGTCTATGAAGACAAAGCCAGCGGGGGAGGGGTCGTCGTCATCTTCACCGGCGACCAGTTCCAATTCATTCTCATCGAAGCCAACAAGGTTGCCTCCAAGAACCTCGGTACCTTCCGCGCCGACGCCAAATACCTCCATCTGAGCTTCGCCGATGACACCTCGAACCTCATGCGCTTTGCCTGGTCCAGCCCCGGCGAACTCCTCCTCGAATACACTGAAGGCCAGCGCGTCCCCCTGAAAAAGACGGACGAAAAAACCCTGGCCAGACTCACCTCAAACGGCAATGGCAGCGGCACCCCCGCGCCGATGCCGTCTCAGACGCCCGCTCCCGTGCCTGCGCAGCCCCCATCTCCATCTCCTGCGCGTGCTCCCGGCCCCGCCCCCTCGTCCCCTCCAGTAAACCCGGTCGCCATGGAAGGCCGCCGCGAAGTCGAACTCCAGGCCGTTTATTTCACCAACGGCAATCCCCCCGGTGGCGGCACCAGCCCCATCCAGTTGATGGTCGAACCCAACACCCGGAAGCGACCATCTGTCGGTGTGGTCGAGCAGTTCTCCGGCGGCACGGGCGATCAATTCACCGGCGCCGTGTGGATGGCCGCGTTTAACGCCTGCAACGTCCGCCAGTGCGACATCTCCGACTTCCGCTTTCTCCTCGATCTTGAGGGCTTCATTGACGGACCCTCCGCTGGCATGCTCATGACATCCGGCTTCCTTACTCTGCTGTTCGGAGACGCTGTCCTGCCACAGACCACCATGACTGGCGCGGTGAATCTCGACGGCAGTGCCGGCCCCGTCGGCGGCATCCCGCAAAAGATCCAGGGCGCTGCCGCCAAAGGCTTCAAGCGCTTTGGCTTCCCCGTCGGCTGCCGGATGGCCGAAGACATGGCCACGAAGCAGCAGGTCGATGTCATCGAGTTCGGCAAAAAACACGGCGTCGAAGTTCGTGAGATCCGCGATCTTTGGGAAGCTTATGAGTTTCTCACCGGCAAAGCCTTGCCTCGCCCCCGTGCCCTCAGCGCCGGAGAGATGGCGCTCGACGCCGATGTCGCCAAAGACCTCCGCAACGACATCACCTTCTGGCGCAGCCGCAGTGATGGCTACGTGCGCTTCATTGAGCAGGCCTTCGCCGATTACAAAGCCGCCGGCATGCTCTCCGCCGCAGACTCCACACGCGCCTCCATCACTCAGGCGCAGACTTTTTATCGACTCGCCGAGTCCATGTTGCAGCGGGGGCAGATCGCCGGTGCCTGGCGGAAGCATGCCGAGGCTGCCATGCTCATGGGCACCGTCCAGGCCCAGTTGGAAATCATGATGCCCATCTTCCAGGGCAATGTCCAGCAGGCCCAGGCCCTCATTGAAAAACGCGCTACCGTCGCTGCTGAACTGGACAAGCTCGGCGGCAAATTCTCCGCACAAGCCCTTAGCGAGTCGCTCGATGGTACCATCGCCGCCGTCAGTGGTCTCAGCGCCTTCGTGCAGGGCGTCGGCTTCCTCCAGAAGGCCGAACAAAACCGCGCGACCACCGCGGAAATTCAGAAGCTTACCAGCCAGGGAAAGCTGGACATGAATGACCCCCAGAACACCACCGTGCTCGTCAGCTCCCTCCTTCAGCCCCACCTCTGGTATGCCCTCTCCGAGTCCCTGGCCATCATCGCCGAGCGGAATCTCATGATCGCTTCTTCGGATGGCCTCGGCATTCATGCAGACCCCGCCGCCCTCCAACGCCTCAGCACCGGTTATGCCTCTGCCGCCGTGGCCACCCAAGGTTATTTTGAAGCCCTCGTCATCAAAGCCAATGCCGAAGCCGCCGGACTCCCCGCCTCCCAGATCGAGCAATTCCTCACCGTCCGCGAAGGCGACTACCCCAGCGTACAGTTCGCCACCACCTACGCCGCCCGTCTCCAGCAAAGCCAAAATCAGAACCGTAGTAGCCAGACCCAACAAGGCGATGACGCTACCCTGCGTCTTGGTGCATCGACCTATGCCTACCTGCGTCTCGCCAGTCTGGTGAACAAATGGTACTCCCTCCAGCCCAACTTCTCTGACACCGGCGCCCTCACCAGCCTTGGGAACGCCGATGCGCTCGCGCATCAAATGCGCACCAGCGAACTTCGCGCCCGCGAAGCAGCCGCTCTCTGCAAAGCTAAACTCGGCTTCGTCCCCGCCGCCGCTAAATACAACTACCAGCTCGCCGCCGCCTTCCAATCCGGCGGCCCCGACGATCAGCTCAGCGCCCTCGACGCCTGGTGGGAAGCCACCTTCTGGTCCGACTTCGCCCGTGCCATCGCCAAAAAGTAAGAAGTGGCGAATGTCTTATACCGTCACTACGCTCCTATCTCCAATATTCGCGTGCACCCAACATGGGTCCTATTCGTCCTATTGGACCTACGCATTCTCTGTGAAGCCACCTCAATCAAACACTCACACCCTTCGCGACTTCGCGTCTTCGCGGTGAAGACAGACACATTCACCTTCGCACCACCGTGAATCTCCTCCTCACCCTCCTCCCTCTCGCAGCCATCATTCCCGCCATGGCCGCGGAGCCTACGGCTTCACCTGCACCTCCTTCCACACCTGCAGCGGCCCCGCCCCCCATCATCAAACCCATCGCTATTGATGTCGGCAGACAGCTCTTCGTCGACGACCTGCTCATTGCCGACACAACCCTGACGCGCCACTACCACGAGGCTACCGTGCACGGAGATGGCCCACTCCTGAAACCAGAGACGCCTCTTGAAAAGAATGAAATCAAAGGCGCCGATGCCCTGCCAGTGGCTGCGCCCTTCGGCGATGGCGTGTGGTATGACCCCACCGACAACCTTTTCAAGATGTGGTATCACGCCGGATGGTTCGATGGCGTTGCATACGCCACCAGCAAAGATGGCATCCATTGGGAAAGACCGTCACTCGAAGTGACTCCAGGGACCAACCGTGTGCTGCCCGTGCGAAATGAAAATGACCGCCTCATGCTTCGCGATGCCGCCTCCATCTGGCGTGATCCAGACGCCGTGAATGAAGCAGAGCGTTGGAAGATGTTTGTCTTCTCCCGCCTCGCTGGCGCCCCAGAAGGGGAGAGTCATGGTGAACTCTTCAACTCCGCTGATGGCATCCACTGGGCGGAGGGCCGCCGCGTGCAGTTTTGGCACGGCGACAACACTTCCATCTTCCACGATCCTTTCCGACAGCAATGGGTCATGAGCGTACGCGAGCGCGCACCCTCTCTCCGAGAGCCCCCCAAGACCGTACGTGCCCGCTTCATTCACACATCCAAAGACTTTATGAAACTCGCCGAACGCAAGGACCGCACCCGCGCCCCGCTGTGGCTCAAGCTTGATACCCGGGACAAAGCCGATCCGGCACTCGGCTTCGAGCCAGAGTTGTACCACTTCACCGCCACGCCTTATGAAAGCCTCATGATCGGTGTCTTCGGCATGTTCTACGGACCGCCCAATGACGTGTGCGCGACCGAGAAACGTCCGAAGATCATCGACCTTCAACTCGGCTACAGCCGGGACGGTTTCATCTATGATCGCCCGCATCGTGAAGCCTTTCTAAAATGTGCCCGCACCCCTGGCACTTGGAATCGCGGATACCTGCATCCCGCCACCGGCGTCTGCCTCATCGTCGGTGACAAGCTGCATTTTTACTTCGGCACTTGGTCCGGTGACGCCGGGAACAACCGCGCTCACATGTATGCCGGCGGTAGCACCGGCCTCGCGACACTCCGGCGCGATGGCTTTGCCTCCATGGACGCCGGAGTCGAAGGCGGCAGCTTGACCACTGTTCCCATTGTCTTCAAAGGCAGTTTTCCCTTTGTTAATCTTGCCACCACGACTGGCGAAATTCGCGCGGAAATCCTTGATGCCGTCACCGGCAACGTCATTGCCCCCTTCTCTCTGGAGAACTCCATCCCTCTTAAAGCAGACAGCACCAAACAACGCCTCACCTGGAAAGGTGCCGAAGATCTCGCCTCTCTCGCCAACAAGTCCGTGCGACTACGATTCCATCTAAAGAACGGCGCTCTCTACGCCTTCTGGATCACTCCCGATCCCAACGGAGCGAGCCACGGTTACGTCGCCGCGGGCGGCCCCGGATTCTTCGGAGCCACCGATTCAGAACAGAAAGCTCCGCCTACATCGAACCCACGGTAACCCCCGTCTTCACCCCACCAGATATTGCTCCTATTGGATCTGTCCTTTCCGCGCCTCTCACGCCGCCACAGCTTCGCTCCCCAACGCCATCGACCTCATTTCCTCTTCAAGCTGTTTCACCCGCGCCAAAAGCTCCGGCAGTTGCCTGCTGGCCACGATGCGTCTCCGCTCCTGCATCACCGGCACCGCGGGAAATCCCAGATAACTCTTTCTTCCTTCCGGCAGACTCTTCGTCACTCCGGCCCGACCGCCAATCGTGCACTGCGAACCCACCTCCACATGGCCGCCGATCCCCGCCTGAGCTGCCATCACCACATAGTCGCCCAGAGTCGCACTGCCAGCGATTCCGCATTGCGCGACGATGATGCAATGTTTCCCCACCGTGACGTTATGCGCGATCTGCACCAGGTTATCGATCTTCGTCCCCGCGCCGATCCACGTCTTGCCGATGCGCGCCCGGTCGATCGTCGTGTTCGCACCGACTTCCACATCATCATCGATCTGCACGATCCCATTCTGAGGCACTTTCCGGTGCTTCCCATTTTCGAATTCATAGCCAAACCCATCCGCGCCAATCACACAGCCCCCATGAAGCACAACGCGATTCCCCAGCACGCATGAGGCGTAGACCGTGACATTTGCATGGAGGCGGCAGTTCGCTCCGATGCGCGCATTGCGCCCTACGAAACATCCGGGCCCAACGTCCGTTCCGTCTCCCAGAGACGCTCCTTCTTCGATGACCGCATTTGCGCCAATCCTCACGCGATCAAAGTTCGCCACCACATCCTTGCCCACTACGGCGCTAGGATGAACCTCAGCCTGAAACTCAGTCGCTGCAGACCCCATCTTGTCCGCCAGCCGGGAGAAGGCCTCTGACGGATTTGCCACCGCCAGGCACGTTGAACCTACGGGAAAACTGCCCCATCCTTCCGGCACCAGAATGACAGACGCTCTCGTTCGATCCAGCGCCTCCGCGTAGCGGGCATCAGCATAAAAACTGATATCCCCAGGCTTGGCATCAGTCAGCGATGCAAACCCTGAAATCAGGACATCGGGCTCACCCACCATCAGCTGGGCCTGTAGAAACTTAATTATCTCGGAAACTTTCATAATAGTAAAATGCGACCCAGCGTATGGGTCAATAGGGGGCGCGCGGCATGCATCCCGTATGCGCCTCAGGTTGGATCATTGGTAAACGCGGTTGCTGAGCGCCCGGAAACCTTCGCTCGAAAGCAGCCGCTTATAACGTATTGCTTGAACAAATCGCCCCGGGCGATTCGGCTCCTCTATGCGCAATTGGCGCGTCCTCTGATCACCTCAAAGGGCTGGCCAGCAACGGCTTCTGAGTCTTTATCGGTCTCGATCTCAGGTCGCCAGGAAATGCCCTTGGAAACTGGCTGCAACTCGCAAACTACGAGAAGCAACAACGCTCGAATTGACCCTTCAGACGTCTTCTAAGACTAGGGTTTAATCCCCTCGGGGTCAACCTGTTTCACAGCCCCACTAACTCCTGGTATAACTCATTAAAACGAAATACTTATTGCTTTCCAGGGTTGGTACCTGTAGCTTGTTATCAGGCAACAGTGCCTGTTTTGTTCGAGATTTTGGTGATTCATCAGGTGATTTATTCGGTGGTGGTTCGAAACCCGGCTATTCGGGAACGCATTAAAGATAACGCAGTCTACCCGCCGATTTAAATTATGATTACAAAGATGTATGTTGGAAACCTGTCCTTCGAATCAACCGAACACGACCTCAGAGACCTCTTCGGTTCCCATGGCGCAGTGACGGATGTCTTCATGCCGACTGACCGCGACACCCAGAGACCCAGAGGCTTTGCCTTTGTCACCATGGACTCCGCAGATTCCATGAAGGCCGCGATCTCAGCCTTGGACGGCAAAGAATATCAGGGCCGCTCCCTTACCGTCAATGAAGCCCGTCCTCCCGGATCCGGCGGTGCCAATGGTGGTGGTGGCGGCGGTGGTGGTGGTTACCGTGGCGCCAATGGCGGCAGCGGCGGCGGCAAGCCCAGCTACAATCGTAGCCGCTAACCAGCGCGTGGCCTAACTGGCCACTGCAGCTAACGAACTTCCTCCAACGAGGCCCGCGCATTTGCTCGGTCGCCTCGTTGGTTTTTTTGTTATTGCTTCTGCCCTTTTCTCCCACCCTTGCCTCCACCCTTCATGGCAGGCTCCCGCGCAGGATCATAATCAGGATTGGGCTTCGGCATTTCAGCTCCCACTTCACTCAGATAACCCGCAAGTTGCTTCGCCAGCCGCGTGGTGAGTTCAGGGTTCTTGATGGCAAGGTTGTCTCTCTCGGCCAGATCCGCATTGAGATCAAAGAGCAGGTCCTCGCCTGTCTCGTAGAAATGAATCAGCTTGTGCTGGCCGCTGATGATCGCGCTATGCGGCGTGTCGCCCTGATAATGCGGAAAGTGAAACACCAGTCCTTCGCGTGAGCGCTTCACAGGTTCTTTCGAACCGCGCAACAAATGCGAGATGTCCCCGCCTTCGACGCCCGCTGGCAGCGGAATTTTGACCCCCGCGAGCTTGCACAGCGTGGGCAGGAAATCATAGCCCACCACACGTTGCGCACACCACGAGTTGGGTGCGATCCCTGGCCCACGAATGATCAGCGGCACGCGAATGCCGCCCTCCCATACACCGCCTTTTCCCGCGGTCAGCGGTCGCAGGCTCTGACGTCCACCGCCACCCTGACCCTTGCCACCGCCCCCTCCGCCCCCACCGTTATCGGACATGTAGATCACATAAGTGTTCCGGCTGAGCCCAAGCCGATCTACCGCCTCCAGCAATTGCCCCACACCTGTATCCAGATCCGTTGTGATCGCGGCCACATCCACATCCCGGTGCATGCGCCCCGGCGTCTGCTTCTCGTAAAAGGCCCGCGTGGCGCTGAGCGCATTCTCCGGCATATGCAGCGCATAATAAGACATCTGTAAGTAAAATGGCCGCCGAGCCTGAGCCTGCTTCTGCATGAAGGCCTCCGCGCGCACGTTCATGCCGAAGATATCCACCGGGTTCGGATCCACATAACGATCCGCATCGCGATTCCCCGTCTCGCCATCACTCACGTCATAACCATGCAACGCCGGACCACCCCCACCGAGATGCCACTTGCCGAAATGCGCCGTCGCATAGCCCGCCGTATGCAACAACTCCGCCACCGTCACCTCTTCGCTGCCGATGTGTTTGCGCGAGGCTCCTTCGATCAACCGATGCCCGTCCTCGGCCGGTGCCGCCTTTGTCCAGCCCAGTGCCGCAGGATTGCGCCCCGTCTGCAAACTGATCCGCGTCGGCGAACACACCGGCGCAGGCGCATACGCCGCGCTGAAGCGCATGCCCTGGCTCGCCAGCTTGTCCAGATTCGGTGTCCGGAAAAAGTCGCTCTTTGAATTCGGCAGATCCGGATGCATCTGCACCGACAGCCCCGTCCAATCCTGATCGTCGGAAAGGATGAAGATGATGTTGGGTGAGTCGGCAGCGCGCAGTGCCTGACTCATCAGGAGAAAGACAAGGCAGTGGAAAGCATTCATAGATAGGCAGGAGCTATTGAGAGTTACTGCCGCGGCGCACCACTGACACCTTTGCTGGTATGGATCACCCGCAGCGATGAACTCGCCAGCACCTTGCCTCTCATGGCGGCGAGCAGTTCCTCGCGACCCGGCGCTTTGCCCGCCACATCGAGCGCCGCAGAGAGTGCATACAGCGTGATCACATAAGTCTTTGCGCCAGGACCTTTCGAGTGCGGCGGCTCATAGCCGATCATTCCCCTAAAGCCAGTGCCGACCTTGCCGATTCCTCGCGCGTTCTTCGGCAGACTGGTGGCATTAGCCGGCAGATCATACAGCGTCCAATACCACTTCATCGCACCGTCTTTATCGGCGTGATCCATGATCAAAGCGTAGCCCCGTGTGCCCGCGGGCGCGCCTTTCCAGACGAGCGGCAGCGTCGCTCCTTCACCATCGCCCGTGTATTCAATCGGCATTTCCTTCAGGTCTTCCATGACCGGACTCGTCAGCAAAAATTTCCCATCACTGCTGCGCGTCTGTTCCGTCTGCTCCACGGAAGCTTGCGGGCGGGGTGGGGGATTGTCTTCGTCTAGAGGTCCCTGCCTCCGCTCATCCCCGGGACGCCTCGGCCTGCCTCCACCTTGGCCACGCGGCGGGCCACCGCCGCCTCCGCCGCCTTGCCGGGCGGTGTAAACCTGCTGTGTCTTGCCTTGGCTTCCGTTGTCGTAGGTAAAGGCGTAGGTGCCATCAGCCTTGATCGTGTAGCTCACGCTGCGCTTGTCCCCATTCAACTCGTAGCTCAGCTTGTAGCTATCCTTGGCGGGGCTTTCGAAGCCCGTGATCCTGGCTCCGCGCAGGGCTGGCAACGCCTCACGCACCCCCTGCGCCCGCGGCTGCGGATCCACCTGCTCCTGCCGCTCCACCACTTCCCCGTGAAAGCCGCCGATCACATACGGATACCGCATCGTGGCATGATAATGATACCCGATGCCCGGCAGCTCATGCCCACTGCACGCATCGAGTTTGCCCACCATCGAGCCATCAGGCTCCGTCAGCCCATAGATCGGGTAACCATCCAGCGCATACGCCACCGGCATGCCCTTGCCCGCCTGCGCCTGCAAGTGCAGCGGCGTCATGTGGTAGTGGTAATCATCCGCCCGTCCGCAATGCCCGCCCCATTGATCCAGCTCACCGATCTCATAGCTGATCTCGCCGCGATTGTTCTGCGGATTGAAAATCGGAATGCCATTCACCGCCAGGGCAATCGCCCCCCGCAGGAACCGCCCCTTGATCATCGCGGGATCCTTCGCCGGCACCGGCTTCAGGGGAATGCGCCACATGTTGTCACCGAAATAGTTCTGCGGCAGTGGCACTTGCTGCTGCCAGGCGGTGATGCCCACCATCATGTTGTGATCCGGCAGCCCGTTCGAACCCACATAGAGAAAGTCGCCATCAGAGCGCAAGTCGAGCCTTGGGAAAGGCAGGAAAGGCTTCGCCGTGGTTGGCGCATTGGCCGCATTGGTGATAGCCGCCGCAGCCGCAGCGAGAGGAAGCGTCGATGCCGCAGACACCACCTGCGGCGGTTGCTCGCGCTTCCAGGGCCCTGCTGGGTTCGCCTGCCCGTGCTTATGGCCATGATCATGGTCGTGGTCGTGGTCCTCGTCGAGGTAACCCTTGGAAAGATCATGAGCTGAAAGGCTCGTGGCGAACAAGAGCAGGAGGAGGAAAGCAGCGGCAAAGAGCTTCATGAGTCTTCATTCAACCCTGCTCCGTCAGAAAGGCTTCTCTAAATTCAGAGTTTTGTTAGGGAGGTGCGATTGGCTGTTTGAACTGGGCCGAAAAGGCGTGAAGTGGCGATGGGGTGTGCTGCAATCCGCGATATTGCGTACTACGTAGTACGCTATCGCGAAAAAACGGCGGACATGGTTCTTGGTTCTTGGTTCTTGGTTCTTGGTTCTTGGTTCTTGGTTCTTGGTTCTTGGTTCTTGGTTCTTGGTTCTTGGTTCTTGGTTCTTGGGAGCTGAGAAGGGGAGGCGTCGTTACTTTTGCGGTTCGAAGTGGGGCAGAAAGGCGTCGAGTGGCGGTGAAGCGTGGAGGAATCTGCGAAATACCCAACTCCGCAGTTGGGAACGGCGGAAAAACTGGAACTGGAAGCGCGGGTGTTGGAGGCGGCCGCGCCAGCGATGATGCGTGCGGGAAGCGGGGCGAAGTGCGATTCGCTGTTTGGACTGCCGTGAAAAGACGCCAACTGGTGATCGGCCATGTCGGAACTCTCGATTTCCCGTACTACGTAGTACGGAATGGCGGGAAAAGTGAATTTCCTGGCGTTGGGAAGCCGGGTGCGGAAGGCGGGGGTGATGGGAGCGAGGCGGATTGACACAAGTAACAGTGCCAGAGGTGCTGTGAGTGGCAACGTGCGCGAGGGGCAGTTGGGTCGTGGTGGCGTGGAATTCGGAGGCTGGAGCGTTCCCGTTACGATTTTACAGCGACGCATCCCCAGGATTGATCCGCAAGCCATGGACAGGTCTTGAAATCAACGGTCCAGAATTACTTCCCATAATTTTACATAAATATCGAGAAATTTGGTCAGATGTTTTTCTAGACGCACATGTTTAACGAGAGCTAAGCTGAGGCAGTTGTTTTCATATTATGCCTGCCACTCACTTGTATGCCGGGTATCCGACCGCGATTGTTCATGAGCTTGGCGAGGGTGACGACCCGCCGGCCAAGCTGAAACCACTCAAAGAGTTCCTTTGGGGTGATTACCTCAGAGTGATCAGTGAAAGTCCTGACGGCGACCTTGTCCGGGTCCGGTCCCGCGGGGTGGAGGGGTGGATCAGGAAAGCAGACACCCAGGAAAACAAGCTGCTGGAGATTGTCTTTGTGGACATCGGCCAAGGTGATGGGGCGCTGGTCGTCACGCCCGATGACAAGAAATATGTCATCGATGCCGGCATGAACGATAACATGTATCGCTTTCTCCGATGGCGATTCGGGAAGTTCGAAAGCCCACTCGCCTTTGATGCCGCCATCATGTCGCACTCGGATGCAGATCATTACGGTGGCTTCGCCTACCTGTTTGACGAGCCCAATGTCAGCTTCAAGGCCGTCTATACCAATGGGCTCATGGAGCGCGTGGCGGACAAGACCAAAATTTTAGGAGTGCCTGTCAAATCCGGTAAGGAAAAATACATTACTGAGCTTGTTCCAGATCTAGACTCACTCCAGAACTTCCTAGCCACACCCGCCGCCTGGAAGGGCAAGAAATACCCGACCATGTTGGAAAAGGCCCTGTCCACTGGCCAGATCGCTCACTTCCAGATGCTCGATGTGACCCATGGACATTTCCCAGGCCACGAGGCGGGGACTCCTCTGGAGATCCAGGTCCTGGGTCCTTGGCCGGAGACGGTGGATGGGCAGCTTGCGCTGCGCTGGCTGAAAGATGTCGGAAAGACGAAGAATGGCCACTCCATTGTCATGCGCTTCATCATCGGGAACGTCACTATCTTCATGGGGGGCGACTTGAACATTGAATCCAGCCGCTTCCTGCTGGAGATGCACACCGGTCTCCCCGGCAATCCCAAGACACCGGAGGAAGAAGACGACCTTGTTGCCGCGGCTCGCAAAATCTTTGCCTGTGACGTCGCAAAAGCATGCCACCACGGCAGTGCGGACACGCTGCTGCCATTCATGAGAAGCATCAATCCCACCGCTACCGTTGTCTCCAGTGGGGACGACGAATCCTACTCTCATCCCCGTGCGGATGCCCTGGGCGCCATCGCTAAATGCAGCCGGGGAAACAGGCCTCTCATCCTCAGCACTGAACTGGCCCGGTCCACCAAGGAACTCATCAAGCAGCCTGAGGTTCTTCGTCAGCAATTGAAAGACCTCAACAGCCAGATCGATGCGGAAGACGATCCCACCAAAAAAGCTCGCCTGGTGGAGAAATACGTAGAGATCGTTGATAAGCTCGAGCGCAGCGTCGCGGTTTATGGCGCCATCAATCTGCGCACCGACGGCAAGAGAGTCGTTCTGGCCTATAAGATGGAACGCTCTACCGCCAAAAAAGGTTGGGATGTCTATCAGCTTGAGCCTGCCGGCACGAACGGACCCTTGGTCTATACGAGTCCGCACGATTGACTTGTTTAGGGTAGTCGGGATCCGCTGTTGCCAAAGCCAGTCGGCCTCCCCCCAACGTTGCTGACAGTCTTTTCGAGAACCAGTCTGACCCAAGTGACAGTGCCAGAGGGTGCGTGCGTGGCAACATGCGCGGGGGGCTGTTGGTCCTAAAGCCCTTGCAAACTTAAAACTTAGGCGCTCCGAGCCAGCTGCGCCTTGCAGTGCTACCGCCTTCTCCGCAGAATCAACCCCATCACCGCGAGGCCGAGCAACATCGCCCGGCCCGGCTCCGGCACCGCTGCCGCGAACACATCGATTTCCCGGATCACCAATCCCGGCGCACTCCCCGTGCTCAGTTGCGTATACGTGAACCGGATCTGATCCACGCTCTCCGCCAGCACCCCCGTGTCATCCGTCAGCGTGATTCTCGTCACATACTCCCCGGTGGAGGGCATCACCGGCGTCGTCAGGAAATTGCCCAAGCTCTCCCAGGCACTCGATCCCACCTTGCTGATGGACACCTCCACACTCTGCCACGCCTGCGTGTAGTTCACCGTCCCCCAGCCCGCGATACTCTGGATCGTGCCGATCGCATAACCCGTCGCACTCCCGCCCGTCCCCGGGTTTAGGTTCAGATTGAAAGTGATGGTCGGCGTTGAGGTGGAGTTCGTCGGCCAGTAGGAGGTCGCGCCCGTGGTGGAAGCGGACAGGCCGTTGTTCATCCCATTGGCGGTGAAGGAAGGCGCTACATTCACCGTCGTGCTCAGGAAACTCGGCCGCCCCGTATTCACCAGATCCGTCGAGCTCACCCCATCCAGCGCCCCCGGCACCGTGCTGAAATCATATGTCGCGATCACCGCCGCCCGGCCTTCACTCACCCCGCCGCCCGTAATGAAGAAGAAGCCGCAGCAGAAAAGGACAGCCAGCAGTGGCCGCCTCACAGGAGGGAAAAGAGAAAAGACTCGCATGCAAAAAACGGGGGGAACGTCGTACCGCGAAGGGGTCGCAGAGTATTCCTACATCGCCAAACCAGCAAGTGATCTCTCTCCTGAAACGGAGGCTGGAGCCTAACCCAGCAAACAACGCCTCCCATGGAAAGTTGAATCCCACAGTCTCTGAATCTGAATAAAGAATCGCCCCAGAGGTGCGATAGGAGGGTCCGCTGGAGCGCTTGTGAGACGCGACAGATGAAGGGTCTTAAGTTCGATTAGCTGTTTGAACCGGGGCGGGAAATACGTCAACTGGTGATCGCGATGTCGGAACTCTCGATTTCCCGTACTACGTAGTACGGTATAGCAGCACGCTGTCGCGCGAAAAAGTGAATTTCCGGCGTCCGGAAGCCGGGCGCGGAAGGTGGGGGCGATGGGGGCGAGGCGGAATGACACAAGTGACAGTGCCAGAGGTGGCCTGAGTGGCAACGTGCGCGATGGGCAGTTGAGTCGTGGTGGCTTGGAATTCGAAGGTTCGAACACCTTCGCCATGGATATTGTGGCTTCGGTGATGCATTCACAAAATGCCTTTTGATTCGAGTGCTTCTCGCATCTTTTGAACTAGGGCTATTAACGGAGTCAAATTAAATTCCAGCGGTGTGTTCTCACATGCCGCACGCATTACTGATGCCTTGTCTAGGCTGTTAAGCTGGAGATCGTCTGACAGCCAGCGATTCAACCTCTTCGTAAAGCTGAGACGGTGAGTGCTTTGATTGGCCGCCGCCCATGTTGTGTAGTTGTCGACTGTTATGCGAGCATCGTCATACGATGTGGATAGCGCTTCAAAATAGACGTCAATGGAAACTAGCTCTTCAAACTCTCGATCTTTTTCCAATACAACTATAGCATCGCTTGAGTGTTTCTCCATCTGGGTGCGCCACCTATTGCCTGCATCTCCATCGCCGAAAGCAATCACTGATGAACCTTGCGCTTTTGCAATTCGCATAAGATTTGCCATATTGGAATCTCCGCCGGATTCAATGAAAATACATTGCGATAATAGATCTGATGCGTTTTGGAATCCATCTTTATTGGCGGACTCTAATCGTTGTAGTAATATGGGTAGGCAGAGCACCTCTGTCTTGCCGCTTACAACTATTGATATTGGAGCATAGAGTAGTGAATCGCATGGTGATAGGCCGAGACTTATTCGGACTGGTGAATAGTTATTTCTGAATGGATCCGAATCTACCTTGGTGCAGGCGGTGTCCTGAAAAGGAAGTCTTTCAAATAACCTTATGCTTCCAGGTCGCATACAGTTTATCATACATGAGCTGTGGGTAACATAAATTACTTGAATGTGCGGTTGGCTCCCGAGTCTTTCTAAAAAGTGTCGCAAAGCATGCTGGGCATCCGCATGGAGGGAATTTTCCGGCTCATCTAGAAGTATAATTGTCGGCGTCTTGCCTGCATGTGCAATTGCTAGATGCCCTAGTAAATTTACCATCTTGCGAATGCCGCTCCCACGCTGGCCAAACGTTGTTGTGCAGCCGTGATCATCGACCAAACTAATAAATATCAAATTGCGGTGATCAGGAGAATTGCGTAATTTAAATCTATACGGATAACCTGAAGGTAGTATGGATACAATTCTCTTATTGAATCTTTCTTCTGCACGAGAAAGCGCGCCATGCATGTTGTTTTCACTAAGCTGACGAAATGCGTCGATAGCAAACTCAGTTCCGAATGCGACCCGGACAAATTGCGCCTCATTATAGTTTAGATTTTCAAGGTCAAGAGGTTGGCGAATCCCTTCTTGTTCAGTTGCTGCTATGCTGATTGTCTTCGGTAGATGGCGGAAGGCAGTTGAGCCGCGGCGCGCTGCAGAATTTGGAATGTTAAGTTCGCTTTGGTTTCGCAGTTGGGGGGCAAGTTTGACCCGATACAGGATAGTTTTATCAATATTTTGACTTTGAAAACTTGCTTCACATTCAATTGTTGGGTCTGAATCCCATGGGGTAGATGCACTTGTTAAATGATCGAAATTCACCTCGGACTCTTGCATCGTGCTTATTTCAGAGGTGGATAGCGCAAGTGCAATTACCCGTAGTAATGAAGATTTTCCTGTATCATTGCGGCCGGTGATCACGGTCACGTCCGGTTCTATGTCTATCTTTGTATCTATAAACGGTCCAAAGTGTCTTAGATGTAGATGTCGAAGCTGCATGCGTATGGAGTAAAGAAGGTCAGATCCTAGATCATGGCAACCTCCATCTTCATTATTTCGGGGCACCCATCAATCAAATATTGTCCGTTTGGTCAAGGCGATTGATGAGGGCCGTTCTGCTGCGGCGCATCTCCCATCCACCGAATCACGGATTAGTGGATCACCTGCTCGCCTGCCCAACACCGTTTGAAGTGCCGACATGGGCCAAGGGTTCCACGCCGATTGTTGTCCTGTAAGGTGCCCACGCTGCCAGGTGGCTTCGCCTCTCATGAACTCTTGACCTCCCACGCCCAGTTCCGTTACTCTACCGCATAACATACCACCCCGCGCCCCGCGACGAGCCATGAAAGCGCCTCCTCCCATTCCCAGCCTATTGACGACGCGCGCACTCGTCCTCGCCCGCCGCATCGCTATTTTCGGCCTCACCAGCTTCATGCCAAGGCCCGCCCAAGCCTTCATGATGGAGTGCCATTGGCCCGTCCGCCTCTCAAAGGTCGATTTCCAGGAGCCACTCTCGGAGAGATCTTTGACTGGATCCGTGAGAAATCCACGCCCCGGCCGTCCCGGGGACCGACTCAACATTGTCGTTGACTCCCGCCGTCTCCCTCCCGACTTCCTCAAGCGTCGCGTCAACTACCAGGCTGAAATCGTCACCGTCCGGTAGTTCGCCGGGGGGACTCTTCGAGCCGTTGATCGTGGGATTCAATGACCAAAACTCAACTCTGTTCCAATGATCAGTGATTGCGCCTATTAAAATAATTTAAAATCAAAAGGCGTGGGCAGCGATCTGCTGCGATGCAACGGCAGAAACTAGGATCTTGGTCTTGAATATGATCTCAGAAAGAAATTTAATCAATAAATCTGAACTATTAGCCCAGTGTACGAGGTATAAGGGCTGCACTTGGCGGAATCAGCCACACTGATTGAAACACCCTTTCGAAACTGTCAGGCGGCGCGATCCGGCATTTTGAAGCTTGCATCGTGTCCACAGTCGGTTGATACAATTTAATTCAGATTTAAAAATGGCTTCATCACATCAGATCAAGTGCGTGGTAAGGGCGGACAAAACCCACGTTCATGAGCGCATTAGTGCCATTGGGGGCACCAATCCGGACGGCGGGCGTTGGAAAGTTTCCGTAGAGAGGGCCATTTTAGGAATTGAAGAGGAAAAGTGGAAGTTTTGGATTCTCGTAGGTGCACAAAGAGTGGATGTGTATGTATTCATTGATAAAAAGCACCGAAAATATCTGAAGCCAGCAAGCGACGATGAGCTCTCTAATTCCCTTTTGAACCTGCCTGACTGTCCGTAGGATTTTCTAACAGTGCAGGAATTTGTGATTGAACTTCTTTTTTGAACCACCAGCAATCGAGTGCGGATGGGGCAGTGAGTAGTCGGGAAAAGCTGACGCTATTTTTTGCTATTTCAACGGGTCGGCAAGCTTTCAGCCAAGCCACTCCATTAATAGTCTCGATGTAGGGTTTACCGGGTGGCAAAAACGATTTTATTTTTGATTTGCCGCTACAGCCCTCGAATTCTTCAGGACTCTTCGATGTGTTAGAGATCGCTTTAAATGTTTCAAAGTCTGCGAGAATCCAATTTTCAATGTGTCGATCAGGGACTGCCACAATTACATTGGTTTCTAAATTCTCATCTTTGAGATGCTTAATAAATTCTCTCTCAATCTCCTCCGAAGTTTCTGATCGCTGTTCTCGGTCAAATATGATGATAAGAAGGTCATGTTTGGATTTCAGCAACCTCCCAAGTGATCCGACTCGTTTAGCAATTTGACTCAAGTTTACAGACTCTCCATTACAATTAATCCTTTGGACGCGGTGCCCAGGACAAACGGTTTGAATAAACTTTTGCTCGAGATGTCCTTCGACTAGGTAAGCTGGGTTCATGCGGAGGCAAAAGAATCTGTGATGTAATAGTATCCGAGGCCAAATCCGGTCTGAGCAATCTCATCTGAGATTTCTTCAGCGTTTTCGCAGCGACGAGCGACAGTTTTGCCGTCTACCAAAGACACAATCACAAGCTCTTCGGGCTTGCAATTATTTAGCAAAGTTTCGCTATGTGTAGTCATTAAAGTAAATCTATCGCTCGCATTCGCAAAAAGAATCTCCCGGAGAATATTTACTATCTGTGACTGCATGTTAGGATGAAGGTAGTTCTCCGGCTCTTCTATGGAAAACAGAGAGCTGGATGTTAGCGCAGCTGTTATAAGCGCCACCCATTTAAGGGTTCCGTCGCTCATTAATGTCATTGGGATTATGGCTGAATAATCACCGTTTTTTACATGAAAACGGACGCGTAATTGATTATCAAAAGTATCATTGGAGACATCTATGTCAGCGATGGATTCATTGACTAGCTGAAGGTAGCTTTTTAATTCATCAATCGCGGACGGGCTGAAAGTTCTCAGACGGGGGCGCGTGAAGCTTATCATGCTAAATTCTTCAGGTTGTTTGCTTTTTTGCATTGCGTACAATGTGGCCGCGAGTCCAGAGCCGTCTCTAGCTATTCCCGCAGGTTTTGCGCTATCTTCAGGCAATTTTACCCTAGAGGGTATAATATTGTACACTTGGCCTGTGCTTACATCGCGAACCATGTCCCAGAAATCAGGAGAGTATTTGGATAACACATTTACCAAGGAAATGTTATGAGCTAACATTTTGGTAATGGTTTGCTGCAAATGACTCTTGGAATCTGGATCTTTGCCGCTCCCGAGGAAAAAGGACACATCAAAAAGTGAGGAATCGAAAGAATGGACGTTAGCGATTGGTTCCCCGTCTGGGCTTAGTGATGCTTCCAGATCAATATTACATTTGTCCTCTGTATCGAAATCTGGTGGCGCTTGCTCGTCGGATCCTTTTAGTCGAAGTCTTTGGCTTTCGAAAATTACGGAATCGCGTGTATCTGGAAACAATAATGTGAACGTGAATTCGTAGTGTAAAAAGCTTTTGTTTTTCGTCCTTCTGTCAGGACTTGCTCTGTTTTTTTTCCTTGCAACTACTCCTTGGATTCGTGAATGGATATGTGTTTCATAACTGCTGCCGACTCTCCTAAAAACAGCGCCTGCTCCGCCAACGCGACTTGTGGCCTCCGAGGCATCTGTTTCCATGAGATGCGCAAGGAACTCAAAATATGATACGAGGTTTGTTTTGCCAGATCCATTGGGGCCTACAAGTATATTTAAGCCCGGCCTGAAATTCAGGCTGAAATCTGTGAGAGTTTTAAAGCCGTTTACTTTCAGATTGGTAATCATGACATCGCAATTTTCGCCTTGTTATAGTTTAAGCTGATCAAAAAATCTTGCAAAGTTTTTCGATTATGCCCCCCTTCTTCGCGAATTCTGGAGGTGATCGGACTAAGCTCCGTCGTGTTTTTTTGGAAAATGGGGCGTGTAGGGTTTGTCGCTTTTTATCATGCAGCGTAGTGAGAATCGCTAATTCTTCGTTGGCAAAAAAGGTCTTCCCCACGATGACGCCCTTTTTCCCTCAAACTCCATCAAACCTTCTTATAAAAAATTACATCATCGTGCATCCCAGTACTATCCGGATTCAGCGCAAACCTTGGAATCGTGCCTACATAAGTCCATCCCAGCATCCGATACAGGCTCTCTGCTTCTGAGCCTGCTTTAGTGTCCAGCACCAGCAGGCTGAAGCCCATCTCCTTCGCCTGCTGCTCGATTGCCAGCATCAGTCGTCGGCCCAGTCCCTCTCCGCGGCAAGTGGGGTGCACCATGAGCTTGGCGATGACTGCCCGGTGCGGTTGATTGGGAGCCCAGGCGGGTTGCAACAGCACGGTGCCGCAAATCGTGCTCGTCCCAACGTCAGCTGTCGTTTCGGTTCCTGAAGGGGTTGTATCCCGACTTCGCGCCACGAGGAAGACTGCTTTCGTCGGTGATTTTTGCAACAGCTCCCGCCACCAGGCTTCCGCTTCCTCCAGTGTCAGCGACGCCAGGAAACTGACGGCAGCACCTGACTGCACGGTCTCCACCAGCAACTGCGCCAGCGCGCGGATGTCCGCTTCTGACGCGGGACGCTTCAAGACTTCAATCTGGATCTCGATTTTCATCTCAACCCCGCCAATACCAGTTCAATAACCGCCTTTGCCTGCTCATCTGAGGGTGGGGGACTCTGCACGAGCAGGGCGGGATGATGGAAATAGGCCGTGGCCTGGAGGAAGGCGCGCGCGGCCTCGGGCGGATGCAACCGCGTCGAAAACTCCCCGGCCTCGATCCCTTCCGCGATGATGGACTCCACCTGCCGGGTCAGCGTGGTGACATGCTCGGCCGTGACCTCCGCCATCTGGCTCACAATCTGGTGATACACCTGAAACAGCTCGGGGTCGTCCAGCACTTTGCGCTTCTTCAGCTTCCGCAGGGCATGAAACCAGGCCTCCAGCCGCTCCGCGGGGGTGAGGGCTTGGCTCAGGGTGATGACTTCCAGCGGCTCCACGATGGCCTTCAGCCAACGGACGGCCACGGCATTGATGAGCGCCTGCTTGCTGGGGAAATGCCGGTAGATATTCCCGTGGCTCATACCCATGGCCCGCGCGATATCCACGACATTCGTCTTGTCCGCCCCATGTCGGCGCAGGACCGCCACGGCCGCATCCAGGATGCGTTCCGCAATGGGCTTTTCGTCTTCTGCGGCCATGGTGTAACCCCACCGTAGTCCATCACCCGGCAGCCCGCACGTGTTTAATAAACAACTATCAAATGACAGATTACATATTTTGTCACTTGCAATTCAGCGGACTGAAAGCACGCTAGGCCCATGACCACGAACATCGATTCCACGCACGCCGCAGCCGGATCCGCAGCGCTCGGCGGCACTTTCACCTTCCCAGGCACGCCTTTCAGCGTCCGCCGCATGGGCTACGGTGCCATGCAACTCGCGGGGCCCGGCGTCTTCGGCCCTCCGCGCGACCGCGCCGCCTGCCTGGCGGTGCTGCGCGAGGCCATCGCCAGCGGGGTGAACCACATCGATACCTCTGACTTCTATGGCCCCTACGTCACGAACGAGATCATCCGCGAGGCGCTGCATCCCTATCCGGAAAACCTCACCCTCGTGACCAAAGTCGGCGCGGTGCGGGGCGATGACGCCTCGTGGAATCCCGCGCTCAAACCGGCGGATCTGCGCCAAGCCGTGCACGACAATCTGGAGCACCTGGGTCTGGAGGCCCTCGCCATTGTGAACCTGCGCGTGGGCGGCCTGGCCTCCCCGGACACGTCTTCCATCGCCGAATCCTTCAGGGCGCTGGCCGATCTGCAGAAGGAAGGTCTGATCCGCCACCTGGGCCTGAGCAATGTGAGTCCTGCCCAGCTTGCGGAGGCCCAGGAGATCGCCCCGGTGGTGTGTATTCAGAATTTCTACAACGTGGCCCACCGCAGCGACGACGCCTTCATCGATGAGCTGGCGCAGCAGGGCATCCCGTATGTGCCATTCTTCCCGTTGGGTGGATTTTCGCCGTTGCAGTCCGACACGCTGAACACGCTGGCGGCCAGTCTGAGTATCACGCCCATGCAGTTGGCGCTGGCATGGCTGTTGCAGAGGTCGCCGAATATTTTGCTGATCCCGGGGACCTCCAGTGTGGGGCATCTGCGGGAGAATCTGGCTGCCGCGGAGATCGAGCTGCCGGAGGAGGTGGTCAGCAAGTTGGACCACGTGGCGGTGGATGCCGCGAAGCCGAGCTTTGGGCATTGATGGGATTGATCGAGTGATCTGAGTTGATCTGGGGGCGAAGCGATGTCCGCGACCGTTCGCATAGGGGTACCCCTCCGGGGTACGGTACTGGCGCGGGTGGTGGGGTTCCAGGGGTTAAAACCCCTGGCTATTCATGGAGAGCCCCGCTGGGGCTCGGGATGGGGGACGGTTTTCGTGGGGGGAGACCAGAGCATAGGGCCGGGCGCGTTCGGCACGGCTCGGGGTGGGGGGGAGGCAGGTTGGAAGCGGTGCCAAGTTTTGGGCACTTACCGGGAGACGGCAGGTTGCAAGGGGTGCCAATATTTGAGCCTTGATTTATGTTATTGATCTGATCTGAGCTGAGTCCGGGGAGGCGATGTCCGTTGCGCATGGGAGTACCCCCCTGGGGTACGGGCTGCTTCGGTGACGGATTCCAGGGGTCGTTCGACCCCTGGCTATTCACGGAGAGCCCCTCCGGGGCTCGGGATGGGGGAGGGTGTCACAGTGAAGAAGCTGGCTCCTGAAACTGCCCTACTCCATCGGCAAAAAGGTCTTCCCTACGATGACGCCCTTTTTTCCGTCATACTTCACGAAGACAATATCAAAAACCCCGGGGCTGAAGACGGTGGGAAAATCTGCCACGGAGGTGGCATTTTTGAAGGCGACTGTGGAAGGCTCCATGGTGACGACGGTCAGCGTGTAGGTCCCGGAGGCTGTGGCGGCTACGGGTCCGTCTTTCTCGCCCTTTGTTACCTTGATGGTGAGTTTTCCGGAGCCGTCGCCGCCGACATCGCCGGCGAAGGTGCCGGAGTATTTCGCGGGATCTTTTTCTGTCCAAAGGGTGAACAAGGTGGGCTCGATCGCGTCTGCGCCGACGAGGACTTCATCGGGGATGGGATATTCGGCACGGACTTCAACGGCGGTGGAGGCGAGGGTGAAGGCAAAGATGAAGACGGCGGAGAGGGATTGGAAGGTGCGGGTCATAGGGGAGGGGATGGAGTTCTTGGTTCGTGGTTCTTGGTTGTAGTCAGGGGTTTATTGAGGTGGGGATTTAACCGCGTTGCGAAGCCCGACGAAAGGAGGAACCCCGAAGGCGCGAAGTTTTATATGAAAGGTTTGGTGCATAGGACGGGAGACGTTGATTCGGATCATGCAAGCAATGGTGGCGGCGGATCCATGACGCAACCGATGGGGGACCGGGGAGGAGGGGCTCCAGCTTTGTCTATATGCAAAATAAAACCTTCGCCTTCGCAGTTGACGAGATCGCTGCGTTGGTGTTCTCTCTCCCTCGCTCGTTTTCTGACCTTCGGTCAATAAAACGCGCACCCGGAGAGATGGCTGAGTGGTCGAAAGCACACCTTTGCTAAAGGTGCGTAGCCTTATCCGCTACCGAGGGTTCGAATCCCTCTCTCTCCGCCAGTTTTTTTTAAGGCTGGATTTCGCCTCAAAAAAGCGGGCGTTTGCGTGCAGGATTGGTGCCCTTAACTTTCCGAGCCACCGCGCCCAACTAACCCCGGCACCCGTTGCAGGCCGACCCACGTGAGGCACCTTCATTTGTGTCAATCCACCTCAGCGAAATCTCCTTTTCACGTTCGCGTCCGGCGCGGCGCGCCGGAAATTCGATTTTTCCCGCGATGCCTGACTATATAGTCAGGAATATCGCCGATTCCTGCACGCCTCTGCGCCAGTCGACGCCTTTTTGCGCCAGTTCAAACCGCCAACCGCACTTCCCGCCAAGAGCATTTTCGTTGCTTCCCAGGCTGTCCTGCTCTAGCCAAACGCCATGTCGATCTCGTCCTCCGCGCCCGCGCCTGCTTCTTCTGTTCCTGCTGCTTCAGCTTCCCAGGAGGAAGAGATACTTGTCATCAAGCGGGCGCTCTTCGACGAACTGGGCGCGTTCGATGGCTTCCGCGCTGACGCGCCGCGTTACCTTGAGGCGATCCTTGCGCCGGGGAACAATTTCTTCCTACCTCGGGCCCCGGCTGAGCTGGATCCGAGCCATAAGCAGATCATCCCGTACTCCATTTTCCATCATGCGGGCAAGTACCTGATCTATACCCGCGGCGGGAAGTCGGGCGAAAAGCGTCTCGTGGCTAAAAAGAGCATTGGCATCGGCGGCCACATCAACCCGCATGACGAGCGCGAGGACACACTGGGCACGACGACTTATTTCAACTCCATCGAGCGTGAGATCGAAGAGGAGCTCGTGATCGAGGGCGGGCATACCCAAACGGTCATCGGCCTCATCAATGACGATGCCAACGAGGTCGGCCGCGTGCATCTCGGGGTGGTGCATCTGTTTGAGCTGGAAACGGATCAGGTGCGCTCGAATGAAGATGCTATCCAGGATCTGCGCTTTGTGAGTCTGGAGGAATTGGCGGCTGAGCTCGATGCGCTGGAGTCGTGGTCACGCATGTGTGCGGAACATCTGCTGGGTCGGGGGGTGGAGAGTTAGTGAGGTGATGAAGCGGTGGAGGAAGGCGGCGTCTTCTTTTTCTCACACAAAGCCACCAAGGCACGAAGGGTGGGTGTACTGCTGGCGTGAAGGGGAGAATGGGGTGTGGTGGACGGATGAGGGTACGGGGAGTGGGTGAGGAAATGGCAGCAGGTTGCTGCTTGGTTTTTTGATGGGCGTGCCGGAGGCCCGCCACCACGGCGGAGGATTTCCGTCCAATTCCGCGCGGATTGACGGTATATTGGCAATCTGGATATGTCTTTTCAGCCTGACGACGAAGCTGCCGGCGCGTCCCCGCGCCTGCCCACGCCCCCTCCCGCCGCATTGCCCATCGCCGAGGCTGCGCCTGCGCCCAGCTCTGCTCCCGTAGATGCTCAGGCGCCGATGCCGGAGCATTACGAGACCTTTGTGCGGCTCTTCATTACGCATGAGAGCCGGTTGCGTGGCTTCCTCCGCACGCTGTTGCCCACTTGGGACGGTGTGGACGAGGTCATGCAGGAGACGAGTCTGGTGGCTTGGAGGAAGTTTGCGCTTTTTGAGCCTGACACGAACTTCATGGCTTGGGCTGCTGCGATTGGGCGGTTCGAGGCGCTGAAGCACCTGCGCAAACGCTCCCGGGATCGGCTTGTCTTTAATGACGATGTCCTCGACCTGCTTGCCGAGGAGTCGCTCGAGGAAACGGATAATCTGGAGGCGCATCGGCATGCCCTGTGCCATTGCATGGAGAAGCTGGATGACCGTCAGCGGGAACTGCTCCGTCTGGCCTATCAGCCCGGGGTGAAGCTTCATGAGGTCGCCGCCCAAGCCGGGAAGAGCGCGCAGGCCTTTTACAAAACGGTGCAGCGCATGCGGGCGAATCTCCTGGCCTGCGCGGAGAAACACATGAAGGAGGCAAACGCATCATGAAACACTCCCCGGAAGATGACCGCCGTCTCATGGCCGCCTGGCTTGATGGCAGCATCGCGCCCGGGGACTTCGAGGTTTTTCAGGATCGTCTGCGTCAGGATCCAGACTTCCGCCGCAAGTTTCGGCTGGAGGTGAATCTGGAAACGGTGCTAGCCCAGGCAGCCGATCCTGCGAGTGGCCTCACGGCCTGGTCGGAGGAGCATCTGCATCATCATCACGATGAGTCGGCGAAGACGTTTTGGCGGGCTTTGCCCTGGTGGGCCTGGGCCGCTGCGGCGGCGCTTGTCGGCCTGGTCGGCACTGGGGCATTTCATTGGGGTGGGCATTCGGAGCGTCAGGGAGCCGTCGTCTTGGAGGAGACGAACGAAGGCTGCGCGATCCTCACCAAAGCCGTGAATGCGGAATGGCTGGACGATGATGGCACCATGCCTCGACGCGGGGACACCGTGAGCGCTGGTACGCTGAAGCTGGCGTGTGGTTTTGCGCAGATCGAATTTTTTAGCGGCGCTACTTTGTTGCTGGAAGGGGATGCGGAATTGGAAATCGTTTCCCCGTCCGAGGCGATTTGCCACTCAGGTAAGGTGCGTGTGCGTGTGCCACCGCCGGCGCGTGGGTTTCAGCTACATGCGCCCGGCATGCGATTGGTGGATTTGGGCACGGAGTTTGGGTTGCAAGTGAACTCGGAAGATCAGAGTTCCGAGGTGCATGTGTTCGAGGGATTGGTGGAGGCGCATCCGCTGAATGAAGAACTCATCAGTCTGAAGCAGGGTGAGGGCTTGCGGAAGAATGGCGATTTCGTGCGCGCTCTGGCGGCTGTTTCACCTGAGTCCTTTGTGGACATGGAGCAGATGGATGCCATCAACACGGCGCGGGAGACGGTGCGTTTTGATGCGTGGCAGAAGTGGCAGGAGACGGCGCGGACCGATGAGCGTCTGGTCGCCTTCTACCCTTTCATGCGGAATACTGATTGGGGTCGCGTCGTGCCCAACGAAGCCACGGTCACCACGGAGGCGCGGAATGGCGGCATCGTGGGCGCGAGTTGGACGCAGGGCCGCTGGGCAAAGAAGGATGCGCTGGAGTTCAAGAGCCCGGGAGATCGCGTGCGTGTGCGGCTCGATGGTGAATACACGGGCCTGACTTTTGCCTGCTGGGTGAAGGTGGACGGTCTAGATCGGAAGTTCAGCACGTTGTTGCAAACGGATGGCTTCATCGTGGATGAGCCGCATTGGCAGATCACGGGCGACGGGCGTTTGTATTTTTCCATTCCGCACTCGGAGAATGGGAAGCTGGTGAATGAGGAGTTTTATAGTCCCATCATCTTCAAGCGGTCGGATCTGCTGCGCTGGCATCATGTGGCCGTGACCTATGACGCTCGCAGTGGTGAGGCGGTGCAGTTCCTGGACGGCAGAGTCGTCAGCCGGGAAACGTCTGAGGAGCGCGATCACGATATCGCTGCGGTGCGCAAGGTGGTTTACGGCTCATGCGAGCTCGGAAACTGGGGCCTGCCCGAGGGCGAGCAGCACGAATCGCCGGTGCGGAATCTGAACGGTTGCCTGGATGAATTTGCCATCTACCGCGAGCCGCTGAAGGTGGAGGAGTTGAAGGCGATGTATGAGGCTGGTCGGCCGGAGTAACGGGGCGGAGGCGTGTGATTTTTCACCGCGAAGGCGCGAAGGTTTGTTGGGGGTGGCTCGTGGGAAGAACTAGAGTCAATTGGCTATGACTGGGCCTCCTCGGCGTCCATTTTCTGGTAAGCCTCGGCGAGTTTCTCTTCGAGCCATGATGGGCAGTTTTCTGGCGCGACAGTGGTGTATTCCCAATCGGATTTTCCGTTGGGGTGATGAATGGTCAATCGTTCACCGTCCGTGGTGAATTGGAATGGCCTCCATGAGTCAGTCCCGTGAAGTTTGACGGACATGGAGGTGGCTGATACCACGCGATACCATAAACGCATGGGGACCAGGAAATCGGATTCGGCATTCAACGGCACTAAACTGAATAAGCGACCTTTGCCGGGATCAATGAAGAGGAAATGCTGGCGACCGGGCATTGGAGGCCAAGGTCCTGCGTAGAAACCAGCCAGAGTGGTTGGGGGTTGAGCAAGCATGTTAGACTAGAGCTGAGTCCAAAAGCTTGCCAGTGTGAGGATGATGAGCACAATGGCAGCAGCACGGTAAGCCCAGCTTCGCACCAGAAGCCCAAAGCTAACGAGCATGGCTGACCCGGTGAACCAGGTGATGTCAAAGCCGGGGTAGAAGGTAATGAACTGGCCCAGTACGAAGCCAACGATGCCAAGCCAGAAGGGGATGCGCGGATCAAAGATCTGTTGCGCCAAAGGAACGATCGCTTTGCTGCATGATCCCTGCGGTGAATGCTCTTTGCTGGTGGGATTGGTATTCATGAGCAAAGGCTTGAATGACCCGAGTGTATCAGGAAGCTCAATGCGAATCTAGAGGGATCGCACTGACTCCTGTCAGAGGCTAGAAGATATCTACGCCGTCGAAGAGTGAGGTGATGTCGATGTCTGGCCACTCCAGCCAGGAGAGATCGAGGTCGAGCCAGGAGTAAATGCCGCCGGAGGCGAGGTCGGAGAGGACTTCGGCTTTCATGATGGTGTAGTCACATACCTCTCCTGCTAATTTGTGAGCGAGCTCGAAGGCTTCGGGGGAAGTGTAGATGCACTCGGCCCAGCAGTAGTAGTCTGGGGGAATAGCCGCGGTCAGCGGCAGCGCGCCGGACTTCCTCGGTCTTGTAGTATTTCTTTTTGCCATGCCGACGAACGAGTTCTTCGCCGACGGTTCCAATAAACGCTTTGGTATCTTGTGGTTTGGTGTGGCAAGCAGGCATTGATTTGTAGTGATATCGCTTTGGTTTAAGATTGTATAGATGAGAGGGAAATTGGTCGGAAGGGCAGCGGGAAGAGGAGGCTGATCATCATGCGAAAGCACGGCGAGCCTTTGCTTTCTTGAGAGGTTTTTTCCCTGCGCCAGGCTTTGTTGCTTTCGGCGTTGCGATTGTAATGATCGCGCTCGTAAGCGAAGCGTTTCTTTTCTGTTGGGCTCGTAATAGCACTCACCGAGATGAGAGAAATTTGATGAACGCTTTCCTTTATAAATCAGGATTGCAGTTTTTCCATCAAAATCGGTCGGTCGCTTGTTAGTGCAACCCCTCCGAAGGGGCGGTTTCTCTAGGTGTTGGCGCGTATTTCCAGCGTCAAAGAATAGTCGGTGTATCCGACGGACCGCCAGAACGCGATGGCGGGTTGGTTGGTCACAAGCACGTCCACGGTGAGTCTTTTTGTTGTGGGCCAGACCTGGCTGCGGAGTATTTCGACGGCGCGGCGTCCAATGCCTTCACCTGCGGTGGCGAGCGACGGAGAGTTGGCGGAGATGAATGTTTTCCGGATGTTCCCGGTAGAGGGCGTAGGCGACGATCTTGCTGTCGTTGTTTTCGTCCTCGAAGATGACGGCGTGATAGTCACTGGAAAGCCAGTCCCGCATACGCTGCTCCAGTTCGGGAATGGTCATCGGGTTGCGATGCCCTTCGTCCTGGATCAGTTGATGATTCAGCTCCGCGAGCTTCGGGCAGTTATCCAGAGTGGCGAGGCGGAAGGTCATGCGGTGCAGTCAAAGTGCGGCTGCCGGCGCCTGTTGTTAGAGTCGTTTGGCCGGGGTGTTTTTTCCGGGCATGAGCAGCACTCCCAAGTAGTAGAGCAGCGACATGAAGTTCACTGGCATGAGCAGCGCCCAGGCCTTGTAGTAGTCGGGGTTGCCGGTGCGAGAGAGATAATAGACGTAGCCGCAAACCAAAAGGGATCCGCAGGTTTGTAGTGCCATGCTCCAATACATGGCCTTGGCCTTGGGACCGTTGAACATGGTGAACGCGAGGTAAAAGAAAGGGATCAGGAATGCTCCAAAATAAAGCAAAGCGGCGATGGTGGCAGTGGGGAGATTGTTCATGTGACTGACTTGCTTCAATGCTGCGTATGCATAGACAGAGCTAGCGGGATCGCACGCAGATGGAGGGCACCTTCGCCGGGGTGCGTGTGGTTCACAACTGTTGATTCCGGGGCTCGGGCATTGGACAGTCATCCAGTGGCAACTCGGACGGATAATGTGATGCGGCTAGGACAGAGCCTGAGCGGCAAAGGATTGCCAGATGGGGATTGACATGACCTGCACTGATTCGATGTCGATGTTGCCTGTGAAAGCTGGATGGGGCGCGAAGCCGTAGCATTGGCCGTCACCGGGTTTCATCCCGCGTCGATGAAGCTGCACCACGAGAGAGGAAAGCAGATGTTCTTCCTGCCATTCGACGTCGTTGACGGATGCGGCGAACTCTTCATGCGTTGAGGCGATTTTCTCAAGAGTACCTTCAATGACAGAAAGCTTCTCTCGGGAGCCATCAGGCCGCTGGATAAACCAGTCTCCGAATTTCGACATGAAGACTGGCGCCCACCTGCCTGAGAGCAAATGTCTCCAGGGCTGAATCCATTCCTCGGCTTCTTCGGAGGTAATGTTTTCGATGATGAGATCGGGCCAGGTGAGTTTCATGTTAGACCAAGTGCGAAAATGCCCACAGTGAAACTTCAGAGCGTTGTGTTAGATTTGTCGATCTGATGAGAGATGAAGTCACGAAAAGGGAGGTGAATGTAGTTCCAAATTTCAGTGAAATCGGAGGAGTGCTTCTGACAACTCACATTGAGGGGATCGTATTCGAGGATCTCCAATGACTTTTCGCCAGAGCCAGTCCGGAAGAGTAGTCTCTGAATCGGGACGTCGTCCCAGGTAATTGGTTTAGCAACTGGAGATAGCGTTTCGAGAGCGCCACTGATAAAGTTTAGCTCGGGTGGAGTGAATCGGTGTTCAATGGACATCTCGATGGCTCCCCTCTTTGATGCCAATGTGCTGACAAGGCACTCAGCCCATCCCGATTGAGTTATACGCAAGGTAGTTCTCAACAAGTTTGTCGCGAATCCGGGAATGCGGTCCGCGCGTACTATGTCTGAGGCTTTAAGATTTCCGTCCTGTGCGGCCTTCTTCATGTCGTTCCTCGGAATTTCAGGGATGGAGCTTCTTCTGCTAAAGTAAGTTCCTGCTTATCCTGTATATGGCGCATGAATTAATGCTCCCGTTGCTCAATCCAGTTTTCGATGCAGACCAAAACTTGGGTGTCGCCGGTCGTGTCTAAGAACTACTAGATAGATGTTCTTGGCCTCAACTGCATACAGCAAATGGTAGGGAAATTTTTTGAAGTTGGCTCTGCGAAGTCCGGAGCTGTCAAAGTGATGGCTCCGTGGATTGTTTTCGATGGAAGCCAGTATCGCATCCAGTTCATCCCAAAAGGCGTCCAATATTCGCTCCGTGAAGTCTGCGTAATGCAGGGCAATCTCACGTATATCCTCAGCAAGTTTCGGATGCCGGATGATTTGCATCGACTGCTAGCGTCCGCACGCTTTCCAAAATGCTTCTTCAGACAGTCCTTCGGTCTTTGCTGATTTCAGTTCTTCAAGGCGTTGAAGCGCTTCCTCATCGGAGACGAAGTGCGGATTGGGATCGAGATCCTCAAGAAGTGACGAAACTAATTCCGCTCGTCCGGATCGATCAAGTTTTGCCGCTTCCTTCAGAAGTTCTGCTACTTGGGACATGGTGATAAATTGCCAGAAGTTTGAAGATTCGCGAGCCTAATTTTCAGAGCCTTTGCGGCACCGCGTTCCCGCCGCCCCTTCAGGGCTCTGGGATGTTGTGGGGGTTTTGGTCCTGGCATTCTCGATTCCTCCCGGTACTTCTATGCCATGCCCGGCTACCATCCGGTCGTGCCTCCGGCACTTATGAAGAAGTTTGAGGTGCTGATTGGCGCTTCGTGACAGGCATCCCGTGTTAGGTCGTCGCACCTAGAATGAGATCGGTGAGGTAGCCAGGGTGTTGCGGAGAAGTCCGCTTCGTTCGCATCGGCGGCACCTCTCCGGCACTACCCTTACAGGGTAGGTCATGGCTCTTCGTTTCCCAGGGTTGCGTCGGTAGACCAACGCAACCCTGGGCTTTACGGCGGAATCCCTTCGGGATTCAAGTTCCGGATACAAGTGAGTAGTCGTCAGAGCCCGCTGCCACACTCCACAACTTAGCGAACTTGTTAGGCGAGATGGAACTCTTAAAAAATTTGATGCTGAACGTCTTGAATGTTCATGCGTTTCTGCCCAGCATTCTTTTTTCCTTCAGCTACTGGAGTGGCCAAGCAAGTCGCGAGATTGAGACCATCTCGTTCGTCCACTCTACTTGAGCCAATTGCAGCATTTCCACATCACCCTGCCTTTTCAATCTCCCCGAGGCTTCGAACAACCGAGCGATCGCCGGACGATCAGAACTGCTACCTGGAGTCCAAGAGAGTTGAGGCAATCCATAAACGACAACATAATAACGACCGTCCGGGCTATTTTCTCGAAAGGCCTCTTTGGCTGAATTCCGATACATGCCGTATACGGCAATCCAGCCTCCAAAGAAGAGTATACAGGCAATCCCTGCATATCGTCCCCAGTTCCATTTTCTAACAGCCGTTATAAGTGCAGCAGCGAGGATGGAACCCATTGCTCCAATAGTAAGAAGCACGAACATCATTGGCGAACGGCAACCTATGCAACAAAAAATGTTAAACTCAAAATTTGGTGGGAAAGGGGAGAATCTAACTCCGGACCAAGGGGGGGAGGCACTCCTCACTCACTCAAGAAAACACCACGGTCTTGTTATGATACACGAGCACTTTGCTGGTGACGTGTTTTCTTAACGCGTGAGCGAGGACGGTTTTTTCCAGATCCTTTCCAAGGCGCACGAGATCCGAGACGCTGTCTTCGTGAGTCACGCGCATGACGTCCTGATGGATGATGGGGCCCTGGTCGAGGTCGGCGGTGACGTAGTGGCTGGTGGCGCCGATGAGTTTGACGCCGCGTTCGAAGGCCTGGTGGTAGGGTTTGGCGCCGACGAAGGCGGGGAGGAAGGAGTGATGGATGTTCAGGATGCGGTGGGGATAGGCCGCGATGAAGAGGGGACTGACGATCTGCATGTAGCGGGCGAGGACGATGGCGTCCACGCGGTGCTCCTGAAGGAGGGCGAGTTGGGCCTGCTCCTGGGCGGTCTTCGTCTCCTTCGTAATGGGGAAATGATGGAAGGGGATGCCGAAGCGTTCTGCGGCAGGGCGAAGGGTTTCGTGGTTGCCGATGATGAGGGGGATTTCCACGGGGAGTTCGCCAGACTCATGCCGGGAGAGGAGATCGTAGAGGCAGTGGCTTTCCTTGGAGACGAGGAGGGCGATGCGCTGGCGTTCGCCGCTGAACTGCAGGCTCCACTGCATGGCGTGAGTTTCGGCCAGAGGGGTAAAGGCGGTGGCGATGTCCTGGCGTGCGAGGTTGTAGTCTTTTAGTGACCACTCGGCACGCATGAAGAAGATGTCTTCCTGGGAGTCGATGTGCTGCTGGAGATCGATGATGTTTCCGCCGTGCTCAAAGATGAAGCCGGTGACGGCGTGGACGAGACCAGGCTTGTCCGGGCAGTGGATGAGAAGGGTGGCGGTGTCCCGGGGAGTTTGAGAGGGGGTAGGGACTGGGAAGGACGTGGGGGCGGGAGTGGGAGTAGAGTCGTGGGACATGGAGACGCGAGCGGCGGTGGGAATGGAGAGTGGGTAGGGAGCCAATAGGTCTGATAGGACGAATAGGACCTATGGTGATGGGCGTAACGTAGTGGCGTGATCTTACTCTATGGTGTGAGTGCGATAAGCTACACTACGTTTTTTTGGGGGGGGAGTGCCAGACCCAGGTTCCTTGCCCTCAGGTGGCTTTTTATCTATCCACCGTGAGGGAGTGCGCGAGAAGGGACTCGAACCCTTAAGCCTTGCGGCACAGGATCCTTAATCCTGCGCGTATACCAATTCCGCCACTCGCGCGTGTCGAAAAGCGAGCCGTGTATCTAGGCGATGGCCCAAAGGTGCGCAAGTAAAGATTGATTGTTTTGAGAGGATTGGGCGGTGGGAGTAGTGCAGCGTCGAGGGTGTAGGCGATGGGAAAGGTTTAGTTGCGTGCGAGCGTCGGGAGAGGGCGCGGGGGATACGCGGGGCGTCGGGAGGGAGCGACGTGAGAGGAATTCACCGCGAAGGCGCGAAGATTTTTTTAAGTTGGAGGAAGGGCGTACGGGGCGTGCCGAACGAATGTTGACATTCGTTCTACGGCGCACGGGGCAAGGCGACGCGCGCGCGGTTGCGGCCGATGTGAGAAAAGAGCTAGGCTAGGCTTTGCTAGTCTTATCGGGGATCGCGGCCGGTGGCTTCAAGGAATTCGGCGCGGAGGCTGCCGTAGTGTTCCTGCCACTCGTTGACTTCGCGTTGGAGGTCCATGACTTGTTTCTCCAGCCAGGCGCAGCGGTGACGGGTGGCATTGCCGGTGTCTTCGCCATGGGCGCCGCCGGTGCCGAGATCGGCGTCCAGTTCATGGGTGCCGCGGATGCGCTGGGGACTGGCACTGAAGAATGCGAGTTCGTTGATGCGGCTGCGGCTGCCATCGAGGGTATTGATGACGGTGACGTGCTCATCGATTTCGCCGATGGCCAGGAATTCCTGAAGGGTGCCCACGCTGGTGGGGCCGTAGAGATAATTGTCTGGCATCTCCACGAGCCAGTCCATCTGGAGCTGGAGCACCATGGGAGCCTTCAGCCAGGATCGCTGTCCGTCGTTGGAAACGCGGTCCATAGGGGAAATTTTTGCGCTGGACGCCCAGATGCGGAGTTGTTCCAGGGGAATAGGTCCAAACGCCTGATTGTTGTCCGCCGCCTTAAGTAGGTACCAGTCATCCTCAGCCATTTGCGAATATTAGTGTGGTGCGAGTGACGATTCCAAGTCAAAAAATACAACCAGTGAGCATGGGAAGTTCATTTTTCATATTGGAGAGGTGCGAACGCCGCGCCTATGCTGGGAATATGGTTGGAAGAAATGGGATATCATGGGCGGGCCGCATCTCGTGGCTGGCCATGGTGGTTTGTGGATTAATGGGGCTGGCGGGCTGCAAAACGGTTTCCACCGAAGAGGAGCAACTTTATGGTGCGCCAGGTGCCATCGGTGCAAATGGCGCTGCGGCTGGTGCGGATGCGGTAAACGTGGGCTTCCTGCTTACGATGACGTACGATGAGGCGAAGCGGCTGAGCCCGAAGAGCATGGTGATTCCGCCCTTTTATAAAGTCGCTGCGGATGAAATCACGGTGGAGAAGCAGGATGCCGCCGGGCAGCCCTTGCGGGTGCGGGCGAAGGGCAGGGTCTATTTGCAGATCGATTTCCGGGAGAATTTGCAGGCGCTGGGCCAAGAGGCACTCATCGAAGCGGGCGGTGAGATCATCGTGCGGGGCAAACCTCTGCTAAAACGGGGGCGCAGTGTGGTGGAAGGCCTGGCGGATGAGACGGTCTATTACATTCGCAACACGCGGCTGCAGGTCATTGGGCGGCATCGCATTGTAAAACAGGAAGGGCAGGTGGAGACCCCTAGCGGGGCAACCGCTCCGCGATTCAATGTCCTGCCGACCTGGCAACGCTCCTGGCAGGAGGGACCGAATCCCTTGCTGCCAGCGCTTTCCCCAAATGACGTGCCGCAGGGGATGCGGGCTTCGCCGCTGCTCCCCATGCCGGAAGGAACGGATGATCTGCCCACGCCGATGACACCCGGTGGTGGGCCTGCGCCGGGATCGCCTGCTGCGGAGCGGGAGCGGTCTTTAGGACGGAAAACCCCACAACCGGGGCCTGCGGAAGAAGCTCCCGCCGAGCCTGAAAGAGGGCTGGGACGTCGACCCGGATCGGCCGAGCCGGAGAGCGATAGCACGGTGCCGCGACTGCGGGAACCCGCGGTGGACCTGCTGAAGCCGAACTAGACTGGTTCTCGAAAAGACTGTCAGAAACGTTGGAACGGGAGGGCACGATTGGCTGCGTCAACGGCTCATCCGTTATGTCAACATAGCGGATTTCGCCCTTTCCTTGCCACTCATACCCTCCCGCCCCAAGTTTCATTCTGACATTCTTTTTGAGAAATAGTTTAGGCGCTCCGTTTGCGTCATTGAGTCATGATGGCCTTTTCACTGGCGCTTGGTCGGTTCTGGCTAAAGTGACGGGTGATGCGTTTGAGAGCAGCTTTACCTGTAAAATTTGTGCGACGGCTCTTGCTGGCTTTCGTGGTAGTGACCGTCGCAACGACTCCTGTCTGGGCGGCCAAGAAGAAAAAAAAGAAAGCGGCGGATAACGAGCCTGTGCCGGTCGCGGTGGGACTGAAGCCGGAGGTAGTGAAGAAGGCGAAGCCGCTGCGCAAAGAGGGGCCCAATGTGCTCTTCATCATGGCGGATGATCTCAATGATTACGTGGGATGGATGGGCGGTCATCCTCAGGCGAAGACGCCGAACATGGATCGCCTGGCTAAGATGGGCGTGAGTTTTACGAATGCGCATTGCGCGTATGCGCTCTGCAATCCCTCCCGCACCAGCATCCTGACAGGAATGTGGCCGTGGAAGAGTGGTGTCGGCAATAACAATGATGATTGGCGCCGGGCGGTGACGGTGCAGGGTAAATCCACGCTACCGGAGTATTTTTGGGAAAACGGTTATCTGACGGAAGCAGGCGGGAAGATTTTCCATGCGAATCACGGTGGGCCGGAGAGTAAGCTGACTGGCTGGCATGGGGGGCGGCGAGGCTTTGAGCAGGACGTCGCCTGGGACGAGCGTTTCCCGGAGAAGGGCGTGCAAATCCCGGTGTTGCCAACACCGATTGGACAGAATTACAACGGGCTGGATATCTGGCATTGGGACTGGGGCACGATTCCGCAGAAGGACGAAGACACCGACGATGGCAAGGTGGTGGCCTGGGCTGAAAAGAGGCTAAAGGACAAGACGAAGGAGCCTTTCTTCCTGGCGGTGGGATTATACCGGCCGCACTCGCCGTGGTATGCGCCGCAGAAGTATTTCGATATGTTCCCGCTGGAGGGCATTCAACTGCCGAAGGTGAAGGACGGAGATCTGGGCGATGTGCCGGAGGCGGCCAAGAGCTACCTGAAGGCAGGCTATCATGAGCAGGTGAAGGACAAGAATCTGTGGAAGCAGGCCGTGCGCGCGTATCTGGCGAATGTGGCCTTCTGTGATGCGATGCTGGGGCGCGTGCTGGATGCGCTGGAGCAGGGACCGAACGCGAAGGATACGGTAATCGTCTTCATGAGCGACCACGGGTGGTATCTGGGGGAGAAGGAACGCTGGCACAAAGGCGGACTCTGGGAGGAAGCGACGCGGGTGCCGCTCTGCATTGTGGCGCCGGGAGTGACAACAGCAGGTGGTCAGTGCGCTCAACCAGTGAGCCTGGTGGATGTGTATCCGACCCTCTGCGAACTGGCGAAGCTGAGTAAGCCGGCGCATGTCGATGGCGAAAGTCTGGTGCCCCAACTGAAAGATCCTGCGGCAAAAAGGGAACGTCCTGCGCTGACGGCCATGGGTGAGGGGAAACAGGCGGGTTATGCAGTGCGGACGGATCGCTGGCGCTACATCAAGTATCCCACCGGTGCGGAAGAACTTTATGACCATCAAAAGGATCCGAATGAATGGGACAATGTGGCCGGAGCTGCGGATAACGCGGCGGTGAAAACTGAACTCGCGAAGGCGCTGCCGACGGAATGGGTGAGCTCAAGCCGGGCGGCTGACAAGATCCAGGTGGATGCCAGTCCGGACGGATCGGTCACCTATTGGCTGGAACCGGGAGATGATGTGGACGGTGATACGGCTCCCAACATCACCGAGCATGGGCTGAGCTTTGAGACTGTCTTTGAATACAATCCGGATGTGGATGCGAATAGCTCGCTCATCACGCAAGGCAGCGGGAAACTTGGCTACGCGTTGCACCTGATGGATGGCAAGCCGGCCTTCACGGTCAATTACGATGGGCTGCACACGACGCTGAAAGCTGATGAGGCGCTGAAGCCGGGCCGGGTGATTTTGCGAGCACTGCTGGGACTGGATGGGACGCTGGCGATCGCGGCGACAGGTTTGCAGCATGAAGCGCGCGGTTTTACGCCCATGGAGGGTGGCTTCCCACGGAAACCGCAGCAGGGACTCATGGCCGGAAAGGCCTTTGGGGCGTTGCCTGCGGAGTTGTTTCCAGCCAGCACGCCGTTTGATGGTGTGATTCACAAGCTGACGCTGCAAATACTGCCGGGGACGACTATCGAGAGTCGGGCGGCCAAAGCGGTGCCGGTGGACTAGAATTGGCCTGACAAGGCAAGTTTCTCAACCCCAGTCCGCTCTCTTCCCACGCGTGTCGATGTGCGTGAAGGAAGGATAGCGACCGATGCCGCCGGTGAAGATTTTTTGGTTACGCAGTGTGGCTGCGACTTCGGCGACTTTGGCAGGCGGGCAATCGAAGATGAGATCGAGCGCCATGTTCTGCATGTGGTAGGAGTGGGAGGCGGCTCCGGGGCAGGCGGCATTGTAGGCGGCACTGCGGAAGGCGCTGGCGATGGTGAGTAGTGGCGCGCCTAAGCGGTCGCGCAAGGCATCGGCGGCCCGCAGGGTGGGCGCCATATTTTTCCAGATTTCCCGGGGAGGCAGGCTGTTGGTCACGGTGCCGCGGCAGTTGAAGTGCGGGCGGATCACCTCCATGGGCGAAATGTGCTTCAGTCCGAGGCTGGTGATGAAAGCAGAGTAGGCGCGTCCTTCGGCATCCAGCACGATGGGCTTGGGGCGCATGGATCGCGTGGGCTGGTCCAGTTTCTCACGGTTGTCGTTTAAGGCGCGGGCCCAGCGCTTTCTTTCGTATTCGAAAGGCTCCTTAAACTTGTTCCAGCCATTCTGCATGGCGGAGGTAAATTCGCCGGTGCGAGGGCCGCCGAGCCATGGGTAGGCGAGGCAACCGAGGGTGCCGCCAACGCCAGCGCCCAGCATGGCCTGGATCATACGGCGGCGTTTGTGCGAACGGACATCAGTCGCTTTTGCCTCCTGCTCCTCAATGAACGCGAGATTGCGCGGATCTGCCGCTATGGGATTGGATTCGTCCTCCAGATCGACGCTTTCGTTCATAGGGGATGCGGCGGTGTCGCTCGTGGGCATGTTGTAGTCGATTTTGCGGGAGATGACAAGAGCGGAGCGGAGCGCCCCCCAAGGATGTTTGTAAGGTGCCCTGCAGGTTGTGACCGACGACCCTGCAACAGGACCGAAAATATTGGGGCCGACGGTGAAGAAATACGGCAGAAGCGAAACTTTGGGTGCCTGGGCCTAACGCGGATGACGATTCCAAGGAGTGGTCAGGTGGGGTACTGATTGTGGCTAAAGGTTATTCTTAAATTTGTGTAACACCATGATGATGAATGGTTTGTGTTGGGGAAAAGTTGAACCATGCCCTCCGTCAGTCCTCAACAATGGAGGTTCTGAATTGTCTTAATAATAGAGGCAAATGTGTTTCCCCGCCTCGCGGGCCTACTGCCTTGAATAACCCAACCCCCAAACTCGTCGAACGAGATAATTGCATAACTAACTTCAATCCCCAAAAACCTACTATGAAACGTTTTTTAACCTGCCTGACCATCGCCGCTGCAGCCGTGTTCTTCGGAACGGCACCTGCTGACGCACGAGATCGTGGCGGCAAGGGAGGCAAAGGCAAGGGCGGCGGCGGGCCTTCACGCTCGATGAATCGCGGCCATCATCACGACGGTCATCGCCACTACAGCCGACCCGTGTATCGTAGCTATCGCTCTTATCATCGTCCCTACTACTATTCGCCCTATTATTATGACCGGTATTACTATCGGTCTGGTCCGGGCGTGAGCATTCAATTGCCGGGCTTCGGCCTTCGGTTCCGATAAAGACAGTGATCCTTTCGATTACCGGTTCTCCTGTAACCGGATTCAGACGCGGGATGCATGGGGACATGCTCCCGCGTTTTATTTTGCAGCCGTGCGCCGCTGTTTGGCTAGCCGCCTTGTGGCACGAGGCTCACGGCCATGATGCCTGCATCGGGCCACCAGCCTGCCAAACGAACTTTCATGCCGGCGTGCGATTTGTCCGCTGCCAATTGGGTCTCCACTGTCTTAAGTAATTGACGCTCCTGAACGGGCGTCATTGGTACGCCGAAGAACTGCTCCAGACTTTTCTCGACTTTGGCGTCTCCCGTCTCGTTAAGGCCGACGAAAGCGACTTTCTCACCGGGGCCGGAAGGGGGAGGGGTAGGGGACATGCTCAAGCTGGGATCGACAGGGCCGTTTACGACGATCACTTGCTTCAGGGTACCGGAGCGGCCTTCACGGTGGGCTCGAGCGATGTTAAAGCGAAGCTGGCTCTCCACAATACTGCGCTCCATGTCAGCGAGCTTTTGGTCGGAGGGTGCGGCTGCCATGCTGGTGCTGCCACTCGCTGCCATCGTCGTGTCCGGCATGTTCGGGTCAAAGCTGACCCCTGGCAGCGGCGGGACGACAGCGGCTTCTGCGGAGACGGGGGCGACCGGGACGGTCACCACTGTCGAGGGTAGCTTGATGACGCTCGTGGGGCGATCAATCAATTCTGCTGCGCTTGGACGTAAAGTTGGCAATCCCTGCGCTGAAGGCAGCGGCAACGGCAAATCGTCTGCTCTCAGCGACGCGCTGGAGAGCAGTAGCAGTAAGCCGATTTTTGAAAGCCGGGAATGCACGGGCGCGATTTATGACAGTTTTCCCATTTTTTGACAAGCCCTCTTTCGAGGGGATACCCGGGGAAAACCACTTTTGGAACGCTTTGGGCCTACAGAGCGTCCACAAAAGGCTTCAAAGCCTCAGCCCAGATCGCGTAGCCTTTGGCGGCGGGATGGAGGAAGTCGGACATGACTTCGCGGGAAATGGTGCCGTCGAGATTCAGGAATTCGGCGGTGAGATCGAGGTAGATCACTGGAAGTGAAGGCACGAGAGCGCTGAGGGCAGTATTGATGGCGGCGATCTTGGGGCGTGCGGCGTTGTCAGGTTTCTCACCACGGGGGAAGACTCCCATAAGGACAATCTTGGCCGAAGGGCATTTCTTGTGGGCGCTCTGAACAATGGCGGCGATGCCTTCCGCGATTTCGGTGGGCGTGTTTTCGCGGGCGTTCTTGGTGCCGCCGAGGTTGTTTGTGCCAATGTGGATAACGATGAGTTTCGGAGAGAGGCCGTCCAGTTCTCCGAGTTCGATGCGTTTCAGGACGTTCTGCGTGCGGTCCCAGCCGAAGCCGAGATTGAGGACGGGCCGGTCGCCGAAGAGCGCTTTCCAGGACTCGAGACCGCGATTTCCTTTGGGAGCGGGTTGTTCAGGAGGACCGCCCCACATGTGCGTGATGGAATCGCCAATGAGGAGAATTTCAGGTTTCAGCGCGTCCTTGATGGCCATGATCGCTGCATGGCGCTCCTCCCAGCCGTAGAAATCATTTTCCAGTTTGCCGACGGGAATGATGGCGGTGTTTTCCGTCGCAGCAGATGGCTTAACCGGATCGGCATGCAGGTAGGACAAGGGTGCACTGTGAAAAAAGGCGAGAGCGAAAAGCAAGAGTGAGCGGAGCATCATGGCTGGATTTGAGCGGAGGAAGAGTAAAACGCAAAGACAAAGCCGGACCTAGTTTTCACGCAAAAAAAAGAGGCTGGTGTGTGCCAGCCTCTTCTTCAAAGATGAACTGTTTGAAAAGGAAGTCAGTCCTTTTTGCCGCAATGTTCGTCCGAGGAGAAAGCTTCCTGCATGCCGGCTGCCATCTCCTCCGGTGTCATGTCTTTGACATGCGTGGCGATGGACCAGCTATGGCCAAAGGGATCGGTCAGCTTGCCATAGCGATCGCCCCAGAAGGCGTCATCGGGTGGCATGAGGGCGGTGGCGCCGGCTCTGACGGCCTGGGCATACACGGAGTCCACGTCTTCCACATAGAGGTGGATGGTGACGGGAGATCCATTGAGCGCTTGCGGACTGAGCACGCCCCAATCTGGGAACTCTTCGACAAGCATGATAGGAGAATTACCGATCATGATCTGGCCGTGCATCATTTTGCCATCCGGGCCTTTCATGACGCTTTCGCCGGTGGCATTGAAGGCTTTCTTGTAGAACTCGATGGCAGCGAAGGCGTCACGGCAAACGAGATGGGGAGTCGCGGTGTACATGCCATCCGGGATGGGCTTGACCTTTGTGCTGCCGGCGGTGGTGTCTGGGCGGTTACTCATGATGGTTTGTTAGGTTAGCGTTGTGATCTTAAGGATGTCTGAGCGCAAGTTGGCGCTCATTCATGAACATGACGAACAGGCGCCGCGACGCAGGACAAAGATGTAAAAAAAAATTCGCAATTCGCCCGACAGGCTGTCGCGGCGAGGGCGGTCAACTTTGCGAGGGCCAGTATTGGGCCATCTTCCCACGGAGAAAGGCAACGCTACGCTCAAGCTGATCCATGCCATCCACCCCGTCTTCAATGCTGATCCAGCCATCGAAGCCCACGTTCTTCAATTCTGTGAAGATCGCGTCGTAGTCGTTGAGGCCTTTGCCGATTTCACCGTGGCGCAGACGCTTGGCGTAGCCTAGGGAACCGCCCTCTTCCCTGCGGAGATCTTCGATGGTGCCCTCGATCAGGAAACGGTCGCTGGCGTGCATCGTGACCACGCGATGGGAGACGCGTTTCAGCAGCCTGATGGGATCTTCCCCGGCCAGGTAGGTATTGCTCGGGTCATAGTTCACGCCGAAGTTCGGGTGATCCACGGCATCCACGAGTTGGCAGAAAACATCCATCTTCTGCGCGAACTCGGGGAACTCCCAGAAATCGTCTTTGTAATGATTTTCCAGGATCAGAGTCACGCCCCGCTCCTGCGCATACGGCAGGCAGGCCTGAATGCATTCTGCGGCGAGTTCGACACCCTCCGTCGTGGTGAGTTCCGGGCGGCGCTGGCCAGAGAGCACACGGCAGTATGAACCGCCCAACACGTGCGTCATATCAATCCAGCGTTTCTGCCGGGAGATCTGGGTCTGACGAAAAATCGGATCGGGATGCGTGAAGTCAGGGGAGCAGCACATCATGGGGATGACCTGGCCCTGTGCTTCCACCATGGTGCGGAATTCCGGCCAGCGGGCCTCGTCTGACATTTCCAGGAAACCGGCATACCACTCCAGGCCATCGATGTCCAGGCCACTCGCGAGTTCAATCCACTCCGCGAGTTGCATGGTGCCGTCCTTGCAAAGGGCGTGCATGAAGGCTTTGGGAAATGCAGCGAGCTTGGGCATGGGTACAGGATCGGGAGTCGAGTTGGCTGTGGTCGGGTGATGTATGGATGAATCCGGAAAATTGACAAGTGGCGGGTCAGGGATTGTGGGCTGGGGTGATAGGGCGGTACCGGACAATCTGCGTCACTCGGCAGAGAGGCGCTTTGTCTTCCGCAATGCAGCTGTGGTCAATACACCACTCGTTAGGCGGGGCAGGCCATTCAGACGGTTCGCGGAAAAGAGAACGCAGAATCACCACGGCACCGGGTCGCAACGATGGCGTCAATTTCGTGAGCAAGACAGGCCAATCTGAGGTAGGTGATGCGTCCAGAATATTGGAAGCGCTGACCAGATCGTAGCGACGGTCAGAGGAAGGCTGGCACTCGTCCAGAGGCGCTGAGACGGCGTGAATATTGGAAGATTGGCCAACCGGCCAAGAGGTCTTGAAGGCATCAACATCGTCCGAGGGCTGCCGGGCAAACATGCGGCAGAGCAAGGGATGTGTAAGTGAGGCGGGCGCCTGACAAGCAGACTCAAAACGACGACGAAGGCGGTGTACCACATCCGTTGGAAGATGACGGCGAAGCGCTTTGGGAAAGACAGCCATGATGCCGAAACTCAGCAAGGACCATGCGAGTCTCCACCGCATACCGGTGAATGTAAGGGGTGATGATTGAGTAGTGGATGAAGGTTGGCGGATTGCTCCAGTAACTGAAATAGGGACAACGAGGGGTACGATCCAGCTGGCGAGAAAACGGAGACGGGCATCAATGATGCCAGGGGAGAGGAGGGGACGGCGAATGCGGCGCTGGTTCTCCCAAAATGCCTGAGCAGGTGGAGAAAGCTGAGCTTTAATCTCGCTCCTGGCGATGGCATCCTCTACACGCATATCGGCAGCAGCAGCGCAGGTGATGCCGCCGTTCAGGCAAGCGAGCTTGAGTTCATGCAGATGAAGTTGGGCGGGGTTCACGTCAGCTGCCGTGACGTGTGCGGCACGTTTGCTCAAAGCGTAGGCCGTATCTCCTCCGGAAAGTACGCATAGTGCAGAACCACCCGCAGGAAGAAGGCGAGCTTCGATGGCAGTGTCTTCGTGCATGTAACCGAAGACCACGTCCTGCCAGCTATCTCTCCAGGGGAGGCTCATGCCGGAGTGGGCTTGGGCCGGAAGCAGAAGAGGATGACGTGAGCCCAGATGGCCATGATGAAGGCGAAGTTCATGGTCAGCATGCCGCCGGGATCCGGGATATGCGCAGAGGCGAACATCAGGCCTGCGGCGTTCATGCCACACAAGAGGATGGTCTGCACGGCCGCGGTCAGGTGGAGCCGCCAACCTAACAAGACAAGCATGCCAAGAAGAACTTCAAAAGCGCCTAGCATTTTCAGAGCGGGACCGCCGAAGCTGGTGCCAAGGGCTTGCTCCATGATGGTGCGGTGGCGGCCGGTGACATCGAGCACCTTGTGCCAGAAACCCTGATAAATCCAAACTGCGGCGATGGAAATTCTCAGGAGAATACGCACCGTGAAATGGCCTGCTGAAGAACGGAAGGTGCTCATGCTGGTGTGCTCGATTCAGGTGCGCGCTGCAAACGCCAGAGATGCAGGAAAGGAGTGACATGCTGATGATCGCTGCAAACGAGCCCGGCCTTTTCCCAACAATGCTGCCACTCACGAGGAGAAAAGAAATGAAAGAAGCCGGGGCCAAACACTGAATAGTTTGCGAGGTCGCGTCCGTGTTCAGCGAGGATGACGCAGGCATCTGGATCCGTCTTCAGCGATTCGCTGGCGCGGACTAACAAGCGAACGCGGGCATGTTGTGAGCGGAATTCATGAGCGCTGAGCAGGAAGAGTACGGCATCGCATGAGCCTTTCTCGATGGGCCATCTCGTAGGTTTGCCTCTCGGAGTTCCGGGCAAGGGTGGCAAATAAGCGCGGGCCCGGTGAATGCTGCTCTCCGTCAGCACAAGGTGGTCAAACAGGTCCAGAGGATTGACCTCGGCATGAGGGAGTTTTTCTCTGAGCCAGAGGGTGGTTTCGTCAAAGCCGCTGTGAACATTGAGAATACGAGCAGGCCCTTCCAGGGTGCTTTTCGGAAGTATTTGCTTCAGCCATTGGCCGCGCCGCCAGTCGGAAAGGTCGTAGATCCAATGGGAAGCGAGCAGAGAGGCAAGGGATCCCAATATTAACAGCAGCCACGCTGCGAGACTGAACCACCAGAAAGCTGTGGACCACCCATCATTCATCGTGCGGCGGGAAACAGCGACAGAGAGGCCGAACAAGATCAGGATGATGAAGATGAACGCGTAGAAACCCGGATTGAACCGCACCACCTGATACACGCCCTGGAAGCGACCTCTTTTGCGCTCAGAGCTGCTCATGATTGGGCGATTTTGGTTGTTGGGATCGGCAGCAATTTTCCGCGATTCCAATGGTAGGGAACATTTTCCACCCAGAAAGCATTCGCCAGGGTGAGGGGATGATCCGAAAATGGTGGCTGCCCAAAAAAATGAAGGTGGCGAACGTTGACCTGAATGGGGCGCGGCTCCCAGTGCTGGCGGCTGCCTTCTACCATGATGATGGAGTTTGTCTCCGGCTCATGGGAAAAGGTGAAAGGCATGGGCCCCGCGAAACGTCGGGCCGTGCGTAAATCAGGGAAGGGAGAGCCAGGAGGAAGGCTACAGGCAGGTTTCAAGTCGGCATCGAAGTCCACCAGAACCTTTCCACCGGGAAGAGTGGCTTTGAATTTGAAAGCATCGCCCTGCCGATCCGTCTGCATGCGGCAATGGTGGAAACCGTAATGAGTGAGCCACGCTCCGGCACGGACCAATCGGAGGCTATCCGTATCGCTGCGAAGGATCTTCAAGCCGCGGACGGATCGGCCATCCGGCAGCGTCAATCGCACAAAGACACGCCAGCCCGCGAGATGGAAATCTTCCGCAAACATGCGAGGCATCCAAAGCGGACGCTGACGTCGGGTGCGTACAAAAGCTGCCGCGACGAAGGCATGGTCGAGATACATATCCGGCTCCATACCGGGTGTACCGATGAGTTGCCGTGCCAGACTTTCCGGGATGGCATACACGATTGCTAGCGACCACTCCAGATGGGCCTCAATGGCCCAGGGGTGGCGGCGCAAGCGGTGGAGCATGGCGGAGCTTAGGGAGTCGTTTTGCTCGTTGGGGGCGGAGCCGGCACCGTGCTGGCGTCTTTCGGTGGATTCCGGCCAATAAAAGGATGCTGCTCCAGGTCCATGACCTGCCCACTGACGGGACCACTTTCATCGGCGAGCCAGTAGACCGCGGCGGCGGCGATTTCACGGGGCCAGAGAATGCGGCCAGCGGGGGCATACACGGCGGGAACCGCTTTGTACCAGTCATCGGCAAGGCCGTGTTCGCGTTTGCGGGCGGCTTCGTTTTCCGTGAGGACCCAGCCGGGATTGATCTGATTCACCCGCACGCGGTTTTCTCGCATGAGCGTATCGCCCAGGTTCCGTGTCAGCGTCATGAGGGCACCTTTGGACACACTATAGGGAAAAAGATTTGGCTCGCCGCTGTAGGCATTCACGCTGCCGATATTGAGCACGCAGCCCTGGGTTGCGGTGAGTTGGAAGAGGGCGGCTTTGATGAGCGCGAAAGGGGCGAGGGTATTGACCTCAAGGATTTTCCGGAAGTAGGAAAGGTCGGTGGTGTGGATGTTTGAGGCGGCGACCATGGCGGCGTTGTTCACTACGGCGTCCAGTTGGCCGAAGGTTTCCATGGCGGTGTGGACCAGCCGTTCCGGAGCGCCGGGTTCGGTGAGATCTTCGATCTGGAGTACGGCTTTCTCCGGCGTGAGTTGTTGCACGAGTGCTTCGCCGAGATCCTTCTCCAGGCCATGAATGACGACACGCGCGCCCTCCTCGACGCAGCGCTCGGCAATGGCCTTGCCGATGCCGGTGCAACTTCCGGTAATGATAATGACTTTATCCAGGAGGCGGTTCATGGGGCGGTTCTACACGAGGCCTGAGGAAAACGCACGGAGTTCTTGCCGTCAGTGGTTTTTTCGCGAATGAGTCCCCGGTCTGGACGAATTCATGCCGCCACCACTCTCTACGGATGCCCTTGATGCGCCTGCCACGATCCGGCTGTTGCATGAACTGAGGCGGGAGCGGCTGCTGAGTGATGACGCGCATGCGGAGGCGGTGGCGCTGGTGCGTCCGGCGAGTTCCTGGGTCACCTGGGCGCGCACGGCACTGCTGGTGCTCGGCGCGGGTCTGGTACTGGCAGGGGTGATCTATTTCTTTGCCTACAACTGGAAGGAGATGGGGCGCTTCGAAAAGCTTGGCGTGGCAGGTAGCGCGATGGTGCTGTGCATCCTAACGGCGGTGACAGTGGGGATCGAGCGGCTGGGTGGGAAGATGCTGCTGCTCAGTGGCAGCGTGCTGGTGGGCGTGGTGCTGGCCGTCTTTGGGCAAATCTATCAGACGGGCGCGGATGCGTATAACCTGTTTGTCGGCTGGGCGGCTCTGATGCTGGGCTGGGTGGTGGTCTCGCGCTTTGCGGCGCTTTGGTTTGTGTGGCTGCTGGTGGCGGAGACGGGCATGACTCTGTGGTTTGGTCAGGTGGCCCTGCCTGCTTATGGCTGGCCCTATGAGGTCATGTCCTTCGCGGCAGGAGTCGTCAATCTCGTGGCCTTGGCGCTTTATGAAGCTCTGGGCTGGAAAATCACATGGCTGCGGGAGCGTTGGCTGCGGATCGTGCTCTTCATGATGGCGCTGTTTCCTCTGACTGTAGTGGTCTTGAAGGTGATCTTCATGTCTGAATTGCGCTGGATTTTCGGCAACAATCCCGAGCACGTGATGAACAACGTCTATGTGCCAGTGTGGCTGGCCATGGTCGGGGGTGGATTTTGGCTCTATCGCTACATAAAGAGGGATTTTGCCTGCGTGGCCTTGTTGGGAGCGTCGGTGTGCACGGTGGTGCTTAGCTTGATTGGATACTGGATGTATTCAGGCAAATTGGAGGACGGACGTGAGCCGATCTTCACGACGCTGCTCTTTCTCCTGGTCATCGGCGGAGTGACCACCGCGCTGACCTTTTGGCTGCGCAAGGTGAACCTACAGATGAACGGAGGGCCGCAGGAGAAACCTGCCAGCCTATGACGGAACCAAACGAAAACTCCCTGGGTACGGTGCTGGCTCATCCCTCGGTGGCGGGCCATGTGACGCCGGAAGCGGAAGGCCGCATCCGCGAATACCTCGCGCAGAAGTCTGCGAAGGCGAGGGAACATGTGATCGTCAAAGTTATTGCTGGAGTGGGGGCCTGGTTCGTGGCGTTGTTCGGCATCATCCTGCTGGCCCTGATGGGATTGCATGAAGCAAGCCCTGCTGCCGTGATCGGCGCGATCCTGCTGGGAGCGGGCATCATGATAAGCCGCGCAAAGGGAGGCGTGTTTGTGGAGCAGTTGGCGCTGGCACTGGCCATGTGCGGCAATGGACTCATTCTGATGGCCATCATGATGGGCCAAAGACTTGGCCCCATGATTCAAACGTCGCTGGTGACACAGGCCGTGGTGGCCACGGTGGTTTATCTTTTCCTGCGCAATGACTTCGGGAGATTCCTGGCGGCGGTTTTGGTGCCTGCGTTTGCGGTTTCTTTGGCGTTTTCGAGTGAGCAGGGGAGCAGATGGGGCTTTTATGCCATTGTGGCAGTCGAGGTGATAACATTTGTTGGCTTGTTCCTGTGGAAAGCACGGACGCCATTCTTCGATGTGCTGGCCTATGTGGCGGCGGTTGCGCTGCCGGGAACGATCATGCTGCTGGAGATGAGGAAGAACTTTCTGTGGAATCTGGAAGGTCTCATGGATCCGCGGCCAATGAGTGTGATGGTGGCAGTCGCTCTGGCCATTGCGCTTTGGAAGATTCCGGCACGCAAGCGCCGTTTCCTGAAGCCATGGCTGTGGGTGGCTTGGGCCATGACGGCAGTGCTGGCGGCTTTCACGAGTACCGGTCTGCTCGTAGGCCTGTTGATGGTGGTGACAGGGCGGCTGCAGGATGACCGTTGGGTGACGGTGTTGGGTTGGCTGTTTCTGATTGTCTTTATGCAGCAGTATTATTATGCCCTGGATGTGACGCTGGCTGCGAAATCGTGGATCATGGCAGGCAGCGGACTGTTGCTGCTCGCCGCGTGCGCGGGTTTGAAGTTTGTGAACACTGAGGACGAGAAGGAGGAAGTCTCACCATGAAACTCACTGCCTTGTGGATGGTGATCTGGCTGGCGATCGTGCTCGGGGTGATCGGCTATCAGATCGCAGAAAAGGAACACACTGTGGCGAAGGGGCGCGTGGTGCTGCTGAAACTGGCTCCCGTTGATCCGCGCAGCCTCATGCAAGGAGACTACATGACTCTGAGGTATGATCTGGCAATCGAGGCGAGGAAGGCTGCCGAAAGTGTAGGGGCCGCGGATGGGAAAGCGAAAGCGAAGGTATTGGAGGGCCTCCTAGTGGTGAAGTTGGATGCCGATGGCGTGGCCACTTTTGTGAGATTTGCCGGAGATACTAGTGACGAGGTGCCCTTACTATATGGGGATGAAGTGCTCATCAAGTATCGGAACCACGGTGGAGTGTTGGTAGGCGCGGAGTCGTTTTTCTTCCAGGAAGGGGATGCCACGCTTTATGAAAAGGCGCGCTATGGCGAACTCAAGGTGAGTGATGCTGGAGAGACAATCCTTGTCGGGTTGCGCGATGAAACGCTACAACCGCTGGGGAAGGGCTGGGGGGAGTAGGTGATTCGAGGGCGATATCGCCCTCAGAAACACAGATTGGCCGCGGGTGGCTACACCGGCCGCAGCACGCTCTTCACGACTTCGCCTTTGTGCATCTTCTCAAAGGCTTCATGCCATTCCGTCACGGGCCAGACGCCACCGATGATGGGCTTCACATCCAATTGACCCGTGGTCAACAGGGCAAGGACGCGCTCCCAGACGGGCCAATTGTGGGAGAACGAACCTTGGAGGGTGACGTTCTTCTGAACCAATGGATCGATGTTGAAGCCGAGAGGCTGAGGCCCCCAGCCGACTTTCGTGATCCAACCGGCGGGACGGACGAGTTGCAGGGCGATCTTCAGCGTGATGCTGGAGCCGGCGGCATCGATGATGCAGTCCGCGCCCAGGCCATCGCGGGCTTTGGCCCATTCGGTGGCATCGCCGATGATGCCTTCGCAGCCGTATTGTTCAGCGATCTTGATGCGGTGGCGGTCAGGCTCAAGGCCGACCACAGCGACTTCGGCACCGCACATGCGTGCGACGGCGGCACAGAGGATGCCGATGGTGCCAGGTCCCAACACGATGACGCGGTCACCGGGCTTCAGGCGGGTGTTCTCAACCACTGCATTGAAGGCGACGCTGCAAGGCTCTGTCAGGCAGGCCTGCTCAAAGGAAAGGGAATCTGGCACGTGGTGCAGGCAGCGGGCAGGCACGCGGACGTATTTCGTCATGGCACCGTTTACGCCGTAGCCGAAGCCTTTGCGGGTGGGATCGAGATTGTACAATCCAATGCGAGACATGGGATTGTTCTGATCGATGACGGCGGCGGTCTCACTGACGACGCGGTCGCCTTCCTGCCAGCCAACCACGCGTTTGCCGACCTCCACAATATGGCCGCCAAATTCATGACCGAGTACCACAGGATAATTCACGGGCCAGGAATGATCGGCGGTCCACTGGTGAAGATCACTGCCGCAGACGCCCACATTGGCGACTTCCAGAAGCACATCATCATCGGTGATGGTGGGTTTTTCGATTTCGCGGATTTCGACTGAACCTTTTTCGGGCGCGAAGTTAACAACGGCGGCGGAGGACATTGGAATAACGGGTGAAAGTGAAGGAAAATGAAATGCGGTGTGTTGCTACGAAGCGGCGGACGGAGTTTGAGCGGCTTTATCGGCCAATGGCAATATCGCCGTAGCCGTGGATTTTCTCGCAGATGAGACGAAGAGAACCTTCCAGGTCACCGTCCGCGGTTTTGAAAGCATCGGCATCCACGGTGAGGGGAGCGCCAAGCACCACGAGAGGTGCGCCAAATTCCGGACAGCGGATGGCCTGCTCCAGCGTGAGGCCGCCCACCGCTTGCACGGGGACTTTCACAGCGGCGACGACTTCCCGCAATTGATCCAATGGGGAAGGCATGCGCTGACCGGCAGCAGCGATGCCGCGGCGCTCATCATAGCCGATGTGATGGATGACGAAGTCGCAGCCGAGATCCTCCAGTGCTTTCGCTCCGGCGATCATGTCCGGGCAGCCCAGGTTGTCTCCCATCACTTTGACGCCGTAGTCCGCACCAGCTTTGACCACGACCTTGATCGTTTCTTCATGCGCGCGGGCCATCACAACCACATGGGTGGCTCCAGCCTTGGCCATCATTTCGGCTTCCAGGTATCCGCCATCCATGGTCTTCAAGTCGGCCACGATTGGGATGTTCGGGAAAGCTTTACGGAGGGCACGCACGCCATGAAGGCCTTCCGCGAGGATGAGTGGGGTGCCTGCCTCCAGCCAGTCCACACCGGCGCGCAGGGCGAGCGCAGCCGTTTCGAGGGCTTCATCAATATTGGTGAGGTCGAGGGATATCTGGACAATGGGTTTCATGGAGCAAGCGGGAAAGCGGGCGTAGCTGCGTGATGAATGGAGGAACTGTAACGGACGCTATCCAAGAGAAGGTTGGCGTTTTGTCCAGCCTGCGCTATGACTTTCGTGAACCATTCACCTCCCTATTTATGTCCCAGGAAACGCCGCAACCACTGCCGACGTCCGTGCCACAGCCCGAGGAGGTACTACTTTGGAAGGGTCACTCCTCCCAGTGGATCCATTTCTGGTTCTACCTTTTTTGCCTGATCCTCGCGGTAGGCATCGGGATCGCTTCACTCTATTATGGGCAATTTATCCTGGTGGGCATAGCGGTGCCAGTGGTGGCGGCGATCATCCGCTGGCTGGTGACGAAGACGACGAGTTATGAACTCACTTCGCAACGTCTGCGGCGGGCCACCGGGATACTCAACCGGAGCTTTGACGACCTGGAGCTTTTCCGGGTGAAGGACTACACGATGGAACAACCCTTCCTCCTGCGCATGTTTGGCCTCGGCAACATCCGACTGGTGACATCTGACTCGACCACCCCGGAAGTGAATCTGCGGGCGATCCCTGGTGTGGTGGAAGTGCGGGAGCAGTTGCGCACTGCTGTTCAGCATGAGCGTGATCGGAAGCGGGTGCGTGAGCTGGATGTAGATAACCCGGGGTCAATTGTGTGAAGCAGAAGCGCAAGCGAGCGAAAGCGGGACGAACCACCGAGAGCGACACGGTTATCTACCAGAGGAGCGTTCTGCTCACTTTCGGTTTGATTGCCTTCGGTGTCGTAGCTTTGATTTGGAAGACCGGCTCCGGTGAGCCTTTTTTGGAATGGCCGCTCACTGCACGCGTGCTGTTCGTCGGGATGCCAGTTTTCGGCGCCACGGTTGCGGGCATCGCCATTTGGGCACCTGCAGCTACGGTTCAGAAATGGGCTCGCGGGGCAGACTCCCACGAGAGCGGCTGGATCCTCTATATATTGGCTTTTCCATGCTACGTGGCGTTGTGGAGCGTGAGGCGGAGAAAGTGAAAGGAGTCAGGATACTGCGCCCTTGCGAGTGGCGCTATGCCCTCGATTCTGCAAGTCCTTAAGGCCGCGCCTTAACTGTCTCGCGAATTCTAATTGCTAGAATTTCTGGAAAAAGACAGAAATTGTCAGGAAATAACAGTGAAATACTGGACATTTCAGGTTTCTTAATTATTATCCGCTATAATTATGACTGCGACTGAAACCTCGCCCCATCCTTCGATGCATTTCGTGTATCCGACTCAGTTGAATCTGGGGGAACAAACAGCTGAAGGCTTTCATCAAGACCTTCTGCGCGGTCTGACACACAAACTGAACAACCTTCTCGCCATCATTCAGGGATTCAGCAGCCTGATCCTGATGAACGACGACCTGGATGAGAGTGTTCTTGAGAACATGCAGCACATCAAGGAAGCGGCCGTGAACATTTCCAGCCTGAGCGAGCGGATCCGTGCGGCAGGCGGTTGTGCCAAAGTGAGTCTCCAGTCCCTCAATCTACAGGAATACATGGACGTGGTGGATACCGCGCTCCGGGACCCCTTTGTAAAGGCGAATGTGCCTTTCGACATGGACGTCGCTCCGAATCTGCCGGCTGTGAAGGTGGATCCCACCAAGTTTAAGGAATTGCTCCTCGAAGTGCTCAAGAATGCCGCCGAAGGATCACAAAAAGCCGGTGGCCGTGCGCTGATGCAGGTCACGGGACCTGGCACGGTAAGCCCAATCCAGGACGGCCGCGTGGATGTGCTGATTACCAATACCGGTTCCGCAATCGTGAAGGAAAAGCAGTCCGAGATCTTCCGTCCGTTCAGCGGCAGCAAGAGCAGCCAGCACTTGGGTCTTGGTCTGACCATCGCCGCCATGCTGGGACACCAGATGGACATCCGGATCGGTGTGAACTCACAAGACAACACGACCACGTTCTGGATCAGCCTGCCAATGGCTTGAGGCTCCCCCGAGTCTTAATTGGATTTTCGAAAAGCTTCATACTACGGAGTTGGCCGCCCGGGCACAAGAAAGCCCGTTTTTGTCTGAAGGAACGGGGTCTTGTGGCCCAAAACATAGCGAGCCACTTGCTGTATCTAATACCTGTGATTCATCGCAGGATGATGCTCTTCCAATGCGCGGCGCTGGCGGGCCGAAGGCGGGTGTTGGTGATAAGATTCTGATACAAGCGCAGCGTCACCGTCCGGCCTGCGTACGGCGTGAGGTCAACCTCAATCGTCTGCCCCGCACGCTTATGGCTGCCAACGACGAGACGTCTTACGCTTTCCTTGTTGTTGATCAGCACTGAAAGCTCCCAAGCACGCCCGGCATCGGCATCGACTTCAACGGCGAGCTTTGACGCGTTGGCTGGTAGCGCAACTTTCGGGAGAGCACCACGCCCCGCATCATCTCACGGTAAAGTCCGCCATCAAGTTTGATCTCTTTCACAGAGATACACGTTGCCGTTGGTAGCATAAGTCCCTGGAATGCGGGCTCAACGCTCGGCGCACCGTTCCAACATCTCGCCCCAGCCGCGGGGGCCGAGAGGGATCTTGCCCCGGCGGGCTTCCTCGGATGCAAAGCGGTGGAGCGTGTCGAGGGATCCCATTGAATTCGTTTCAGCCAGAAAAGCCGGATCGCTGCCAAAGAGGCGACTCACAAGCATGAGGCACTCGACTGGCTTGTCTTTGTTCATCACTCCTTTCGTGACGATTTCGTTGTTGCGAGCGCTGAGTCCGAGTTTCAGACATTGCATCACGGCGGGAAGGTCGGTGTGATCACGTGGCAGCTCGCTTGCGAGGCGGGCGAGCGCGGTGAGCATGAGGTAATGGTAGGCGGGTCGCGCATTGTGCGCGTCCATCCAGCGACCGACGCGAGGGCCATCCGTGAGCTGACCTGGGATGACGCCAAGGAGGGCTTTCTTCAGCGCGGCTGCGAGGTATTTCGGCTGCTTTGTGACTTGATGGGCTTTGGCCAGCAGATTCACGCTGAAGCTGTTGTAGTTCCAGTTCGCGCAAAGCGGTCGGGTGATGCACCAGTCGGCGGCCTTGAGAGCGGAGTCGAGGTAGCGTTTATCTTGAGTGCTCTCGTAGAGCTCCAACAGCGCCACACCACACTCGCCATTGTCGAACTGCATACCGCCGTCGCCATGATCCTCGTAGGCCCAGCCGTTGCGCACTGTCTCATCGAGCTTTCCTGTGGCTTCCGCGCGTTCAAGAAATCGCGTGGCGACTTGCATGGCACGATCCTGCGAAGTGTGTTTAGCCGCCGGGAAAGGATAGCAACCTGCGCCTGCCTGCTCCTGCGCCCAGATGAGGAATTCCGCCGCGTCTTTCGCGTGCTGAAGCGCAGCGTGACCGTCATCGAGCTCAGCCCGATGAATCGCAATCATGCAAGCCACCACGCTGGCCGGAGCACGCAAGGGCGCGCTGAGCTTCGTCGGATCGACGCCGACCTTCCAAAATCGCATCTGCTCTATCTTGGCGAGGCTCTTGGTCACCGCCTGCCGTGCCTCGCCGGAGTCCATTAGCCGCGCCTCTTTTTGCACGGGCACGTATTCGTCCGCCACCTCAGGAATGCCCGCATTATCGCCGAGTTCCTTGCGGCCTTGCGCCACAGCGGTTTTTATCGCAGAAAGGTCTTCGGCGATCAATGCCGCTTGCAGTGCTTCACGGGTATCGTTCGTGGCTGAAGTGGCATGATGTTCGGTAGCCAGCAATGCAAAGATGGCGGTGACGGTAAGACAAAAAAATGCTTTTTTCATGCGAAGGTGCTCGTGAGTTAGACGAGCATCCCGATGTGGCGGTTACATTGGGAAGCCAACCCATGCTGCCTCCGCATCGAACCTGAAGGTTAGGGGTATGGTTTTTTGTCTACAGGATGATCAGGCCCTCTTCTGCAGTCAGCAGGCAGGTCGCTTACTCACCCGTCCGGACCTGGCGTCGCACCGTTTTTCCAGGGCTGAGAAGGTCAGCTTGATCCAGTCCCGTGATGAGTCGGATGGAGCGGATGAGGCGCATCATGACGAGCATCATCAGTCCGAGCAGGGGAATGCCGATAATGAATAGGCCCGCCCAGGTGAGCGTGGCGAGCCCTTTGACGAATTCCTCAGAGCCGGGTGTCTTCCCCTCGAGAAGATACAATGCGAAGAAGAAGTTCCCCACGGAAGAGAGCAGCATCCCCAAACCAATGCCCCAGGAGGCCCGGTAAAGCGCGCCGTCGAACGCCTTTTGTTTCTCGGGGCTATCGAGGGCCTTTTGCAAAGAGCGCTGATTCAGCAACTGCGGCTGGTGGATCATGATATCCAGGATGGGCTTGCCCCAACGATGACTCAGCGGGAAGGCCAACCCAAGGAGCACGGGCATGACGCTTTCCTTGGCGGCGACCCAGACCGCATCCAGCTTTAGCAAGCCGAGGCCGCCACTCAGCAGAATCGTGGCGAGGCCGAAGATGGAAAAGATGTTCCAGCGGCACTTCGTATACCAGCACCAGAGCATGAAACCGACGGGGAACAGGAGGGAAACCAACAGTGCGTTGAAGGGGCCGAGACGAGCGGGCGAACTCAGATAGTCCAGCGCAAAGGAAGGCAGGATCACGGTCAAAACGATTTCCAGAAGGGGGCTCGGCGTTTTGACTTCGGTCTGTTCCACGGGCTAACAAAAAGGGAAGTTCCCGTGCTGGCAAGTTCTATTGCCTTCATGTTGAGTTGATACCCAGAGAAGTTGATGCCATTTTACCGCATGCTGCCCTCCGCCCGCGCCGCCTTGGCTTGTTCCGCCCTCATGTGGAGTTCGACGCATTTAGCGTTGGCAGTGGATTTTGAGAAGGAGATCAAACCGATTCTCAAAGAGTACTGCTACGACTGCCACAGTGAGGAGAAAAAGAAGGAGAAGGCTGGGTTTGTCTTCGACAACTTGAGGCGCTTCGCCAAGGACATCGGGCCGAATCTCATCATCGAACCGGGCAGCCCCTCGAACAGCCACTTTTACGAAGTAATCGCCAACCCGAATGTGGACAACGCGATGCCGCCTGATGGCCCCATGCCGCAGGCAAAAATCACCAAGCTCCGCGAGTGGATTGCCTCAGGCGCCGCGTTGGACGCAAATGCTCCAAAGGTCGCTTTCAAGAAAGAGCTGCCGCCCATCATGAAGTGGACGAACGCCGAAGGAAAAGCCATCAAGGCGGGGTTCGACCGGCTGGAAGGGGAATTCGTGGTGCTGAAGATGCTCGATGGGAAATTCGTGAAGTATCCGATGGCAAAGCTTTCTCCGGAAAGCCAGCAGTTGGCCAAGGAGTGCGCCGCACCCTGAGGCTTCGGTAGATAGAAGCAGTGGTCCGCAAAATCGCAGAGAAGTCTTGAAGCATTCGGGACTTTCTGGGAATCTCGATGGCCCTGGCGGCGGTGGGCCGCGTATCCGGATAAGACGACCTTTCATGCTGATCAAACCTGTGCTTCAGAACGGCGCTCTGCTGGCCGACGTGCATGCAGCATCCAATGGAGGTGACCGGCTTCACGTCTGGTGGTTGGGACAGAGCGGTTTCCTCATCAAATGCGCGGGGGAGTTTCTGCTCCTGGATCCCTACCTGTCGGACTCGCTCCACAAACGCCTTTCCAGAACCGATCGGCCCCATGCCCGCATGACCGATATCCCGCTCTCACCTGAGAAACTGGACATGGTCGGTGTGGCCCTGAGCAGTCATCAGTATGGCGACCACTTTGATGAAGACACGCTGCGCCCCCTGGCCACGGCGAGCGGGCAACTAAAACTGATTTTGCCCGAAGCAACGGTAGCGCAGGCTCGCCGGCGGTTGCCGAATGCAGCCATCGAATACATCCCGATGAATGACGGCCAGAGTCTTACGGTGGACGGTTGGGAGTTCACGGGCGTGGCCAGCGCGCATGGCGAGATCGAGAGGGATGACACTGGCCGCTGCCTCTATCTGGGCTATCTCATCCGGCGCAATGGCATCACGCTTTATCACGCCGGCAGCACTCGCTGGCATGATGGACTGATAGAGCCCCTACGCCTGGCCCGCTGCGACCTGATGCTCCTGCCGATCAATGGCTACAAGCCGGAACGTCGCGTCCCCGGAAATCTCAATGGCATGGAAGCCGCCGCGCTGGCGAAAGCCTGTGGCGCGGGACTGGTGGTGCCGTGCCACTACGAGATGTTCAAGTATGACACGGACACCACTGAGGAATTCGTGCGGGCTTGCGGGCGGCTCGATCAGGCGCATCATTTGATGCGGTGCGGGGGTCGCCTCACCATCGGGAAGCGATGATCAAAAGAGGAAGGCGGGGGAGCGTGATGAAAACCTACATGAATCCTCGCCACCCATGCCCCTTTGTCTCCGCCGTTCTGCTAGGCGCCGCTTTCGCGTGGTTGGCTTTCCAGCCTTCCACTTTCGCCCAAACCAGCAGCCCGGCGGCCCTTGCAGACCAAGCCCCGAAAAACCCAGCGCTGATCCACTGGCAGGCAATCGCCATGCTGCCGGATCTCTCTGCGGATCAGAACAAGATCGTCAGTGAAACTCTCACCGGGAAACGGCATAGCGACGATGAGGCCGTGACGGGAATTCTCCGGCTGGCAGCTCCGTCTTTGAGCCGATGGCAGCGCGCTGCCGCGATGACCGAACCCTGCGAATGGGGCATCACACGGGAAGAAGGTCCGTTCGCACCCCTACCGCATCTGGCCAAATTGCAGATATTGACCCGTCTCGCCATGGTGCAGGCAGACATTGCCTTCCGCGCCAGCAAGATTCAGGAAGCGGTCAATTGGATGATGCTGGCACGCAGATCCGCGTATCAGTTGGGTTCCAGTGAAGGCCTGCTGGAAGTGCTGGCGGAATACGGGCTCGAAACGCAATGGTGCGACCTGGCAGCCCGTCATGTCCTGCGATTGGACAAGGCCGGGCGCTTATTCTGGCTGGAGCGAATGCAGACTTTGCCCGCCCGGCATGCCTTGGCTTTATGCGTGAGACGCGAGCAGGCCACTTCCGATTGGCTGCAGCGCATGGTTCTGGGCATTGAAGCTCAACCGGAGTTGGAGAAGGAAGCGTTGGCCGGCATCGAAGCAGCACTTCGTGAAAAGGCCGCGGGCAATGACGCAGAGGAAGCGAAAGACGCGGCGAAAACCATGGCTTCCATTGATGAATGGAAAGGTATAGTGGCGGAGATCCGGCAGCTTTATGCCCGCATCGAAGCCGCCGCGACCAAACCTTGGGGTGAAGCAGCCGGTGACTGGCAATCCATCCGCAGCGATATCCAAAAGAGCCATCCCTTGGTGAAAAGCCGCTTCCCCGCATTCGAACAGTGCCGTCGCAAGGAACTTGAACTCCAGACCAAGCAGACCGTCCTGGAAGCCGTGCTCAAGGCCGAAATGTCGCAGCTACCACCTAAAGAGGGAAGCTGGGAAACCGTCAAAGACTCCTTTTATGAGCGAGCCGTCATCGTGCGCCGCGAAAGCGGGGCAGGGGGCATCGTCATCGGCACAGCCGAGAAGATCAACGGCCGGGAGATTGCCCTGCGGTTTCTGCCTTAGAGCAGAATGCTAACGAGGAATACTTGGTGTAGTGCCGATTTCATACGCACTACGATTTGCCTGAACTCTTTCGAAGGAAGGTGGACTACCATTCTGGTATTCGAAACGCTTTGAGGAAGCCTGGGTAGATTCTAGCAATCGCTTCATCGTAGGAGAGTCGACGTAAAATCGTGAAACAGGGTGCGTCAGCACTACATTGAGGCCTTGAGCCCTGACCAGACCTAAAAGCCATTCTTGAGAGCGGCGTGCTCCAACCTTTTTGCGGTACTGCTCAAAAACCTCGAAGAATCGATATATTTGAGGCTTAACGCCTTCATAACGGATCCAATCTACGCGCGGATCACCTACCATAGGAAGATTATCTTCGGTGGTCACCCTATCGTAGAGGCTTTCCAGTTCGCGTTCTTCAACGGCGATATCTGCCCGATTTAACTGACAGGAACAGCAAACGATGAGAATTGCGTAGGTCAGGAGAGCGGAGGTCAGTCGGTTCATGATGGCGCCCGCCCCACTTTTACCTCCACATCACCCCGCCACACACGCCGCATGGATCTCCTCCATCAACGTGCGCAGGTCATACTGATACTTCCAGTCCGGGTAATGCGCCTGGAACTTCGATACATCGCTCACATACCAGATGTGATCGCCGATGCGGTTGTCCTCCTTATAGCTGAACTCCAGCTTTTTGCCGCTGATGTCTTCGCAGAGACGGATGGCCTCCAGCATGGAACAGTTGCTGTGGCGGGATCCGCCGATGTTATACACCTCGCCACTGCGCGGATTTTGGATGAACTTCCAGAATGCATCCACCAGGTCGTGGCTGTGAATGTTATCCCGCACCTGTTTGCCCTTGTAGCCAAAGACATTGTAGGGGCGACCCGTCACGGTGCACTTCATGAGGTAGGCCAGGAAACCATGCAGTTCCGCGCCTGCGTGCGCCGGACCGGTGAGACAGCCGCCCCGGAAGACCCCGGTCTTCATCCCAAAATACTGTCCATACTCCTGCACCATCACGTCTGCCGCCACTTTGCTGGCGCCAAAGATGGAGTGCTTGCAGGCATCGATGCTCATGCTCTCGTCGATGCCTTTTTCATAAAATGGGTGGCTCTTGTCGATCTCCCAGCGGGTCTCCGTCTCAATAAGAGGGAGGCGATTCGGAGTGTCGCCATACACCTTGTTCGTGCTGGTGAAGATGAAAACCGCCTCAGGGCAGTAAAGCCGGGTCGCCTCCAGCAGGTGCATGGTACCCACGGCATTCACGCCGAAATCGGTCAGCGGCTCCCGCGCAGCCCAGTCATGGGAAGGCTGCGCCGCAGTGTGTACGATGGCGCCAATCGCAAAGCCGTACTTCTTGAAAATCTCCTCCACCGACTCCCAACTCCGGATGTCGGCATGCTCGTGATTGTAGCGCTGGAGCTTTTGCAGGACGCGCAAAGTCTTTGCCGTCGAGGCTTCCTCACCGAAGAAATAGGCCCGCATGTCATTGTCCACCCCCACCACGGCCATGCCCTCTTTGTCGAGACGCTTACAGGTTTCAGATCCGATGAGGCCGCAGGAGCCGGTAACGAGGGCTAATTTCATGTGCGCGGTACGCTACGATTTTCCTTTGCCACCGCAAAGAATTTCTCTAGCGTCGCGCCTTGAATGGCAAGGGATAGCGGCCTGAGGCCGTAGTAGCTTCTCGCCCATTTTCCCTGCCTCGCGTCCACTCTCCGCCTTTTCGCGCGTCTTTATTACCCATTCTCTTCCCATCGACTCTTCACTCGCATGATCTTTCGCCTCCTGTTCTCCGCCGCTTTGGTATTCGGCTCTCTCTCAACGGTTTCTGCCACAGAATACCCTTTTCAGGACGGCGATCGCATCGTCCTGTTGGGTGGCACGATCATCGAGCGTGAGCAGAAGTACGGCTTCCTGGAAACGGGTCTGCAACTGGCCCAGCCCGGCAAAAAGATCACCGTGCGAAACCTGGGCTGGAGCGGTGACACCGTATTTGGCCATGCACGCTCTTATTTCGGCCCTCCCACGGAGGGGCTGGAGCGTCTTTCCAAGCATCTGGAACTACTGAAGCCGACCGTACTCATTACCTGCTACGGTGCCGACATGCCTTTTGAGGGCCTGATCAAGATGCCGGAATTCATCACTGCCTACCGCGCGCTGCTGGATCTGGCCCATGCGAAGTCGCCCAAGCTCCGCGTCATCATCGTCGCTCCACCGCCTTTTGAAAATCTCGGTGCGCCGCTCCCGGATCTGACTGAAGCCAATGGGAAGCTGAGCGATATCCGTGATGCGCTGAAGGAACTCGCCGCTAAGCAATCCGCCACGTTTGTGGATAGCTTCGACCTCATGGGCGGCGCCCGCGCGGAGAAGCCCAAGAAGCCACTCACGGAAAATGGCCTGCATTACGCCGATGAAGGATACCAAATCTGGGCCACTGCGGTTATTGGTGCTCTGGGCCTACCAAAGCCAGACTTCGACACTACGGAAGCCACGACGCTCCGGAAGGCTGTCGTGAAAAAGGATTTCCTCTTCTTCAACCGCTGGCGTCCCGCGAATGAAACCTACCTCTTCGGCTTCCGCAAACATGAGCAGGGTCAGAATGCCAAGGAGATGGAGCAGTTCGACACCATCGTGGAGGCTCAGGAGCAGGAGATCACCAAGCTCAAGCAGGCCGTTTTGCAATCCAAACGCCTGCCTTAACCGTCCCTTCCGCCCGCTGCTCACTCTGGCTCCCTATTCGAAATTTCTGCCCTTCGTCACCTCATGTTTCGTCCCTCTCTTTTCCTTTCCTGTTTGGTTCTCGCCGGACAATTCTCCCTGGCTCTGGCCTCGCAGCCCGCCACGGTGGACGGCATTCCCGATCCCTCTGTGGAGGCTGAGCAAAAAGCCTTCATCGTGCCAGAGGGCTATGAGCTGAACCTCTGGGCAGCGGAACCCCTCTTGCGGAAGCCCGTACAGATGAACTGGGATGCACAGGGTCGCCTCTGGGTCGTCTGCAGCACGACCTATCCCCAGATCAAACCCGGTGAAGCCGCCATCGATGAGATCGTGGTGGTGGAAGACACGGACCGCGATGGCAAGGCCGACAAGTCCACCCTGTTTGCCGACAATCTGCACATCCCTACCGCGCTCATTCCGGCGGATGGCGGCTGTTATGTGGCGAACTCCACCGAGATCCTTTTTCTCAAAGACACGGATGGCGACGGCAAGGCTGATGTCCGCAAAACCATGCTGAGCGGCTTCGGCACAGAGGACACGCATCACCTTATCCACACCTTCCGCTTCACGCCGGAGGGCATGATCAGCTTTAACCAGAGCATCTATATTCACAGCCATGTGGAGACGCCTTGGGGTGTGCGCCGTCTCATGGGTGGTGGCATCTGGAACTACCGTCCAGAACTGCGGAGACTGGATGTGGTCGCAAAGGGGCTTATCAATCCCTGGGGCACCGAATATGACCGCTGGGGCCAATGCTTTGCCACGGATGGCGCAGGCAGTGAAGGGATAAACTATGTTTTCCCCGGCGCGGTCTTCGCCACCAGTCCCGGCGCGAAGCGCATCGTTAGAGGGCTAAATCCTGGCCAGCCAAAACAGTGCGGTCTGGACATCATCGAAGAACCACACTTCCCGGATGACTGGCAGGGGACTTTCGTAACCTGTGACTTCCGCGGCAATCGCATCAACCGCTTCCAACTCACCGAAAGCGGCAGTGGGTATGTCAGCAAGCAGATGCCGGATGTGCTCGCCAGCACGCATCGTGGGTTCCGCCCCATCGATGTGCGCACAGGTCCGGACGGCGCTTTGTATATTGCCGACTGGTTCAACCCGATCATTCAGCACGGTGAAGTGGACTTCCGTGATCCGCGTCGCGACCGCGTGCACGGTCGTATCTGGCGCCTCACGGCGAAAGGCCGTCCGCTCAGTGAGCCAGTGGATTTCGTCAAAGCCAAAGAGGGTGAACTCCTCGATCATCTGAAATCATCCCGCCGCTGGAACCGCACTTTCGCGAAGCGTGAACTCCGCGGTCGCGAGCCTCAGTTGGCCGCAGCCTCGGTCGATGAATGGGCCTTCGCTCTTCCTCCAGACGACCCAAACTATTGGCAAAATCTCCTCGAAGCCGCCTGGGCTCGCGAGTCGCAGAACGCGCCCGATGCTTTGCTGAATGAGAAGCTCCTTTCCTCCCCGGATGCGCGCGTGCGTGCAGCGGGATTGCGCTTGCTGTCCCATCATTTGGAGACGACGCCCAATGCCCTGAAGTCTCTTGAGAAAGCCATCTCGGATGAAAACGCGCAGGTGCGTCTCTGGGCGCTGTCCTGTCTGAATCTCCTGTCCAAAGCAGCCGCCATTCCTGTTGCGCTGCGTGTCCTGGACAAACCGATGGACGATAATCTGGACTTCCTGCTGGAACTCATGTGCCGCGAACAGGCGGATATCTGGCTGCCTAAAGTCTTGGCAGTATCCAATCTCCAACTCAAGCCCGCCAGTGCCACCGCGCCTCCGATCAAACCTGAAGTGAAGGACGCCTTTGCCGCTCTGCCTCCGAAGCACTTGGTCTATGCTCTCCGCGCCAGCGGCAAACAGGAGGCGCTCCCCATTCTGCTATCATTACTCTCCCGCGGAAAACTGGATGAAACGGATCGCGCCTCCGTGCTGATCATGGCGGGTGAAACAGCGACGCCTACGGAAGCTGCGGAGATGCTGCAACTCACCGAAGTGAAGTTGAAGATCGCCGGTGGCAGCGATGTGGAAATCCAGCAGTTGGTCGCTGCCCTCGTGCGTGCGGGTCAGCGGAAGGTCATTCCCGCTGCCTTGACCGAAGCGCAGATGCAGGGGCTGCTTACTTTCTCTGCGATCATCCCCGGCGCAGCCGAACTGGCAGGCCTGTGGAAACAGGAAAGCAGCCGTGCGCAACTGGCCGCTTGGGCTTCTGACGCCGATACCGCAGCCGCGCTTCGCCAGGCTGCCGTGCGTGGTCTGACCTACCTTGGCGGTGCCGCCACGCGCGATCTATTCCAACAACTCGCAGCAGTTAACCAGCCCGCCGCGACCCGCGTGCTGGCGATTAATGGCCTCGCGGATCTCGCGCCGCCTATCGGTGCCCAGCAGGCTGTCGCCTTCCTCGCGGATACGAAGACCACTGAAGAAGCTCGCCCGGTGATTGAAGCATTCCTCAAGAACAAGAAGCTGCCTGCGATCCTCGCCAAGGAACTGGAAGGCAAGACCATCCCTGAGTCCGCTGCCATTGAAGGCATCCGCCTCGCCAGTAGCCGTGGCATGGCTAATCTCATTGAAGATGCGCTGCGCAAAGCCGGCAACGTGCGCCAGATGGACAAGCCGCTCACGCCTGAAGAACTGAAGGCCATGGTGGCCAAGGTGCAGCAGCTCGGTGATGCCGCGCGCGGTGAAAAACTCTACCGCCGCGTGCAGCTCCTTTGCATGACCTGCCACGCCATCGGCGAGACTGGCGGCCTCATCGGGCCGAACATGGTGTCACTCGGTTCCAGCGCACCCGTGGATTACATCATCGAGTCACTCCTGGAACCTTCCAAGAAGATCAAGGAAGGCTACCACATGACCATGGTCACCACGAAGGATGGTCAGGTGGCTGCCGGGGCGATTGCCCAAGATACCGGTACGGAATTGCTCATCCGTGATGCGGCCAACCAAGTCCATAAAGTCGTCAAAGCCAACATCGCCCAGAACATCATCAGCCCTGTCAGCATGATGCCCCCCGGCCTCACTGCCACATTGCGCGAGGATGAATTCCTGGATCTGGTCCGTTTCCTTTCCGAACTCGGTAGAGAAGGCAATTACAAGACCCCCGCCAACCGTTTCATCCGCACCTGGCGTGTCATGGGCGCGATCAGTCAGCCGGACACAGACCACGTTCGCCACGTTGGCTTGTTTGCCCTCAATGACCGCAAGTATGCCTATCCCTGGGAAATGAAGTACAGCTTGGTGAATGGCAATCTGCCGCTCGATGAACTCCAGGCTCCCGCCAAAATGTATCCATGGTTCCCCAAGATCGCTCAGGCCGATCTGGAAATGGCATCCGCTGGCAAAGTGAAACTCAAACTCAGCACCGCAGCGAACGTGATCGTCACCATCGGTGAAAAGATCATTCAGGAAGTTCCTGACGTTCTGGAACTCGATCTGCCTGCCGGGAAATCCACCATCACCTTCGTCATCACCAAAGCCGCCGGCGACCTCGCCAGTTTCAGTGTGGAGATCCTGGATGGTCCGGCGAAGGTGGTGACAGGGCCGTAGGCAGTCGATTGCTTTGAGCCACGGAGTGGCGACGGGAAGGTAGCCGGGGGTGAAAGGAGCGCAGCGACTGAAAACCCCCGGAACACTACGATAAAGGTCGAAGCCCCGGCAGGGGTGCAGGAGAGTTTAATCGCTATCTTCGCAATTCTGTATGGCCACCATCATTCGCCGAGCCGCCCCTGAGGACGCCAGCACTGTCTCCGGCATCCTCACGGAGGCCGCGCGCTGGCTCACTGAAACAGGCCGTCCGCTTTGGCGCGAAGACGAACTTCAACTCTCGAACATCATCGGCGATGTTACGAGTGGTCAGTTCTTTATAGCTGAATGTGATGGCTCACCCGAAGGCGTCGTCCGTTTCCAACTGGAGGACGAACGATTCTGGCCGGAGGTTCCCGTCGGCGAATCGACCTATATCCATCGCCTCGCCGTGAGCCGTCAATTCGGCGGGTGTGGTATCGCCTCAGCGTTACTCGACTGGGCCGTAGGTCGCACTCGCGAACTCCATCGGACCTACCTCCGCCTCGACTGCGAGGCCACCCGTCCCAAACTCCGCGCGATTTACGCGAACTACGGGTTCCGCCACCACAGCGACCGCCAGGTGGGAGCGTATTTTGTGTCGCGGTATGAGTTTGTGGTATAATGAAGTTAATATGCTTACCAGCGCGGGTCGATTTTTCGGCATCTATGCATTGGTGACTGTGATCTCAGTCATGGTTATCGGGCTATTGGGTGACAAACCCGTAGAGCATACTTGGCGATGGGGGATCGTTGTCGCGATCCTTTCTATGACCGTCCTTGAGTTCGCAGCGATGGCATGGGATCTTTTCAAGCAGCTATCCAGGAAGAGAGACACTGATCCTGCAAGACCGGAAAACAAGGCAGTCAAATAGACTGCTCATCAGTTCTCTAGACAAAGCCCTTCCAAGCCACCCGGAGTGCGTGCGGCTTGCCGCCGCTCGGTTGGAGGAGCTTGCTCCGACGTGGGCGGAGCCTGCCAACCCCCGATGCCATTCCCACCTCTCGCCCCATCCCGGGCGAAGCCGTTTGGAGTGCTGCGGCTCGACGCAGCTTTGGCGGCAGAGTAATGTTAGGCTACCAATCGTCCCCCCCCTCACTCTACCCCCTTGCTCATCACATAATCATCCATCACAAATCCTTCGCCAATCTCCGAACAAACCTCACTCTCGAAATCAAATCCCGACCTCCGATACGCACGGATCGCCGGATGATTGTTCCGGTTCACCCGCAAGCGCAGCGTCTTCAACCCTCGCTCGCGCATCTCCTTCTCCACCCAATTCAAAGCCTGAGAACCAACACCGCGGCCTTGATACTCGCGCAAGACATAGAGCTTGTGCAAAAACGCGGAACTATCCGCCTCAATCGGCTGCCAGGCGCAATAACCCACTTCCCGCACGCCATCTTCGATCAAGGCAAACACGACCTCATGCTCAATCATGTCCCGCTGCATCGTCGTCAGGTCATACATCTTCCCGAGCATGAAAGCGATCTGGTGCTCGCTGATGATCGACGAGTATGCCTGCGGCCAGATCTCATGCGCCAACCGCTTCACGGTGGGTAGTTCCTCATGTGGGATCACACGAATCGTTGCTGTGCTCCGCGTCCGTGGACTCACATTGGGATTATGTGCTTCCGCCCATTCCAAGGCGCTCTGCCACGCGGCCACATCGTCATTCGGACTCAGCCGACCCAAGTTCTCCACGATATCTTCATAGCGGGGCTCAACGACTCGCTCTTCATAGATCTGTTTCGTATCCGAAGGGAACTCCAGTTCATCCAGCGCGCGGCAGGAAAGATACCAGCAGGCCCAGGCACGCCAGGTCCGCAGATCCTTGAAGGGTGGAGTCATCCGGGTGGCGAGGTGTTGCCAATGCCGTCGCGGATTACCGATGAAGAGTTCCGGGGGACGGTGTTGCAAGATCCAGGCAACCGCGTGGTAGGGCTTTACAGCGCCGTTCAAAGAGATGTCCGGCAGGTTGCACGTAAGCGCGCGATTGAGCATCAGCAGCGTGTGCGCGGGGTGACGCTCCAGCCAGCGCACTTGGGCGTAGTCCAGCGTCAGCCAATAGAACTTCTCGCCGCGATCCCGTCCCATGTCATTCACATCCTTGGCCTTCACAGGGCGCGGAGGATTGGGAAGGAATGGGCACGGCTCCAAGGGAGGCGCGGGAGTCTGTGCCTCTACTTCCGCTTCTGTTCCGGTTTCCATGTCCATGCCCATAATATCAAATCCTTAGCCGCCTTGCACCGGCGGCATGATCGCCACTTCTGCGTTCTCCGTCAGAACTGTCTCCCGTTTTGCATAGGCCTGGTCCACTGCCAGGAGCAGGTTCTTATCCCATTTAGTGAGAGCCGGCCAGCGCACTTGCAGTTCCTGCACCAATTCGCCCAATGTCGCGCCGGGTTCCATCTCTACATCGATCTCGGCGAGTCCCGTGATGTCCTGCAACACGGAGAAAAAAAGCACACGCACGTTCATGGCTGCGGCTCCTTGTTGGGATTCAAGATGCCGATGGACGGCAGGGGACGGTAATAGCCCTGATAGTCCATGCCGTACCCCACCACAAACTCGTCCTCGATGTCGAATCCCACGTAATCCGCGTGGACTTCCGCCTCGCGAAGCCGGTTCTTGCGCAGGAGCACCGCCACTTTCAGCGTCTCTGGAGAACATTCTTGCAGGAGCCGCTCCCTCACCGCGGACAAAGTCAGGCCGGTATCGAGGATGTCGTCGATCAGCAGCACGTGCTTCGCTTTCAGGTCGAAAGGCAGCGTCTGCGCCATTTGCACGCGGCCGCTCGTCGCCGTGCCGCCGTGGTAGCTGCTCACGGACATGGTATGCAGTTGCACCGGCAGATTGATGTGACGCAGCAGGTCCGCCACAAAAAATAGAGCCCCATCCATGAGAGCCACGACGCTGATCGGCCTCCCGTCAAAGTCCTGCTCGATCTCTTTGGCCAGTTCCACGGTGCGGCGCTGGATCACATCCGCGTCCAACAGGACCCGGTCGATCTGCGAAAGAAGACCTGCAAAGGATTGACTCATATCGTAATTATCGCTGGTGGAGACCGCTCTCGGAGCGAGCATCGCCACTACCGCTCCTGCACCGCCTCAAACTCAATTCTCCACATGGACTCCGCTGGCAAACCGAATTTGGCTGATCTGCGCCTCAGTTACGAAAAAGGCTCACTCGACGAGGCGACGCTGCCGCAGGATCCTCTCTCGCTTTTTCGCTTGTGGCTGGACGATGCACTGGCCGCGAAGGTTCCGGAAACAAACGCCATGACCCTCGCAACCGTCTCGGCCGACGGTCAGCCCTCCGCCCGCACCGTGCTTTTAAAGGGCATGGATGAACGCGGATTTTCCTTTTTCACCAACTACGTCAGCCGGAAGGGACGCGAACTTTCGAACAACCCCAAGGCGGCCCTGGTCATTTTTTGGAAGGAGCGGGAACGCCAGATCTGCGTGCGTGGCGCTGTCACCGTGCTGGACCGTGAGGAATCGAATACCTATTTCCAAAGCCGTCCCTATGGGAGCCAGATAGGGGCTTGGGTGTCGGAAGATCAAAGTGCGGAAATCCCCGGGCGCGAGTGGCTGGAGGAGCGTGATCGCGAGATGAAAACCCGCTATCCAGAAGGGCAGGTGCCGCTGCCATCGTATTGGGGAGGTTTTGTCCTAGCCCCGCAGGAAGTGGAGTTTTGGCAGGGCCGCCCCAGTCGACTCCACGACCGCATCCTTTATCGGCGGGGTGAGGGGAGTGGTGCATGGGAAATGAGCCGGCTCAGTCCGTAGTGCTCCAGTTGGGTTCTACTGCCCCCGCCGTCCCTTGCGAACAGGTCCGCATCTGGCACCTATACGTTGTGTCTTTGCGCCCTCTCAACCCGACCCGCCTGCCGCCTTTCGCCAGCAAACACAACTTTTTCCGCCATAGCATACTACGTAGTACGCAATATCGCGTATTGCAGCACGCCTCTGCGGCACTTGACGCTTTTTTGGTCCGGTCTAAACGGTGAAACGCACTTGCCAGTGCCAGACCTTATTCCGCGCTGAGCCACGGCATGACCTTCTGCTTGAGCTCATCCGTGAGATTCACCCTGAAGTTCCTCCCCAGATTCAGCCGGGCCGTCCCACCCGAAGCCATGGTTACGTGGAGCCTCACCGGGGTGTCTCCCGGATAAGATAGAAGCACCGCGCCAATCGCTTCCAAGTCTTCTTCGCCATGTCGGCTGGAATGAAGATGTAACTTCAAAGCTTCAGTCTCGGGCTTGGTTTTGGAGAGACCATTACCGTTTCCGCTGCCATTCCCATTGTTTGGCTTCTCGCCATTGTCTTTCTTGGGCTTGCCAACCTTCAGGGGCTTCACTTCCTGGATGGTCAGGCGGATCATTTCGGAGCGTGAGTCACGTTCTGCGCGCGCGCGAATACCGACGACACTGCCATCCACGATAAGATCGCGGAACTTCTCATAAGCCTCGCTCCACGTGATGACTTCCACCGTGCCTGAAAAGTCTTCCAAAACGAAGGCGGCAAAAGCGCGGTTGTCCTTCTTCGTATACTTCACATCCACACGCTGGATGAAGCCCGCACAATGGACGGTGGCTTTCTCCTCTTTCTGATCCTGGATGTCTGCCAGCCGGGTGATCTTGCTGCTGTCAAAGACATGCCGGTAGTTATCCAGCGGATGACCGGAAACATAGAAACCCAGCAGTTCCTTTTCGAAGACCATGACCTCTTCCTTGGTCCAATCGGGAACTGCTGTCGCGGATGATGCGGGCCGGCTCGTGCTGGCTCCAAAGACGTCGTCATCAAACAAGTTCACCACGCCGGCCTTCTTTTCCTTCTGCCGGCTGGAGGCGTCCTGCAGCACTTTATCCAGGCGCTGGAAGGCGGAGGTGCGGCCTTCCCCAGCGAAGTCAAAGGCGCCGACCTTGATGAGCGCTTCCATGAGCCGCTTGTTGATCAGCCTGCTGTCCACCCGCGCCGCGAAGTCATCCAGACCGGCGTAGGGGCCGTGCAGATTCCTCTCCATGATGGCTGCCTCCATGGCCGCTTCGCCAACGTTCTTCACAGCGGAAAGACCGTAGCGGATGGATTTAGGTATCTCACCCGGGACATCGGATTCGGGAGCGAACTTCAGCATGCTGCGGTTGATGTCCGGCGGCAGGATGGCGATGCCCATGCGCTGACATTCCGAGACGAAGCCCGCGATCTTGTCCGTGCTGTTGATTTCATAGGACAACACCGCAGCCATGAACTCCACGGGGTAGTTCGCCTTCAGGTAGGCGGTGTTGTACGTGACGATCCCGTAGGCAGCGGAGTGGGATTTGTTGAAACCGTAGCCCGCGAACTTCTCCAACAAGTCGAAGATATCATTCGCCTTCTTTTCGGGAATTTGATTCGTTTCCAGGCAGCCTTTGACGAACAGGGATCGCTGTTTCGCCATTTCCTCCGCCTTCTTCTTACCCATGGCGCGGCGCAGCAAGTCAGCAGCGCCGAGCGAGAAGCCCGCGAGTAGGTTCGCCGCTTTCTGCACCTGCTCCTGGTAGATAAGAATGCCGAAAGTTTCCTTGCTCACGTCCTCCAACAGCGGGTGAAGGTACTCCACCTTTTGCTCGCCCTTCTTCCGCTTGATGAAGTCCGGGATGAGGTCCATCGGCCCTGGACGGTAGAGCGCGAGCAAGGCGATGATTTCCTCAATGCGGTCCGGTTCCAGTTGCCGGCAGGTATTGGACATACCGCCAGATTCCATCTGGAAGACCGCGATATTCTCACCGCGCTTCAGAAGGTCGTAAGTCGCTTTGTCATCCAGCGGCACTTCTTCAATCTTGAAGTTGGGCACGCGACGCCGCACGAAGTCCACGGCATCCTTGATGACGGTGAGCGTCTTCAGCCCCAGGAAGTCCATCTTCAACATGCCCACATCTGTGAGCGGACCCATGGCGAACTGAGAGACCACTTCATCCTCGCTGCCGCGCGAAAGGGGAATGAAATTGTCGAGCGGCTGGTCACCGATAACGATGCCCGCCGCGTGAATGCCGGCATTACGCGTCAGCCCTTCCAGGAAGGTGGCGTATTGCCAGAGCTGCTGGGTGTTGGCTTCGCTTTCCAGCGCCGCTTTCAGTTCCGGATTCTGCTCGCGGGCCTTGGCCAGCGTCATCTTCAGATCCGACGGAATCATCTTGGCCAGCCGGTCGGCATCGCCATAGCTCCAGCCCAGCACGCGGCCGACATCGCGCACCACGCTTTTCGCACCCATGGTGCCGAAGGTGATGATGTGGCTGACACTGCGCTCGCCGTAGTGTTGCCGAACGTATTCGATCACTTCCGGCCGACGGGTCTGGCAGAAGTCGATGTCAACGTCCGGAGGCGACACACGCTCCGGATTGAGGAAACGTTCGAAGATCAGTCCAAAGCGGATGGGACACAGATCTGTGATGCCGAGCGTGTAAGCGACCAGCGATCCTGCCGCCGATCCACGGCCCGGGCCCACGGGGATGCCGTGGTCCCGCGCCCACTTGATGAAGTCCCACACGATCAAGAAGTAGGACGTGAAGTTCATCTGATTGATGATGCCCAACTCGTAGTCCAGGCGCTCACGCAGGGAGTCGTCATTCATCGCCCGGTCACGCCCGTAGCGATGCTCCAGACCTTTGATGCACAGCTCCTTCAGGTAGTCGCCCCGCGTGTAACCTGCGGGCGGCTCGAACTGCGGATACTTGGCGATGCTGGAAGCATCCAGCTCGATGCTGATATTGCATTTCTCCGCGACCTCCAGGGTATTGTCGCAGGCCTCCTCCATGTCTTCGAAGAGGCGCCGCATTTCCTGCGGAGTCTTGAAATAGACTTCCGGGGAGTAATGCAGCCGCTTCTCATCATGCACGTTCGCGCCCGTGCCGATGCAGATCATGACATCATGCGCTTCGTGGTCGGCCTTGTTCAGAAAATGCACGTCATTGGCAGCGACCAGCTTCAGGTCATAGTCCTTGGAGAATTCCTTCAGCTTCGCCATGCAGCGAAGCTGCTGAGCCATGCCGTGATTGTGCACTTCCAGGTAAAAGCGATCGGCGCCGAAGATCTCCCGGAATTCCAATAGGCTGCGGCGCGCTTCATCCTCGCGGTCGGTGAGGATGAATTCATTGATCTCGCCATTAAGGCAGCCGCTCAGGCATATAAGTCCCTGTGAGTGTTCCTGTAGGGCTTCCTTGTCGATGCGCGGCTTGGAGTATTGCCCGTCTAGATGCGCTTTGGTGATGAGCTTCACCAGATTCGCATAGCCCGTATTGTCGGCTGCGAGCAGGGTCAGGTGGGAACTGCGCTTCCGGCCGGCCACGTCTTTCCGCTCGGACATCGGGCCCGGTGCGAGGTAGGCCTCACAACCGATGATCGGCTTGACGCCGGCTTTTTTGGCTTCCTGGTAGAACTCGATCGCGCCGTACAAATTGCCGTGATCCGTCATCGCCACGGCAGGCATCCCCAGGTCCTTGGCCCGCGCCATCACATCGGGAATACGGACTGCTCCATCGAGCAGCGAGTATTCTGTGTGAAGATGCAGATGGACGAAGGAATTCGACATGTACCGTGTGACATAAGTCATCTTTCCCCCCTTGCAAGAGGCGTCCTTTTTTCATTCGCCGAAGACGGTCTTTCGTCTGATTTACCACAAAGATTGTCCGTGCAAGAACGGGCTTGAGTCCGTTTGATAGCTCGCACTAAGATTCAGCTTCGTTTTCCTCTCCTGCCATGAGCAAAAAGATCAATATCGCCATCGTCGGCCTCGGTTTCGGGGCGGAGTTCATCCCGATTTACAAACTCCATCCGAACGCAACCATGGCGGCGATCTGCCAGCGCAATCCGCAGAAGCTGAACCAGATCGGCGATCAATACGGCGTGGCGAAGCGGTATGAGAACTACGAGGATCTGCTCAAGGATCCCGAGATCGACGCGGTGCATATTAATTCTCCAATTCCCGACCACGGCTGGATGAGTATCGCAGCACTGAAAGCAGGCAAGCACGTGGCCTGCACCGTGCCCATGGCCACCAGCGTGGAAGAGTGTCTGGAAATTATTCGGCTCACCCAGGAAACGGGCCTTCGCTACATGATGATGGAGACGGTGGTCTACAGCCGGGAGTACCTTTTCATGAAAGAGCTGCGGGACACGGGTGCGCTCGGGAAACTGCAATTCCTGCAAGCCAGCCACCAGCAGGACATGGACGGCTGGCCGAACTACTGGCCTGGGTTGCCTCCCATGCACTACGCGACCCATTGCGTGGGACCGGTGCTGGGATTGGCGGGCGGCGATGCTGAGTATGTGAGCTGCTTTGGCTCAGGGACGATTCGTCCGGAGTTGATTCAGCACTACAACTCCTCATTCGCGATCGAGACGGCGCACATCAAGGTCGCCAAATCGGACCTTAGCGCTCGCATCATCCGATCCCTGTTTGATACAGCTCGGCAGTATCGCGAGAGCATTGACGTCTATGGCTCCAAGCAGTCTGTAGAATGGCCTTTGATTGAAAACGAGCCGCTCATTCTTCATACGGCTAAGAAGCCGGAGCATGAAATCCCGGAAAAGGTGGTGTGCCCGGACTTTGGTCATCGTCTGCCCGAGCCCATCCAGCGGTTCACGACCAAGGGGGTCTATGACTTGGAGGACAATGCCCACCTGAGCTTTGTGCAGGGCGGCGGGCATGGTGGTTCGCATCCGCACCTCGCTCACGAATTCCTGATGTCCCTGGTAGAAGATAGGGAGCCATTCCCGAACGCGAAGCAGAGCGCGAACTGGACTTGCACGGGAATCCTAGCTCATCAAAGCGCGCTCGAAGGTGGTGCTCTGAAAAAGCTCCCGGTAGAGACGCTAAGCTGACGGTCGGACAATCGAAGTCGCAGCAAAAAAAAACCATGGCAGGAGATCGAAACCTCCCGCCATGGTCATCTAGACAAGCGGAATAAAAAACGTAGGACAGCGCTTAAGGCAACTTTTGCTCCTGCTTCAAAGCTTCATAAAGCTTGGCCGCTCCGAAGACGAAAACGGCAGGCGGAAGCAGAGCCGAGACAAGGCGCACTTGAGCGGTGATGATGGAGCCGACGGGTAGCTTCCGAAGGAAGTAACCGACAGCGGTGGCAGCAAGGATCGCGGTGCCGGGTTTTTCCCGCACATAATCCTCAAAATCGTCATAGAGGCCACGGGCGTTATCCTGTGCCTGCTTGAGCAGGTTGTTCACATTGACGCCTTCCTGAGTGCGTGCCGGTGGGTTCATAATTTGCGATGGTGATTCAAGAACGGACATGGCTTACCAGAATTTAAGGTTGCTGCTGAAACGGCGCAAGTCTTTGAGCACATGGTCTGCAGACTTCCGTGTAGAATGGCTGTAGTCGTCCAGAGTGCCAAGGGCGTCCTCGCCTTTTGACTTGGCGTTTTTGTATTCCTTGTAAAGCTTGGCAGCTACAGGCGCCAGAGCGGCGGCAACGGCTTCCTTAGCATGGTCCAAGGGCTCACCGAGGTGGCGGCGAGCAAAGGAAAGTTCGGGTTCCCGGCGGTTCAGGGCGTAGCCAATGGCGATGCCCAGAGCCAAGGCTCCGAAAATGGTTGGGATGGGATTGGCCCGCACGTAGCTTTCACCTTTGGTGAGGGTGGCGCTGGCGCGCTCTTTTACGTTGTGCGCAGCGTCCTGGGCTACGACGCCAGCCCGTTTGGCTGCGTCCTGGGCAGCGATGCTGGCGCGCTTGGCGGCGTCTGTGACAGTTTCTGTTAGGCGATTGATGGATTGCAAATGGTCGTCCGTGCTCATGGTAACATTCTCCTTTGAGTTGAGTTAACTACCCGGAAATCGCGTGCTGAAGATTGATTGGACGCCTGACGCCACTATTTTGCTCAAAAGCCACGCGGGCCGTGATCAGGAGGCCAAATCTTCCACGGACGGGGGAGGAGCATCGCCCTCAGGCTGTCCTAGGCTCTCTTCAAATTTCCGTCGCCAGTAGTCCAGACGCTCTTTTACTTTGATCTCCATGCCATTGGAAGACGGTTCATAATAGCGGCGTCCCTCCGGCAGGTAGGCCTGGGGAATGAAGCCCTCCTCGCTGTCGTGACTGTATTGATAACCCTCGCCGTGCTGGAGGCGTTTTGAGCCTTTGTAGGCGGTGCTGCGCAGATGCTTTGGCACTGCGAGGGTGCGGCCTTCTTTGACGTCTTTCAGAGCGGCATTCACGGCGGCGTAGGCGCGATTGCTCTTCGGCGCGGTGGCGAGGTAAACCGTAGCGTGGGCGAGGGGAATACGGGCTTCCGGCATCCCGATGAATTCGACTGCCTGTTGGGCGGCGACTGCGACGCGAATGCCATTGCTGTCTGCCATGCCGATGTCTTCGCTGGCGCTGATGACGATGCGGCGGGCGATGAACCGGATATCCTCCCCGGCATAGAGCATCTTCGCGAGCCAGTAGAGAGCGGCATCCGGATCGGAGCCGCGAATGCTTTTGATGAAAGCACTGATGGTATCGTAGTGGGCATCGCCGTCGCCGTCATAGACCACGGCCTTCTGCTGCACAGACTCTTCCGCTACGGCGAGGTCGATAGTGACTCGGCCAGTTTCGTCCGGCTCGGTGGTGAGAGCGGCCAGTTCCAGCGCATTCAGGCACTGGCGGGCGTCGCCATCGCAGATGGTGGCGAAATGGCGGCGGGCTTCCGGGGTTAGAGTGATTTCCTGTCCACCGAGGCCGCGCGGATCAATGAGCGCGCGGTCGAGCAGCTTTTCCAGATCCTCCACTGCGACGGGCTCAAGGGTAAAGAGCTGGGAGCGGCTGATGAGGGGGCTGTTGACGTAGAAGAAGGGATTGTGCGTGGTCGCGCCGATAAACCGCAGGGTGCCGCGTTCCAAATGAGGCAGGAGCACATCCTGCTGGGCTTTGTTGAAGCGGTGGATTTCATCTACGAAGAGAATCGTGCTCTGGTGATTCATTCGCAGGAGTTTGTTAGCGGCATCTGCAACCTGGCGAATCTCGGAAACATTGCTCTCCACGCCGCTGAGGGTGACGAAGCGCGACTTCGTCTCGTGTGAAATGATGGAGGCAAGCGTGGTCTTTCCGACGCCGGGTGGCCCGTAAAAGATGAGGGAGGAAAAGCGGTCAGCCTCGATGGCGCGGCGCAGCAGTTTCCCTTGGGCGAGGATGTGATGCTGACCGGCATACTCGTCCAGCGTGCGTGGCCGCATGCGTGTGGCGAGGGGGGCCTCCGGAGCGACGGGTCGCGGCTTTCCCGGCGCCGCTTCCGCAGCGTCGGTTGCGGAAGTCCCGGCAAACAGCTCGTCCATTGTGGATAGCATACGTGCGGCAATGGGATTTGGCAAAGCTGAGGCAAAGGCGGTGAATTCTGGCAGGTTGCGCCGCTGGGTTTACCGCTTATGCTCGCTCCGCTTCCCACATGAAAATATCGAAAAAAGCCGAGTATGCCCTGCGCGCGGTCCTAGCGATGAGCCGCAGTGCGCCGGGTAGCCTTTTTTCCATCACTTCGCTCTCGCAGGAGGAGCGTATTCCGCTGAAGTTTCTGGAGCAGATCCTCCTGGTGCTCCGCAAAGGCGGTCTGCTGGTGAGCCGCCGGGGAGCGGGTGGGGGATATCATCTTGGGAAACCTCCTACGAGGATCACGGTCGGGGAGGTGATTTATCTGGTGGATGGGCCGCTGGAAATCATGCCCGGCGGTGATGTGGGACCAGCGTCCCTGCGCACGACACTGCTGGACTTGCAATCGGTGATGGGGGAGTGGCTCAGCAGCGTGACGCTGGCGGATGTGCTACAGCGGGAGAACACGGGCGCGAGTGTGAGTTTTGAGATTTAGCCTGCGATGGCTTCTATGAGCCATCTGAAGACAAATAGCGGAATCGACCTTGAATCCGCTGACGTAGAGAATATAATGAATTGCTAATTCATTTCGGGGGCGTCCTGGTTTCGACGGGTGGCTTGAAGTGGAGGCTGCATGCCGCGGATGATTCGTTGGCCGCGTTAAAAATCGAGTCAAAAACAATAAATGCGAACTCTAACGAGCTTGCCCTCGCGGCTTAACTGACTGCGACGTGTCCCCGGTGAAGTCTGTGAATCGGGGGTGCGACTACTTACAGGCTGGCCAAAGGTGCGGGCGACCGGCACCGAGGCGAGATCTACAGGACGCTGGGCAAAGGGGATGCTGTGGATCGCAGCCTCCAGCCGAGACTAAATGATTCACTGAGCATGGAGACGCTTTCATGAACGGCGATTCGGACAGGGGTTCAACTCCCCTCGCCTCCACTTTTTTGAAGGACAAGAAAGTGGCGTCCGCCGGCGGGGAGCTAAACAGAGCTTAAGACATCTCACTCCCGTTGCCGCTGCGTTTACGTTAGAGCTATCAGCCCGAGCTGAGCTACGTATTGAGTGGATCGGCGGCACCTCGTGGGCAGTATGAATCCGTCCCGACCGCTCCAGCCTTTTGTGGTCCATCCTTATTTTGCCATAGTTGCGCAAAGGGCGAATTTTCGCTGGAGGATGGAGCTGAAATGAGCACTCCGCAGGGGGCGAGCCGAAGCCAGGTGCTAACAGCAGAAGCTTTCCATGGTGAAGCCAGCACTTTTCTAAAAAAGACTTTTGAAGAGTTAAAATATACAGAGGTCATGTTTGACAACGTGTCATAATTACCATAAATATTGCAATGACAACAAATCTACCTCCCGCCCAAGTACTTGATAGTGGACGATGATGAAACCATGCTTTCTTTCCTTAAGCGTTTTTTGCTCCAAGAAGGAGCAAAAGCGGTCTTCGTGGCCCGGTCAGGTGAGGAAGGCCTTCGCCTGGCAGACGCGGAGCAGCCAGACTTGATCATCCTCGATGTACAGATGCCAGGCGCAAACGGTCTGAATGTCCTCCGCCGTCTCCGTGAATCACCTAGGACCGCTGGAATCCGAGTTCTATTTGCGACTGGGTTGAACGACTTTCGACCGCTATGCGATGAGCAACATGCCAGTGCAGTGATATTTAAGCCATACAGTCAGCGGCAGTTGCATGAACAAATAGCTCAACTCATGATTACAGATAAAACGACAAACTCGCCGCAATTTTTGCCTTTTGCTGCTTAGTGCAGGCAACACCAGGTGGAAGGACAATAAGCTTCCATCCTCGGTAATCACGTTTGGCCACGATCTCTGTTATTCTGATGCTAGGATTGGTCGCAACACTTCTGCTAATTGCGCTTCAGTAAATGGTTTGTCTAGCCGTTTGGTGACTCCCAATGCTGCCATCTTATGGGCAGTAGCCTCGTCCATCATTCCACTTGTGATGATGACAGGAATATTGGGTAGTATTCGCCGGAGAGCTTGAACGAACGCCAATCCATCCATATAGGGCATATGGAGGTCGGTGATGATTACTGCTAGGCGGTCTCGATTTTCCGCCACCTTGATTAAAGCCTCAAGCCCGTCGCTAGCTGTCACCAGGTTAAAGTTAAGGTTCTTCAACACTGTAGTAGACATCTTGCGGATAACTTCTTCGTCGTCCACAACAAGAATCGTCTCCCCAGACCCGCGAAATCCAATTGGTGCAACTGTGGCGCTCGCTGCGGCAACACCTGACACCTCCGCTGGAAGATAGACGCAGAAAGTGGAACCTTGACCGAGCTGCGAATAGGCGTGCAAGAACCCACCATGTCCTCTGACGATACCGCTAACCGTTGAGAGACCAAGGCCAGTACCCTTGTCCGGTCCTTTGGTAGTAAAGAAGGGATCAAAGATCCTTTCCAAAATTTCTGGAGGTATTCCAGTGCCCGTGTCTCTCACTCTAAGCATGACAAAATCACCCGGTTTACCATCAGGAATGTGGCTCGCATAAGCGATATCGACGTTGAGGAATTGTGCGTCCAGCGAAAGTTTTCCACCCTCAGGCATCGCATCACGCGCATTCACGCATAGGTTGAGAAGAACTTGATGTATCTGCGTGGCATCGCATAGTACCGTTGGAATGTTGGGTGGGGAAGAGACGAAAATTTCAATATTTTTTGGAAAGCTGCTCTTCATCATGTTTTCAAGCTCTATAAGCAAGCGATGGAGATCTATAGAGCTTCGCTCACCTTCAGCACCCTTTGCAAAACTCAACAACTGCCGAACCATGTCCGCGCCCCGTTTGGCGCTAATTTCAAACATATTTATAATATCCAATTCTTCTGGGTAAGTCGTTTTCAGGAATCCCACACCCATTAAGATGGGAGCAAGAGCATTATTCAAATCGTGTGCCACACCTCCAGCAAGCGTGCCGAGGGATTCCAATCGCTGTGAGCGAAGAGCGAGACGTTCGTTTCGCTGACGTTCAGTGATATCGCGTTGAATTGCTACAAAGTGCGTTATTACACCTAATGGATTTCGGATTGGTGCGATTCGCCATTCAAGGGTAAATTCCGTTCCATCTTTGCGATAGTTGACGGCTTCGCCCTGGAAATTTTCACCCGCCTCCAGATTACGGCGAAGGCGGCTCATGACTTGTCTATCCGTGCGAGGGCCTTGCAAGATTCTTGGGGACTTGCCCAGCACCTCCTCTGCCTCATAGCCCGTCATCTTAGTGAATGCCGGATTCACGAAAACTATCGTCGGTCCTGGCTGGTCGAGTTGAGCATCGGTAATGATGATGGATTCCGTTGACTGTTCCACGGCCGACCCAAGCAGCCTCAGCCTTTCTTCAGCTTCCTTGCGCTCTGTGATGTCCATGTGAATGCCGACCCACTCACCGATGCTTCCGTCGTCTTCCAGAATGGGGACCGCACGCGCAAGCATATGCCGATACGTCTGATCAGACCTTCTGACGCGGTGCTCCGTTTTGTAGGTGGTCCGGCTCGCAACAGCCGCTAACCAAATCCGTGTGGTTTCCTCCCGGTCATCGGGATGGATAGCGTTTAGCCAACCCCAGCCGGACAACTCTTCGAAACTTTGTCCTGTAAAAGCTTTCCATCCTGGTTGGTCTGACAGAAATTCGCCCGAGGCGACTGTATCCCAAACAATTGCCGTCGTAGCTGCCACTAGGGAGCGGTATCGTTTCTCGTTCCGGGCAACCGTAGTTTCAACCAGCTTGCGGGCAGAGATGTCCCTGGCGACCTTGGATGCGCCGATGATTTCACCGTTTTTTCCTATGAGAGGGGAAATGCAGAGGGATACGTCTACGATCTCACCAGTTTTACGGCGGCGCTTGGTCTCGAAATGGTCCACTCGCTCACCTTCGCGCAGACGATTTGTTATCATTGCTTCCTCTTCCTGACGATCTAGAGGGATCAGCAAGTTTATATTTTGCCCGATCATCTCGACCGCTAAGTACCCGAATATACGCTCGGCACTTCGGTTCCAACTGGTTATTACACCGCTTAGTTTTCTTGAAATGATGGCGTCGTCAGATGAATCGACGATGGCGGCAAGAAGGCTCTCAGCACTTGGAAAATCGCCGGAGTCTGGACCGAGTTGTTGGCTCATAGGGGTACTTCTGTATCCGCATTAAAATGATTGCTGTTTCAGCTTACCGCCAAAGCCTAACAAAGGACGTATGCGTTGTCTGCACTTCTTTCGAAATAGGTCGAAATGAGAGCCTCACGCATTCCCAGCACGATCGCCAAAGTTGAAAAGCGGTCTCCTCTTATGGTGTTATGCGCCTACGATGAGAGGCTAGCGAGCGGCCTCCAGCTGAGATCAAATGACCACTGAGCATGGAAACACTTTCATGAACGGCGATTCGGACAGGGGTTAAACTTCCCTCGCCTCAACTTTTTTGAAGGGCAAGAGAGCGGCGTCCGCCCGGGGTAAGTGATGTCTTCTTTCACGATCTCGCCGTTGAGTACAGCAAAGATCCAGGAGCAACGGAAGGAAGTGTTCTGGAGAGCATCCCGAGATCATAAGCTGGCGCGACATCTGGGCGGGCAGTAGCTGAAGGCCCCTCGGAAATCCGCCTTATCTGATGTGGTACTGAAGTTCTTTACAGGGGAAATCTGTCTATCCTCTCTCTATAGAGACTTCTGTGCTTGGGGTGACGATCAGAGCGCCTCTGTAGTCAGGGGGCTCAAATGGTGGTGCGTTGGCTGGTGAAAAGTGGATTTGAGTTATTGCTCATGGATTTCTGAAATGAAGATTTCCATCAAACCTGTCAGCACCTCCAGAGCCCAAGGCAGCTTATTCCCTGTATGCCAGCAAGCGGACCATGAACGCTGCAATGTTCTGACAGGAAGACGCACGAGACCTGAGTTGTTTTGCTGTAACACGGGTAATCTAATCGCCCAATTTGGAAGCATTGAGATACCGTGGCCGGCGAGGGTGAGGTTATGCATGCTGTCCATGCTGGGCAAGACATCGATGGCTGGCACACCGAGCGCACCGAGGTGTTGCGAGAGCAGTTCACTGGCGTCTGCATCTGGCACGTAGAGAGGATAAGCCGTTAACGCAGGCAGGGGCAAACTGGCAGACTGAGCGAGAGGGTGATCCGCGGAGGCATAGAGGCCGAGATGCTCGTGATAAATGACTCTTGACGCCAGTCCGAGCGGCACATTTCTCGTGGGCGAGCAACTGAGATCGATCCTGCCGCGTCTGAGGTCCTTCCACGATTCTTCATCGGAATTTGAAGTAACGAAATTGAGCTTTACGCCCGGCATGCATTCATTGAAGTCATGGAGGATGGCGGGGAGCAGGCGGGCGCAAAGCATCTCTGGGAGAGAAATCCGCAAAGCGGTTCCCTGATTTCCCAGCGACTTCGCGGTTTCCTGAAAGCCTTGAATGAGGTTTAATACTTCATTGGCCAGCGGCATGAGCCGAAAGCCTGCTGGAGCGAGGGCGACTCGCGGACCTTTACGTTGGAAAAGTTCGCAACCGAGTTCCGTTTCCAAGCTGCGGATGGCATGGCTAATGGCCGATGGCACAACACTTAACTGCCGTGCCGCCGTGCCAAAATTCTGCGTTTCAGCAGCTACGACGAAGGCCTGGAGACGTCTTAAATCGAAATTACCGACGGCCATCGGGGTTGGAGCGCCCCTGTCAGGGGCGATAGCACCTTCAAATTCTATCTTATTCAACATCTGCTTCGGGGGTGAAGTGGATTAAATGCGTGGTTTAGCAATTCTAGTGGAACTGCAAGCCGCACAGGACGTGTGGCTTTGATAGCAAATAAGGGGCCTACAAGGCACGACAGTCTGAAAAAGAGTGTGCGTCGCAATTAATGACACTCGGTATAAAGGCTCGCTCCATGATGAAAATGTTTCAGCATGCGCGGTCTGGCGGTGGCATGTGCGCTGCTAAAGCAAGAGCTGCCTTACGCTAAAGGCATCTCTCTGGGGATGAATGGAGGCGATGAGGTGAACGCCAATGTCTCGAGGCATGCGTTCCCGAAGGATTAGAAGAACCCAGATAAGTCCGGTCATACACTTGCTATGAAATACATTGATAAATCCACACTCATTGAAGGAACCCACGAGAGACTGCCCCAGCGGTCGTGGTGGCAGACTGCGTCCATGGTCATTGCGGCGATCGGCCTACAAGGTGCGACTTTATGGGGAGCGCCGCCGACTGCAGAGGTGAATACCACTGGCCTGGCAGTCACCGATACTGAAGTGACGGTAGGACAGTTGCACTCGGCTACTGGAACTATGGCCATCAGTGAAACTGGCTCGATTCAGGCTGAACAGCTCGCCATTGATCAGATCAATGCCGCAGGTGGTGTCCTGGGTCGTCAGATCAAAGTGATCAAAGAAGATGGAGCGAGCGACTGGCCTACCTTCGCGGAGAAAGCAAAGAAGCTTCTCGTGAATGATAAGGTAGCCTCGGTGATGGGGTGCTGGACTTCAGCATCGCGCAAAGCCGTGCTGCCGGTCTTTGAAAAAGAGAATGGCATGCTCTATTATCCTACCTTTTATGAAGGTCTGGAGCAGTCCAAGAATGTGATCTATACGGGCCAGGAGGCTACGCAACAGATCATCGCAGGCCTCGACTGGATTGCGAAAGAGAAAGGCGGCAAGACCTTCTACCTGATCGGATCAGATTACATCTGGCCGCGCACGTCCAATAAGATAGCACGCAAGCACATTGAGAATGTGCTCAAAGGCAAAGTCGTTGGCGAAGAGTACTACGCCTTGGGCCACACGCAGTTCGGATCCTTGATCAATAAGATTAAATTGAAGAAACCTGATGTGATCTACGCAATTGTTGTAGGGGGCAGCAATGTATCCTTCTACAAGCAACTCAAAGCTGCTGGTATCACTTCGGACAAGCAGACTCTCCTCACGATCTCCGTGACGGAAGATGAAGTGCTGGGTATCGGCGGAGAAAACCTGGTCGGATTCTACTCTGCCATGAAATACTTCCAGAGTCTTGAGAACGAGAACAACACAGCTTTCGTGAAGGCTTTCAAAGAGAAGTATGGCGCCAACAGTGTCATCGGTGACGTGACGCAGGCAGCCTATCTTGGACCGTGGTTGTGGAAGGCAGCAGTGGAAAAGGCCAACAGCTTCGATGTCGACAAAGTAGCTGCGGCATCTCCTGGGATCGAGTTCAGCAAAGCGCCAGAGGGCTACGTGAAAATTCACGACAACCACCACTTGTGGAGCAAGTTGCGCATTGGCCAATGGCAGACAGATGGTCAGGCGAAGGTGTTGTATGAATCTGCATTGATCGAGCCGAATCCGTTCCCAGCCGGGTATCAATAACTTCTCAGTGAGTTAACTGGATTGTGATCATAATAGGAGGAAGGCGGCACTGGGGCTCAGTAATGACTCTCATCAAGAGAAGGTACTCTCTGTTGTCCTTCCTCCTTAGCGCCAGAACCGATAGTAAGACAAATTGTCATGTTTGATATGAACGCCTCTAGATGGCTAACGATTGGGCATGAAAGCTGCGTAGGCAGTCATTAAGAATACCACGAGATCATATAGTGGCGCCCCGATCCCGGCGAGGGATGTGAAATTACTCAATTTGATGTCATTATGGAATATTCATGGGCTGAACTGAGGGACATATTTGTGATGCAGGGATTCTCCGGCATTAGTTTGTTTAGTGTGTTGTTACTGATGGGACTTGGGCTGGCATTGATCTTTGGCCAGATGGGCGTGATCAACATGGCGCATGGTGAATTTATGGCTATGGGAGCCTACACGGTCTATTTTTGTTCCGAATTTACGGCCTCACATGCACCGAATTTTGGGCCTTATTATTTCCTGATTGCCATCGTGCTGGCTTTCCTGGTATGCGCGGCATTGGGCGCGCTGGTGGAATGGAGCATGATACGGCATCTCTATCACCGACCGCTGGATACCCTGCTGGCAACGTGGGGCATCAGTCTCATCATGCAGCAGACTTACCGATCCATTTTTGGTGCGCGAGAAGTAACTCCTGCATTACCGGAGTGGCTTATGGGATCCTTCAAGATGACGGATAGCATAGACATTCCAATCAACGGTGTGTTCGTTCTATGCCTGGCGGTGGCAGTGACGCTTGCAGTGTTAGTCTTTATGTTCAAAACGCCCTTTGGCTTGCGCCTCAGAGCCACTGTGCAGAACCGCAAAATGAGCGGGGCAGTCGGAATCAATACGGGTCGGGTCGATCGTCTGGCGTTTGCCATTGGATGTGGCATTGCCGGAATCGCCGGTGCCGCTTTTACTACCATAGGCTCGACCGGACCAGACAGTGGCAGCCGCTATATCGTGGATGCATTCCTTGTCGTGGTTTTCGGAGGGGCAGCCAGCCTGTTTGGGTCGGTGGTGTCCGCCTTTGGGATCGCCCAGGCGCAATCCATTCTCGAGTTCTTTTTGGAAGGGACAAAGGGCAAGGTGGCAACACTGTTGTTCATCGTGATGATCCTGATGTTCCGTCCGCAAGGACTATTTCCCGGCAAGGTGCGGAGTAATTAACCAACTAATTCCGGATGGGTCGCGGCAGAAAAGCTTCTGCTCTCTTTAGCGAGTCATACCTCTTCCTCAATTCACAACTTATGTTCAATACCTTGTTCAAAAACAGAACAGAGAGATTTGGATTCATCGTCATGGTGGTGCTGCTGGCGGTCATACTTCCGCTGATACTACCCATCTTTCGCCTGAATCTTGTCGGCAAGTATCTGACCTATGCCTTTGTGGCGGTGGGGCTTGTGTTGTTGTGGGGACGCTGTGGGGTGCTGAGTCTGGGGCAGGGGGTTTTCTTCGGCCTCGGTGGTTACTGTATGGCCATGTTTTTAAAGCTGGAAGCTTCTGATCCGGTAACTACTGCAATTCAGTCAACTCCCGGTATTCCGGACTTTATGGACTGGAATCAATTGACTGCGCTACCAGCATTCTGGGTGCCGTTTAAAAGCTTTCCGTTCGCAATGCTTGCGGTGCTGGTGGTGCCTGCGCTTGTCGCCTTTGTGGTGGGGTGGGCGTTATTTCAGCGACGGGTAGGCGGAGTATACTTTGCCATTATCACGCAGGCGATTGCCTTGATCGTATCTCTGGGCATTGATGGGAACCAGGGGCTCACCGGAGGGAGGAATGGTATCACTGACCTGCGAACTTTGCTGGGTTGGGACATTCGCACGGAATCGGCGCAGTATGTATTGTATTTTGTAAACCTATTGTTGCTGGTCGGCTGCGTGCTGGCATCCAAATATGTGATCAACACGCGCATAGGGCGAGTTCTGGTTGCCATCCGAGACCGGGAAGATCGCGTGCGCTTTTCTGGTTATAACGTGGCGGTGATGCGTGCTTTCAGTTTCTCACTGGCCGCCCTGTTCTCCGGAATCGGCGGCGCCATGTTTGTCCTGCAGGTTGGCTTCATGTCCCCTTCGCTCGTGGGCATCGTGCCCTCCATTGAGATGGTCATCTTCTGCGCAGTGGGCGGCAGGCTTTCAGCAGTTGGTGCGGTTTACGGATCTTTGATCGTAAACTTTGGTAAGACGGCATTCTCAGAAGCGTCGCCGGAAACATGGTTGTATCTCATGGGTGGCACTTTCATCGCGGTCGTCATGTTCTTTCCTAACGGCCTGGCGGGTCTTATCGAAACGCTAAGTAAGAATAGGAAAATTAAGAGCATGCTGTCGTCGCTGCCCAAGGTGGGTCCTTATTTCAAACAGGTATCGCATAGTTCGCCTGACGTCGCTTTGGAAACCCCAACCACAACGGAGGCCAAGTAAGATCATGAGCATGTCTGAAGACGATAAATACCTTCTCGAAGTGGAGGGCCTAGGTGTCTCTTTCGATGGGTTCAAAGCTGTCGATGATTTCAACTTCTACATGAGTCGTGGAAAAGTCCATGTGATCATTGGTCCCAATGGTGCGGGCAAGACTACTGTGCTGGATTTGATCTGTGGTAAGACTGCGGCCACCAGCGGAAGCATCCGTTTTGACGGCAAGGAGATTCGAGGCATGAAGGCTCACCGCATCGTGCGCAAGGGGGTCGGCCGCAAATTCCAAAACCCATCGATCTATGAGGGATTAACGGTGTTGGAGAACCTGGAGTTGTCCCATCCAAAAGGCCGCGGTGTATTCAGTTGTCTGACATTCAGACGCACTGAGGAGATTCGCAAGCGCATCGAAAGTGTTGCTGAGGAGATCGGCCTCCTGGAGATGCTCGATACGGAGTCGAGCATACTCAGCCACGGTCAAAAGCAGTGGCTGGAAATCGGGATGCTACTGATGCAGGATTCAGATCTGGTAATGCTCGACGAGCCGGTGGCTGGCATGAGCGTCAGGGAGAGAGCAGAGACTGCAAAACTCATTAAGAAAATATCCAAGAATCGTTCCATCGTGGTGATTGAGCACGACATGGAGTTTGTGAAGGAAATCGCTGACCGCGTGACGGTCATGCATCTGGGTAAGGTATTGGCTGAGGGCTCAATGGAGTCCGTGCAAAATAACCCGAAGGTCATCGAAGTTTACATCGGACACTAATCATCATCACCATGCTGGAAATCGAAAAACTCAAGGTGGCCTATGGGCAGAGCGTCGTGATTGAAGACATGAGCTTCAAGGTGGGCCAGAATGAAATCTTAGGGATTTTGGGGAGAAACGGCATGGGAAAAACCACGTTGTTCCGCAGCTTGATTGGAATGATCCCGACTGAAGCAGGCAAGGTGACGTTGGGGGAAAAGGAGATCACCCATGACGCCTCTCATAAGCGCGTAAAGAGAGGGCTGGCGTTTGTCCCGCAGGGTCGCATGATCTTCCCTTACCTAACGGTGTATGAGAACCTTGTAAGCGGAGCCTGTGGGGACGACCGCGAAGGAGATCTGCAGGAGGTCTACGCGCTCTTTCCGGTCTTGCGCGACATGCGGACGCGCAAAGGAGGCAACCTCTCAGGGGGGCAGCAGCAGCAACTCGCAATTGGAAGGGCTCTGATGACCAAGCCTAGCGTGCTCCTGCTTGATGAGCCGACCGAAGGCATCCAGCCTTCCATCATCAAGGATATATCCCGGTCTCTACGCGAGATCCGCAAGATGAAGAATCTCACCATCGTGGTGAGCGAGCAGGTGCTCAGCTTTGTGATGGATACCTGTGACCGCATCATGGTGGTAGAAAAAGGAACAATAGTTCGTGAGGACAAGACTGAGGATCTCGATGCAGATCAGGTGCGCAAAATGCTTTCCGTCTGATTCACTCGGATCATTTCCACCGCACCTGAGTAATTCGGTAATAACAGAAACATAAACTCAATAACACATGGAAACACTGATCAAAGTTGACTTAAAAGCCACGCCAGAGTCGCAGGATTATTTGCACAACCGCTGGCATCCTGATCTACCGATGGTCGCCTACGTGAAGCCCGGTGCTGAGTTTCGTGTCGAGTGTATCGACTGGACGGGTGGTCAGATCGTCAATGATGACAACGCCCGCGATATTTTGGAAGTGGATCTGTCGAAGGTTCACTACCTCAGCGGTCCTATCGGCGTGGAAGGCGCGGAACCAGGCGACCTTTTGGTCGTGGATTTGCTGGATGTCGGCGTCCTGCCGGAGTCCGCATGGGGCTTTACAGGTCTGTTTGCAAAAACGAACGGCGGCGGCTTTCTTACGGAACATTATCCCGATGCGCGTAAGGCGTGCTGGGATTTCCACGGCGTCTATACCTCATCCCGTCATATCCCGGGAGTAGAATTCGCCGGCATCATGCATCCCGGGCTGATCGGATGCCTGCCCTCCAAAGAGATGCTTAACATTTGGAACACACGTGAGAAGGAACTCTATGACACAAACCCTGATCGCGTCCCCGCCCTAGCGACCCTGCCCTATGGACCAACGGCTCACATGGGCAAAATGAAGGGTGATGCTGCTGCGGCGGCTGCTGCCGAGGGTGCACGCACCGTGCCGCCACGTGAACACGGTGGTAACTGCGATATCAAAGACCTGACTCGCGGATCGAAGATTTTCTTCCCGGTCTATATTCCTGGCGGTGGTCTCTCCATGGGTGATATCCATTTCTCACAGGGCGATGGTGAAATCACCTTCTGCGGCGCCATTGAAATGGCCGGCTATCTTGACCTGCGCGTGAATATCATCAAAGGCGGCATGGCGAAGTATGGCGTCGTGAATCCTATCTTCATGCCAAGTCCAATTCAGCCGAACTACACGCGTCACCTCATATTCGAGGGCATCTCCGTGGATGAACAAGGGAAGCAGCACTACCTTGACCCGCATGTGGCTTACCGGCGCGCCTGCCTCAACGCCATCGAGTATATGAAGAAGTTTGGCTACACGGGCGAGCAGGCGTACGCCATCCTCGGAACGGCTCCGGTGCAAGGTAAAATCAGTGGGATTGTAGACATTCCTAATGCGTGTGCCACGCTCTATCTGCCGACGGAGATCTTCGACTTTGACATCACGCCAAACGCGGATGGACCGATCGCAAGGACATTCGACAATGACCTGGCGGTAGTAGTGTGATCGTGAGCTGGCCTTAACCTTCATTGCTAATTTGCGATTATGCCCATCTATCCCTTTCAATGTCAGGAGTGTGAATGTGAGTTCACAGTGCTCCGCAGCATCGATAAGCGTTCTCTGCCTACCGCATGCCCCGAGTGCGGTGAGCATGCTGAGCGGCAGGTATGTGCCCCGAACCTTGCATTAATGAGTCCTGTGCGGCGCAACGCGGCGTTCCGCAACGAGCGCAGCCAGCATCAGCCACTTGTCAGCAACAGCAAGAGTCACACCTGCCGGAGCGGCTGTGGTTGCAATGGCCCAACCTCTACTGCTACCAAGAATCCCCTCACCAGGACGAAGCTTGGCGAGGTGAAGGTGCAGAAAAAGCGTAACATGCGGCCATGGATGCTTGGTCACTGAAAAGAGGGTCGTGATAGGAAGGTAAGAGTTTGGGCCATAGCTCGAACTAATTGTGATAGCTCATGCTAATGGGTCTGCCCATGCAGAATGGCACTGCAATGAAGGAGCGCATCAAGATCGGTCTGGTAAGATCGCTTGATGCGCTTCCCCTAATTCAAAGTGAGAAGTTTGGGTCAAGTTTATCTTCGAGATTGTCAGTGGACCAAGACAAGGGCGCGGGGTCTCTTTGGACTACGGTCTCCTGCCAGGGGTATTCCTTTATTATCCATCGGATGATCAATGGTGCTCTACAGGGTGGGCTAGTGCCATTTGACGTTTTCGCCGTTCATATGCTGGGAAGCGGCCAGGATTATCGACGCTGGGCGTTGCTAGGCGTGCATGTGAAGTGCTCTTGGGAATTTTTGGTCAGCCATCAGACTCACAGCTATTTGGCAAAGACCAACGAAGTCCGGAAGCCTGCGTTGACCAATGGAGAGATGCGTATCGCTATGGGAGGGCACCATCCTATCGTGAGATTGCGGGTGGAGCGGTGGATGAAGAAGCAGCAGCGGGATGATCTGACGCCGACATACCATGTGCTGCCTGTGAAGCTGATGCCGCAGGCAATCATGAGCGGAGTGATGGATGCTGCAGCGATGCCTGCCCCCTGGGGGTATGCGGCCCAGCATGAGGGGGTTGGCATGGTTGAACCTACTCTTGAGCAGAACGGCTGGGATCTGGGAATGATGCTTGTCGTAGATCGACAGGCTGTGCGGGATCTGCCGCAATTGCTAAGTGAGATGACAGCTGTCTTCAAAAAGGTGAGTGGGAAAACGACTAAAATTTCCCAGGCTGAGGAGGCGCAACTTCTGGTTTCAGGTGACCTACATGGCGGAGTGTCCCAGCAAATCATGCTGGAAGCGATGGGTTCGGCCGCCGCTTCTCAACCGATGACATTTGAGGTGCCACCGGAACACGTGTCGTCCCGGTTGACCCTGTTGGCGGAGTGCGGTCTGCTGGATTGCACTGCTCTCCGGGCGAATGAAGTGGCAGCATCTTTATTGCGGGGATTGAGGTGAACCATCAGTGGTGAGAACAGGGCTTTGAGTGATCGGATCCGAGAGAAGTGATAGGGGAAATGCCTGATCTCACGAACGGTAATCGTCCTTATGGCGGCACGAAGCGGAGGCTCTACTTTACGCTCATCGACAGCGCGCTTCGGCAACAATAACTCCCACAACCAAGATGAGCACTTTCAAGCAACTCACGAAATTTGTCACCCTCCCAATTCTGGGAGTTGTCCTGTTATTCAATTCTCCAATCATTGATGCCAAGTCACCTTCATCAGACGAAGTTGCCAATACTGGACTTGAGCCCTTACCCGAGTTCATGCCGCCTCAAGACGACATTGTCAGTTTGCTTGATGAAGCCGATCGGCTCAATCAACTGTCTGACGTCCCAGCTAAGCCTAACCCTCATCTGCGGAAGGATGGCTCAGGGGCATTGCCCGCCATAAAATATGCCATCACCGTGCCCGGCCAGGTGGGCTATGTTTTTGCCCCGGGCAGGGCGCACATCATGGCAAACATTCTTGATGTAAGAGGGATGCCTTCAGGAATTAAGGCGCGTGACCCTGAAACGGGAGAGGTCTTTTTGGTTCCCTGACTGCGGCCCGTTTTGCAACCTGCCTGTTTCCGTAGGCTTTTCGGTTTGATAAATGCGGCTTTCGTTCAGTCGATCCGGTAACTGAAGAGGTCGCCATTTTCCAAATGGAAGCGGAGGCGAATGGGAACGCCTGCCGGTAGCGTGGTCCCATTCTTCCAATGAATGGCATGGTTCACGGCATCCTGCTTTTGCATGAGGCCGTTTTCCTTCTCATAACCTGCGAGGGTTTTGCCGGAGGCGTCGAGCACTTCGACGGAGAGGCGACCGTTTTTGACATCGGCATTCACGAAGAGTTGTTTGCCTTCGGGAATGAACTCGTGTGTTTCAATGGTGCCCGGTTTGTCCTTGGCTTGTAGGGAAGCGAGGCCGTCAATGCGCCAAGCCGCGCGAGCAACGGTTTGCACGCGGTCCGGCGCGAGGCCTCCATGCGGCGTGGCCACGGCGGTGTAATACATCCACATTTCATCGCCGACGATGACGGGCGTGTTGCAGAGGCCGAAGATGCTGCCAGCATCATAGGCATGCGGTCCCAACGGAATGACGGGGCTTCGGTCAGAAGAGCGGTGCCAATGGCGGCCATCGCGGCTATGCACGAGTTGCACATCGACGATGCCGGAGTTGGACCTTTTGATGCCGTTGACCTCATCATTGCCGAACAACGCGGAGGGCGGATCCACACGGCGAAAGTGCGTGACGAAACCCAGCCATTGTCCGCCGTAAGGAAACGCGGACATGTTGTAGAACTCCGAGTAGATGCCGCCTTTAAGTTTCTTTGCTTCACGATGATCCATCTCATCCGCGACCATGACGGGCTGAGGTTCGGACCAGTGTTCGAAGTCTTTGCTGGTGGATAGGAACACCTGGCGGATGCCGACAGTACGCGGGTCGCCCTGGCGCTTGTGAAAGGCGAGGTATTCACCGGTCACCGGATCCTGTGACAGGGTGATGGTGTCGCAGCCGAGCAGGATCGGCTCCGGGTTGACGGTCCAGCGTAGGCCATCGGCAGAGTAGGCTGAGTAATACAGGCGGTGAGTCTTGTCTCGATACCAATCCACAAGTTCGAATTTGTCCTTGAGTCTCTGCAGTCTGGCTTCATCAACACCCCGGCTTTCGCAACCCACGGCCTTATACTTTCTCTGAGGATCGGATTCGAAGGGATCATGGATAATGCTCGAGCTATGCAGCGGGAGATTGGTCTGATTGTTCTCGCCTGCGATATTGAGCGTGGGGCGCTCCCAGCGAATTCCATCCTGAGACGTGGCGTAGAGGACATGGCCGGCATCCGAATACCACATGCGGAAGCCCTCTGCTTTTTCATCACGCAGTACGGTGCCGTAAACATTGACGCGTTTGTCGGGCACGCCGTTGCGCTCCTTCCATTCCCAAGGCATCTCGGCCTTTAGCACTGGCTGCTCCAGTTTCTTCGCCGGATGAACCACGCGTGTTACTCCAGTCTTCTCCCGGATCATGACGCTATCGACGAAGAGCTGCTTTACGCCTTTCTTGAGGAGAGGAACGGGCCGGTTTGCGGGTGGATTTCCGGATTGGGAAAAGGTGGTGCCAATGCCGCAGATCAGCGAGACGAATAATGCAAAGCATAAGGTACGGAAAGCTGGAAGCATGGTCCTAAAAACGGCGCTACGTGGTGCATCATGTCAGGAGATTTGAAGGCAATCGCGTAAATCTCGATCGCGTTGCAAAGCAGTTTTTGGTTTTTGTGCGGTATGAATATGTTGCCTGGGTGCGTGTTTCGCGCTTTGAAATCTCACTAAGGTCTGTTCATTGCAAGACAAGCGGCTGGCGCCCGTAGTTTAGCAGAGCAACATACATAACCGCAGCCATGATGAGAAACTGCAAAGGCGAGACGGTGATAGATTCAGTTGGAGTCATGATCGCCATCTGGGCATCTTTACGACTCATCCGGACACTGGGCTTTGGCGTGGGAATTACATTTGCGGTGGCGGCGGTTGCCCAGGAGAAAAACGTTGTGGTGCTGCCGCCGTTTGTGCAGTGGGCCTCTGAAAACTCACAGCTAAAGGCTCAGCCTGACGGTGGCTCAATGGCTGTCCCCGTGAACTATAAGATTGGCAGAGCTATCACCCCCCACACACCAACAAGAGCTGGTGAACTGTTCACCTTCGCTGCGGAGGCGACCACAGCCTTTGCCTTGGAGCAGGGTTATTTTTACAGGGCCTGGATGGAGGTCGAATTCCTCAAAGGGGAAAAGGTGCTGCAAACCTCGTCTTCTTCTGAACTCGTGGGAGTCTCGGGAGAGCCGCAGTTGTTGAGTCTTACAACGCGGGCACCAGAGGGCGCCACTGCGGTCAGGGGCACAGTATGTGCCCAGAACAAACGGTGGAATCAAGTGGATAATCTAGTGACGGTGCAGAAACCACGGCTCCTGAAGCTATCCGGGGACGAAGGCGGCGAGTTGCGACTGGAAGTTGCGGAAGGATTTCCCAAACAAACGAAAGCTCGCACCGCCAGTCTGTTGCTGAGTGGATCGTGGCCTGACGGCACTTCGGTGACGCTGAGCACCACACGGGGCAGGGTAGCGCCATCCGTTCTCATGAGTGACGGCCGTGCGCGCTTTAGCATTGCATATGGGGAAACGGAAGTGGGCAGTGCAGATTTGACGGCAAAGGTAATGGATCAGATCTCTACGATTCGAGTCGCTGATCCCCTCGCAGGAATACTTAGCATCGAATCCGTGCGCGCCGATGGCCATGAGACATCTGTTCTCATCCAGCTGAAGAAGGATGGCAAGGTGCTCCCTGGGCGCTATCAGGAAAGTGTCGCAGGCATGTTCATCAGCCCACCATGGATGATAGACTTGTCGCCAGGTAAGTGGCAGTTGCGCGTGCTGCGCGGACCCGAGTTTCGAGCCGACGAACGAGAATTGGACGTGGTGAGTGGCGAGACTTTGCGGTTGCCATTAATCGATCTCTCGCGCCAGGTCGACACTCGAACCGAGGGCTGGTTTGGAGGGGATGCAGACGGAGATGTTTATCATGGGGAACGGATTTATCAGGATATCTCCGCCCGGACTGCGGCGGAGATCGCCAAAGCGATGGGGCTCGCCTGGGTAGGTGTAGGCAGTTGGGGGACACCGACGCCCAAGACATGGGGTGAAGCCAAAGTGGCCATGCGGGAGATGGGAGGGGACAACCTCCTTTTCATGTGGACGGATGAGAAACCCAAAGGATCTGATGGCCATGCCTGTTTCGTTGGGTTGGACAGACCTGACAGCGATGCCTTTGGATGGGAGTGGGCGCGTATTGTTCGGACACCGAGAAACTTCGAAATGCTGAGGATGGTTCGTGGCAGTGGCGGGGCCACTTTTGCCAATCATCCGCTTCGCTGGTGGACATCCGGAGGAAAGTTCCGCACAAACATGTACTGCACCCTGCCTTTCGACTTGTGCGCCGCCGGTCTGCTGGACGGTTACAACATCAATGAAAAGCCGGGTGACATTCAGGTATGGTCCATGTTGCTGGATCATGGTTACAGAGTAGCTGCGACTGCGGGCGCAGACTTCGGACTTGATCGGCCGAACGGGCCTGTGCCAGGGCAGACGCGGTTGTATTGCTATTGCCCAGGTGGTCTGACTCCAGCCGCTCTGGCAGATGCGGTGCGAAGCCAGCACACCATCGTCTCCACCGGGCCCGTTTTGCTGGCGGACGCTGGCGGCAAACCGCCGGGGACCATGCTCGAATCCGGAAGGACTCACACAATCAAGGCAAGAGCGTGGGAACGAGGCGATCAGGCCGACGACCTGCAGCGGCTGGAACTGTGGTCGCATGGCAAGCCGGTCAGCACACACGTCATCGATCCAAAAACCAATCGAGCCAGGGCCGAGCATACTTTTACCTGGAAACCTGAAGGAGAGTGGGACTGGGTGGCTGTGCGGCTCATCAGCAAACGGGGATGGGCCATGAGTTCAGCCTTCTACGCAGCCTCGCCAGAATGGCATGCGCCTGAGCCCGTGCAGTGCAGAGTTAGCTTTATGTTTTCGCAGGGCGACGCTAGCCAGCAGCAGAACGCAACCGTGGAAGTCTGGGAAGGGGTGCCAGGACTGGGCACCTCACGTAAAACCGCCGAGCATCCGGTCACTTCGCAAAGCGTGCTGGAAGTGCCGGTGAGTTCCAATCTGGTGATTCGTGCTGCTGGGAAGAGGAAGGATGTCTCGCTATACGATGCAGTAGGCATGCCGGAATTTGTGAAGTCCATTGCCGCCGGAAGTGAAAGAGAAAGGCCGCTCCTGGATTGGGCCACCTATGAGCGCGTGATGAAGATGTGCCGCCAAGCAACGGTCAGCGTCGACTTTGGTAAACCTTAAAGCTGCATTTCATCCGTGGGACAAGAAAGGCTTATCCAGAGTTCACAGGCGGTGGAGGATGTGATTTTCATGTAGCGCCTGCTTGATTTCCCGGCTGGCTTTTTTTGGTCCGGTGCGTACGATAAATGATTCGTCCGTTTTATTGAGATCATGAAACCATCCGACACGCCACAGTCCCAGTCCTCTCGTCCGTCCCGCCGCCGATTCGTCAAACAATCGCTGTCCGCCGGGATCGGCTTCACGTTCATCCCTGCCTATCTCACCAGCGCCCGGGCGGCGGACAATCCGCAGCTTCCACCGAGCCGTCGGATCAATCTGGGCTGCGTCGGTGTGGGCGGTCGTGCTGGCAGCGTCATTCCGGGGCTGACGGCGAAGGGTTCGGCAGTGCCGGTGGCCTTCTGCGATGTGGATTTCGTGAGCGCGAAAGGCGTGGAGAAGAACCTCGAGGCGCATCCCGATGTGAAGCGCTACAATGACTTCCGCGTGATGCTGGATGAGATGGGCAAAGACATCGATGCCGTGAGCGTGGTGACACCGGATCACACGCACTTCACCGCCGCGATTTCGGCCATGGCGCTGGGCAAGCATGTGTATGTGGAGAAGCCGCTCACGCATACCTTTGAGGAGGCTGACATCCTCATCCGCGCCGAGCAGAAGTACAAGGTGGTCACCCAGATGGGCAACCAGGGCCACACCTCCGCCGGAGCGGAGCAGTTCAAGGCGATGCTCGCGGCGGGAGTCGTGGATGACATCGTGAAGATCGAAGCGTGGAAGTCACCCTCACTGTGGTTCATGGATGCGGCGCAGCGCAACTTCAAGGGCTACCCGGCAGAGGAGCCGATGCCGGAGTCTCTGAAGAACTGGGACCTCTGGTGCGGACCGCGCGAGGTGCAGAAGTTTAGCAAGATGTATCACCCCTTCAACTGGCGTGGGTTTCATCTCTACGGCGGCGGTATGTTCGGTGACTGGGGCGCGCACATCATTGATTTCGCCCACGACAATCTGAAGCTGGGCCTGCCCACCAAGATCTCGCCCGTGGCGCTCGCGGATTACAATCAAGTGAGCTTCCCGCTGAGCTCGCACATCCGGTTTGCCTTCCCGGAACGCGGCCCGAAACTGCCTGCCGTGGAACTGGACTGGAAGGCCGGAGATTTCCCGATCGTGGCCGAGGATAAATACGGTGATCCGGACAAGGACGGCAAACCGGTCGCGCCGAAAGCAGGCAAGGCAGGCACCTTCCTGCATCGCAAGCAGGGCGACTACATCGTGCAGCGTGGGTCGCATGATAATCACTCCCTCGTGTATCCGCGCACGAAGATGATTGAGTTCAAGGACGCCATGGCGTTGAAGCCACCGCAGTTCGATCACTACGAGAGCTTTGTGCAGGCCTGCCTGGGGAACATCCCCAGCACGCAGTCACCCTTCAGCCGCTCCGGCGTGCTCACGCAGGTGCTGACCCTGGGCGTGATCGCCGAGTATCTGAACGTGGAATTGACCTTCGATCCCGCGACGAAGAAGTTCACTGGAAACGAGGCCGATAAGGCGAATGCGCTGCTGGCAGGCGCGGCTCCGAGAGCGGAGTGGGCGGGGTGCTATAAGCTGGCGTAGGGGGGATCCCAAATTCTGCAATCTACAGAGCGGTCGCGGGACCGTCGCGCCGCTCTCACCACAGGAAAGTTTGATGTGGCACCTCACGTGATCGCCACTACTTTTACTCATGATAACTCGTCTATACGCCAACAATTTCCGCTGTCTGGTCGCCTTTAAGGCCGAGTTCGATTCCTTCGGGGTCCTGTGCGGACCGAACGGTGCGGGCAAAAGCTCTGTTTTCGATGCACTTCGATTGATCCGTAATCTTGGCACTGGTGACGGAATTCTTGGAGGGAGCCGCGAACATGACATAGCTAGTCTGGAATTTACGAATTGGCTGAAGAGCGACATTCAGGAGTTCGAGCTTGGCGTGACATCTGACGGACAGGCATTTGAATACGTTGTTCATATTCAACAGTCCAAAAATGCTGATACGCCTAGGATTGTAAAAGAAAGGGCAAGTTGCGACGGAAAGACATTGTTCGAGCGAGACTTGAGAGGAGTCACGTTCTGGCGGCCAGATGGGACACAGGCAGGCACCTTCCCTCTTGACTGGAGGCAGGCGGCATTGGCCTCGATCCAGCCCGAAGGCTACCTTAGTCAGCTGGAAAGGCTTCAGAAGACGTTGGCGCGTTTGTTGATTCTCCGGCCCAACCCGCGTGGCATGGAGCGAGAGAGCAAGTCAGAATTGAAACGACCGGATCTGTATATGACAGGTTTGACTTCCTGGTATCGCTCATTATCGCAGGATTTGGACTGGACTATCACGCTGCGCGATCTTCTGCAAGAAATCTGGCCTGACTTCAAATCGCTGAAGTTGATGGACGTTGGGTTGAATGCAAAGGCTCTCCAACTCCTATTTCATGCAGGGCAAGGAGGCGATACAGGGACCCTATTTTTTGACCAACTATCCGATGGGGAAAAAATGCTGATTGGACTATACATGGTGCGAGCAGCATTGGAGACGGGGGCAGTGCAAACCGTGATGTTTGACGAACCGGATAACTATGTAGGCCTTCCGGAATTGCAGCCTTGGGTATTATCTTTGCGAGAATTGCTTGATGAGAATCGCCAAGCGATACTTATTAGCCATCATCCGGAGGTTCTCACCAGCGCTGGAGAGTCGAACGGCCGATATTTATGGCGTGACAATCATTCCTCGCCTACACGCATCGGGCCTCTTGATGTGCCTGAAGGCATGGATCCAGGTGAAGCCATAGCTAGGGGGTGGGTCCGTGCCTAACCGAACTCAAATCATATGCCTACACGAAGGCAAAAAAGGACGGAGCATTGATCCTCTCTTCATTCACACACTCATCAGAAAACTCGATCCTGCGTGGATCAGGCCGTGGCCAGGCAGTAATGTTATTCGAACCGATGGATGTGAAGGAAGGGCCAGTTTAATCGCAAAGCTGCCGCAGGAAATCATAGCTGCCGAACGAGCCGGAGGGAACACAACTGTCATGGTCTGGGCAGATGTGGATGATAATATGGAGAATCCAGATCAGCTAAAAGCCGCTTTTTGGGCTGCTGCCCAAGAAGCGGGAATTACTATCGATCAATTCAGCAAAGTTGTTTTCGCATTCGCAGAAGATCGGTTGGAAAACTGGATTGAGTTCCTAAATACTGGATCAACTGATGAATCGAAGGAAGGGCCGCGGGTCAAAGATCCTGAGGCAGTGAAAGCTGCCAAAGTTCTTGGTGATAAATGTTTGAGTGGAGCTGATATCCCCAATATCCCCGCTTCACTCGAATGGTCGTGCAGAAATTGGCGCACCCTCAAAAATCGAATGCGCTAAAGCACGTATGCACGGGAGAGGCTCAGTCACCAGTCAAGCCATCTGGGCACCTGGTGCCAGGTTCCTTCATCCAGAAGATTCAACCGTTGCAACTGAGCTTAACAGTGCTCTTGGGGAAGTGTAGTGTCACAGGCAGTTGCTTCAAGGCCCTCATTGAGGCTAAGGAGTTCATGTTCCCCCATTTCCGGCAATTTATCCGGGGGTGGGGGCGGCGACTGACCAGATCACAGAATCTCACCTCCCCACCGCTCAATCCTCCAAACTAAACGCATACAGATGCTTCTTACCCTTTTGAGGTATCTCCCTGGCTTTCCCCTGGCGGATGAGGTGAGGAATGATCTCTCCGTAGAGACGGGTGGGATTTACTGCCTTTGTGCGTTCCGTGTGAGATGCGAATTTGTTGGTGAGTTGGGTTCGGTTCAGCGTGATCCAGCCATTCTGAAACTGACCAGCATAGTCACTGCGAATGCGTGCGATCGTACTCTCGGCACGGTCGGCAATGACGGCCCGCTGGCCTACCGTATCCAGTTCAGCAGCGGCGGCCAGACAATCCTGCTGATGTTGATGAGCGGTCTGAAGACATTCGGCATTCAGTTCCAAGGGATTCAAGGAAGTGTTACAAAGCCACCGGCAGGCCTGGAAGATGACAGCCAATTTCAATACTCGCATGGGAGATTCTGACAGAGCCGCTCCGGCGGCTTCATCTGAGGCGGTGACGCCTGCGATCTGTTGCGCCGCAGCGCGGTTCTCTTTCTGGATGTGCTTCCAGATAGCCCAGCCGTCTGGCGTGAAGGAGTTCCCGCTGATGATTCCTTTCACTTCTGTGAGTGGACGGAAGAGTGCAGCGAGTTCGTCAATCTGACGGTCATCGAAAGGAGATGGCCAGTCGATCTGGCGGGCGGGCGCGTACTCAACGTAATAACCGAAGCGCCTGCGCAAGCCACTGGCTGCATCCACCCCGTCAAAGCGCGAGACGCCAAACGTGGAGGCTACCACAAGCGACAAACTGGCAAACGCGATACGGCGTTCTGCTTCGCCATCCTCATGGTCTTCAGCCTCTCGTCTGAAGTTTTGACCCCATGCCTGTCCATCATACAGTTTCAAGTAACGCGCAGCGACTTCACGGCCAAACGACCCATTGCTCCAGGTGCGCACCAAGGTATTCCCTTCGTCCTCGATCTGGAGGCGGTGAGGATTCTTTTCAAAACTGTCGAACAGGGCTGAGTCGCTGGCATTTCCCGTCACGAAATCGCGACGCTGCAAAATGCGTGCGGCGACTCGCTCCGCCGGAGTTGTGCTGGTGGACTTCCGCAAGCCTGCGGCCCCCGCGATGAACTGATAGAGGGTGAGGGGTTTCGGACCTCCAAAGTCTAGTGAGACGGCAGGGGTAAGAAGGCAAGCGGCTACCGCGAGGATGGGAGCGACGAGCCAGGAATCAGGAGCCTCACTGATGCCGCGCAGAACATTGCGATAGCGGGCAAGGGCTGAGTCCTCAGGCACGGGATGGGTGCGGAGGGGGAGGGGCGGGGAAATTGCCGGAATTGCCGCATTTGCCCAATCGTCACCGCCATTTCCGGCATTTTCACCGGGGGAGAGGGCGCAGAGCGTTTGTGTAGAGCGTTCCTTGATCTGGCGGTACGTTTTGCGGTCTGACAAGTCGATGAGTTGCATGATCATGATGGTGAGTTCTTGGTTCTTGGTCTTTGAATGGTGAGCGAGGATGAGTCGTGGAGGGATGCGATCCTGAATTGGTGGGTGGTGGAAGACCTGGGGCGACGCTCGGCGTTGCCTCGCTTTGCCCCAGGCTGGTATGTGGCGCGCCGTTGGCGCTTAAGGATTAGCGCGCTGCGCGCGGTGGAGGTGAAGTGGCGGGATGTGGTAGGATGGTGGGGTCAGGACGTGGTGGCGGGCGTCCCGCACGCCTCAGTGGTGGGGGAGTTCGCAGCTCACTGAGTGAGAAGCGTCCCCTGAGTTCGGGTGCCGGAGGCCCCCGACCACGTCTGAGGCAATCCTGCTGGGATAGGTGGGCTTGGTTAAAGCGTGAAGAGTACGCTGAGGTGAGTGGTTAGGTGAGTGGTTAGGTGATCGCGGTGACACTCGGCGATAAGCTCTCCCAGGTCTTTGTAGGGCTTGGGGAGCGCGAGGGCATCCACGGTCGCGCCGACGCCTTCCAGCGCGGCGAGCCAGGCTCCGGCGGCGTCCAGTCCGGCTTCATCGGCATCGGGAATGATGCGAATACGCCGTCCGGCGAGGCGTGCCAGCAAAGCCGGGTCGCGGGCAAAGCGGGAAGCCGCGCTGGTGGCGGCGAGGCAGGTCCAGTCGAAACGCTCCGCCAGCAGGATGGCGGCTGCGGCTTCCAACAAGGCGATGACACCTTCCACCAGCAGGATGGGGCATGACAGCGATGTGCCAAGCCAGCGCTGTCCGATGAAAGCGCCCTCGCTGCCGCACAGGTTCTTCGCCTTCAGCGTAGTGCCGTCTGGCCGGAGAAAAGGCTGTCCGTCGAACCGTCTCCCTTGCGCAAACCTGCCTTCTGCGATGATGAAGGCCCGATGCCCGTCGATGCCGCTCGCGCCAAGAAATCGGGCTTTGGCGGCGAGATCCACAGCGGCCAACGGCAGCCTGCGCATCTTGCTGACGGCCTGAATGTCCGCCTGTGTCAGCGGGACGATCTTGGGCCACGCGGCACGCTGTCTCGCCTTCCAGGAGTCCGTGTCTGTATAGCTGTCCGTGACAGCATTCGTCGATGAAGTGTTGCCACCACAACCATAGCCGTAGAAATGACCGACTGAAAACGGCTTTTCATCCAGCAGATAACCCATGGCACGGGTGCTGGACGCCTGCGCGGCGGAGCGCAGCTTATGGCGCAGATCCCGCTCGCTCCAGCGCGGCTGGCAGTGAGTCTCGTTCCAGGCGGTGAGGAGCTCCAGCGCAGTGCATTCATCCAGGGCAAAGCCTTTAATCAATGTGACCGCCACGTGGAAGGTCGCGCCGTGCCCGCCGCTCCCGGCAATGGCGGGCGGCATGCGGTCGATGTAGCGGTGGGCGCGGTCTTTGATCGGCATCACGGGGGAAAGCACTCATGCTGGTGCAAGTCCTACCGCACACCAAAAAGTAAGCCGCCCAGTACGGAACTTTCTCGCGGCGTTGGCGTGTTTCCTGTGGCATGATCCACGCTCCACGAGCTCGCGGCACAGGTCACAGTCCACACACTGGCCGGAAGCGTAATACTTGCCAGGACGTTCTCTGGCGTTCGGTGCTGGAAGTCGTTGCGTGGCCTCTGCTTAGTTTGCTCTAATTTGTTTCAGCGGGCGCGAGTACGGCTTACGGGCTGCTAGACTGGTTCTCGAAAAGACTGTCAGAAACGTTGGAACGGGAGGGCATGATTGGCGGCGTCAACGGCTCATCCGTTATGTCAACATAGCGGATTTCGCCCTTTCCTTGCCACTGATATCCTCCCGCCCCAAGTTTCAATCTGACATTCTTTTCGAGAATCAGTCTAAACTGTGAATTGAGCCGCATCATTTATAGCAGCGTCGCGACCATTCTGGGGATCTCGATTTTTCTTTGATAGAGGTGGGCAGAACACAGCATCTCTACCCAACGCCGGGAACTCTGCACGCTTTGTATTTCGATAAAAGCTCCCTCTGATTCCTGATGGATCGTGTAACCGCCTACTTCCACGGAGACAGGGCTTGATTCGCCCGCGAGGAGAACGGTCAGCGAGACCTTTTTCGCACGGCTGTCGATGGTGAGCTCCTGAATGTCTCCTGCGGCGCCGAGTTTGGATTGAAGGAAGGACTTGGCTGCCGCAGATGAGGCTGCGTCTTTGAGTTTTGCAAACATAGGGGGAGGGGGAGGTTTGACCATTAAGCCGACTCGGTTACTTCAGCAATTAGACTGGTACTCGAAAGGACTGTCAGAAACGTTCGGTCGGCAGAGCATGATTGGCTGCGTCGACGGCTCATCCGTTAGGTTATCATAGCGGTTTTCGCCATTCCTTAGGCATCGTCTCGCTGGAGATCCAGAGGCGGAGTGAACCATTCCCTCCATCGATCCTCCAGAACGAAAGCCACAGCGTTTTAAACTTTCCTGCCGCGTAGCCAGCCTTTCTGTGCCATCGTCGCGCTCTGACGAGCCAACGCCATGACTTCTGCCGACCCGAAAGCCAGCCTATCCATTCCCCGTTTCGACGGGCCGTTTGCGGATGAGCTGCGGGCTTTCGCCATCGCCGATCGAGCCACGCCGCCGCCGGTACAGCCGATCCTGTTCTATGGGAGTTCGTCGATGCGGCTATGGCAGAGCCTGGCTGTGGATTTCCCCGGTCTGCCTGTTATCAATCGCGGCTTCGGTGGCTCGACGCTGTGGGATTGCGTTTACCATTTCTACACGCTGGTGAAGCCTTATGCGCCTGCGCGGATCATCTTCTACGCCGGGGACAACGACCTCGACCAGGGCACGCCGCCGGAGGAGGTGCGGAACCGGTATGCGGAGCTTCTGCGGCGCATCCGCAAGCATTGCGGTGAAATCCCGGTGGTCTTTATCTCCATCAAGCCCAGTCCGGCGCGTTGGCACAACGTGCAGGCCATCCGGCGGACCAATGCTCTCATTGCGAGCTTGATCGAATCCGAACGGGCGGCGCATCCCGAGACCTGGTTCCTGGATTTCGCCCCCGCGATGGTGCTGGCGGATGGCTCACCGGACTGGTCGCTCTATGATCCGGATCAACTGCACCTCAACTCCAGGGGCTACGCCTTGTGGAGGCGTCTGCTGCTGGAGTCGGGGCTGTTGGGTATGCGGCACTAGCGTGTTAGCCCAATTGGGAAATTGAACCGCGAAGGCGCGAAGGCGCGAAGAAATAAAAGGGTTGAGGATTGAGTAAATAGATGACGAAGGGGATGATATGCGTCAACCACCCAAGAGGTGATCAGAAAACCTGGCGACACTCTTTTTTAGCCTTCTCATTCTTCGCGTCTTCGCGGTGAGTCTCAATCTGATATCCAGGATGGCCGTCCCGCATGTTTCTAAAGCGTCACCGGCTCGCGGTTGACGACCCCGTCTTGTCAGTGGTCGGTGTGGGTCAACCCACTGCCCTCCACCGACAGACACCCCGATGCATCGTGAATATCACCGCTGGCACAGTCCCCGTCTTGGCCGTGACATGGAACTGCTCGTGCACGGTCATGCTGGCGCGCGGGTACTGGCGTTCCCGCCTCGCATGGGGCGCTTCTTCGACTTCGAGGACAAGGGCATGGTCGACGCCCTGCGTGAACCGCTGGAACGCGGCTGGCTGCAACTCATCTGCGTGGACAGCGTGGACGGCGACTCGTTGTATTGCGATTGGAAACACCCGTCCGAGCGCATCTGGTATCACGGCCAATACGAGGAATACATCCTCTGCGAAGTGCTGCCGTTTAGCGCGAGCCTGAATGCGAACCCGTTTCTGATTTCGCACGGGGTCAGCCTGGGAGCGTTTCACGCGGTGAACATTGCATTGCGTCATCCGCATCTCTTCGGGCGGGTCATTGCCTTTAGCGGGCGCTACGATCTGACAAGCGCGCCGTCGGATTTCGGTGATCTCTTCAGTGGTCACTATGAGGAGCGAATCTATTTCCACACACCGCTACATTTTCTACCCGGCATCGGGGACGAAACCTTGCTCGCGAGCATCCGCCGGCTGGACATCACGCTGGTGGTGGGTGAGGACGATCCCTTCATCGATAACACCCGCGCCTTGAGTCAGGCGCTGTGGGACAAAGGCGTGTGGCACTCATTGCACATGTGGTGGGGCCGTGCGCATCGCTTCCGCTACTGGCGGCAAATGGCGCGGGTTTATTTTTGAAGCGGCCAAGGAGACGTTTGTTGTTTATTTGCTAGCGGTCTTGGGTTTCGCGAAGACGGTCAATGTCGGCAAGATCATCGCGAACTCTCAGACAATCTTTTATTCCGTGGATGACGAGATTTGTGTTCTGCCCTCCGGCCGTCGTCGACATTTGGAGCGCGTAAATACCAAACTGACGCATCAGGAAATCCTGGGTGGTTGCGTAATCCACGATGGAACGAAAGTGAAGCTTGCGGTCAGATAATACGGCGGTGTGCTGGCGGACGCGCAAGAATGCTCCTTCAACGGAAACCTGCAGGGTACGGGCCTGCCGGGTGGCGATGCGGTGGGTAAAGATCAAGTAGCAGAAAAGGGCAACGAGTAGCGAAATGCCAACACCCGTGCCAACGCTTTTGAAAAGGATCAGCGCTCCTTCTGCACGGGAAGATAGTCCGTGGTCAAGAGCGTTTGCGACACCGGAGAGGCCGAACAAACCGCCAAATAGCGAAAGAACGAGCGCCCAAGAAAATAACCCCTTAGCGCGGAGGTAGTTCCTGAGCCGGTCTCGGTCTATCTCAATGGTTATTGTCTCTGGATATTGGTCGCTCATTGAGGCCATCACTCGCTTTCTCCCGCGCGCAGTCCTGCCATCCAGTCCGCCGTGCGGCGTGGTTCCGCACGGTAGCGGCGGGCGAAGCCGATCATCTCAGTGGCGGAGGCAGAAGCCGCAGCGGGCTGCGGGGAAACTGGGGCACGGTGCGCGTCCAGCCAGCCCGGAACGTCGCGCGCCGTCTCTTCGTCGAGATGGTTCACTCGTTCTAGCAGCAATTCACGGGCGCTCATGCCGAGAGTTTAGCCTGAAAATCCATAGCTGCAAAGACTCGTGCTGATGTGGTGCCTGCCTCTCACTTCGGCAGCCGGGGCGGGGGGCTTCCACGGGTGGGGGTGTGGACTCATCCATGGCGGTCCCGGGAAAGCTCAAACCAAATATTTTTTTGCAACTAGTTAGTGATTCCGGCCGTTCCGCACATGTTCAGATCAAGCCTGCAACACACAACTACACCAACGCCTACCGAGCATCATCATGACACACACCATTCTCAGACCACTCCGAAACGCCTTCCTACTGCTGGCAGCCTTCTCATTGGTTACGACCGGCTTCAGCGCGGATAAGGAAAAGAATAAAGATAAGGACCCCATTTGTGGAAAATGGAAGTGGATCAGCGGCGCCGTCCACCAGTTTGGTCCTAACGGACGTGTGGTGGGCGAAAAGGGCTGCACCTGGAAACACGTCGAAGGCACCACCCCGCCCAAATACATCGTCACCTGGGGGACGGACTACGTGGACACGCTCCACCTCGTCGAAAATGGCAATCGCTTGAAAGGCAAAAACCACGAAGGGAACGAAGTCTGGGGCACCCGAGTGGAAAAGTGATCAAATCCTGCGAGGCAGGCCATTCGAAATTCTCACTGCGGCAGCCGTGGCGGCTCGCCTAGCTGGGGTGCTTGCACGGGTGGAGGCGCGGTGAGCTCTGCCGTTTTTGTTATCGTAGAGTCGGGGACTGGAGCCGCTTCCGGCTGCGGGAGGCGTGGTGGTTCGCCGAGCTGAAGTGAATCCGGGGGTGGGGGACTGGTGGCGTGGGTCGTTGTAGTGGGTTTGTCGTTCGCATTCGTTGCATTGGCTTGTTCAGCATCGCGCGAACAAGAGCTACAGAGCAGCACCGCCATGCCGGTCAGGATGAGGAGTGGGATTCGCGCGATCATGGCGTAACAATGATGCGATGCCGGATGAACATCCGGCTTTCTCCCACTGTGCTGACGGTAAAGGTGTGGGTATTCCCGGTGCCGGTGTCGGTGAGGTCGGTCCAGTTCACCATGTCCGTGGATGACTGCGCGCCGTAGGTCACGCCGGTCAGTCCTGATGGGGCCGTATAAGTCAGGGTCATGGCCGAAGCGGAGTTGGTCGGCTGGGGCAGGACGGAGGATGCATTCACCACGGTTGGGTTCAGGCCCATGGCGTACTCGGCGCCGTTCTTGATGCCGTCGAGGTCGTGGTCGCCATTGACACCTCCCGTCACCGCCGGGTATTGCGTGCTCACCCAGCCCGAGTAGCCGCTGGGAGCCTGTGCCACCACCGTTTTCAGCGGGCCATCACCGAACCACTTCAGCCCCACTTGAGGCCTGACGCGCAGGTAGTAGGTGGCTCCGGTGACGAGCGAGGCGCCCGCCGTCGCGGCATTCAGCGTGAAACTCGAGGCGCTGCTGGCGAGCGTGGTCGTGGTCGTGTTCACCAGTTCCGTCGCATTCGTCGTCGTGATGTCATCGATGAAGAAGCCGTAGTTGGAAGTGGTGCCGATGGTGATGGACCCGCCGTTCTGCCGCAGGGCGAAGCGCACCTTTACGAGCTGCCCTGCATAGGCCGCGAGGCTGACGGAACGGCTGACCCAGTTCGCATCAAATAGTGCGCTGCTGAGGCCCACGCCGGGGCGGCTGAAGATGCTCGTCCACGTTGCGCCATTGTCGGCGGAAACCTCCGCCTGGAGGGTGGTGGTGGTCGAAGCGAAGCGTCCGCGATCGTACCACTGAAGCTGGCTGGAGGCCGTGGGAAGGATCTCGCGGGTGACCTCGAAGCTCTGGTCGGTGAAGTCCGGAAACGCGAGTTGGAACGCTTTGGTGCCCGTGCGTTTCAGAGCCGTCTGCCGCAGTGTGTAGGAGCCGGTGGTGTTTTGCGTGATCTGCGGCGTGGGCGAGTCTTCCGCGCCCTCGATCCACGCGGCAGTGCTGCCCGCCGAGACGCGCAACTGGTAGGCATCCGCCTGGGAGATGGGGTTGAACGTGTAAACCGCGCCGCTCGTCGGTGGCGTGGCCGAGCCGGTGATCGCTACTGTGCTACCGAGCACATTGGGATCGAAGAGCGTGACCGCGTAGCTGACGCTGGTCGGGACACCGGCGCCGCTGATGTTGGCAACTGTGACGTTGCAAACCACGTCTGCGGCGATCGTGGCTGGCAGGCCAGTAGGCGTCCACACGATCGTGTTGTCGCCGTAACCGTTGTCCGTGCGGGAAATGACTGTCGTGGCAGCTGCGTTGCCGCCGATGGTCATGGTCACGGTCGCCGCCCCGAAGTTTGCCCCTGGATAGGAAAGCGACCAGCGCGCAGGCACCAGCGGAAGTGGGACGAAGCCCTTGTTGGGCCAGGCCACGAACTGCGGCGTGGGAGCGGCCTTGAAGTCACCGATGACCCAGATGGCATTGGTGGAGTTGTAGGAGCCATTGGGCGGGATATCGCCTGTGCCCATGATGCTGGCGCGCGAATAGAGGAGCCAACGGCGATGGCCGACGACGATGTTGTTGCTGCCGTCGTCGGTGATGTAAGCATTGACCGAGCCCGGGCCGTAGGTGCCGATCGCGATGTTCGAACTGCCCGCCGCTTGCGCGCCGTCCGCCGTATACCAAGTCCAGTTGGCGGGCGGCGTATGGCTGATGGAATTGTTGGCGGAGAACATCAGCGCCGCCTGCTGGTCCTTGGTGCTCTTCGTGGCGTCAAAGGTGATGTCTGCCGGGAGCTCAGCGAGCGCACGGAAGAAATTGATGCGCCGTTGCACGTCGTCTTTGAAAGTCGCGCTGGTCGTTCCAGGCACGCCGGTGGCGACGTTACCCGTCCAGGCCATTGTGGCCGGGTAGTTTTCGGACGCAGTGTGGATGCAGTGGTAGAACGAGAGCACGTCCATGCGGCTGGCGGGATCGACGACAAAACCCTGCACAGCGGTGGGACTGCTCGTGCCGGGATTCCATGCCAGCAGCGGCAATGGCAAGCTAAAGGCGAGGAGCAGGGCCAGAGACGTCGACAGCGAGAACAGCAGAGCCCCACGCGCACGTGAGGCAGGATATTGGCAGGGGGGATTTGCCTTCATGAGGGAGAGTGCGTGCCAGGTGCCACTGCACCGAATAAGTGCTGGCACTATAATCGAATTCGTTTGTTGAGTGTTAGTGGGATTCACTCTCACTGACTCATTTTCCAGGTGCGTAGTCGCCGAGTGCGATCACGCCTGAGGCGTTAGCTGAGGTTTCGACATCGGATGTAATCGTCTGTGGTATCGATGTCTTGGATGCCTTCCGGAAAGGCTATCGAAGTGCGGCGTTTTGTTTCTTCCCAGAGCTTCTTTGCTCCTTGTTGTCCTTTGAGTTGAATGAGCTTTTTGAACATCGACCGGGCGAACAAAGCGGGTGGTCCGTGAGCCTCGGCATATTGAGACATGACTACATCGGCCGTAGTGTCGGCGTGAGCTTGCAGCAGTCTCAGGAGGACTTTCCTGTCCACGGCGACCTGATCGCAGAGCATGACCATGATGGCGGTGAGATCCGGTGAAGTCTGCAGGAGAGCCTTCGTGCCGACGGCGATGGAGGTTCCCATGCCCTGCTCCCACTCGCTATTTGCCGTGATCTGGAGCGGCAGGTCTTCGATAACGGCGCGGCATTCCTGAGCGGCATGACCCAGCACGACCAGCACCGGGCCGGTGTTTAGTAAGCAGGCTACTTCGGCCATGTGGCGGAGTAAGGTGCTCCCACGCCAAGGGAGAAGTTGCTTGGGGCTTCCCATTCGGCTGGATCCACCTGCCGCCAGAAGGAGAATGCCGACATCCTTCATGGATCAGGCTGCCTGCAGGCCGGGGAATGCGGATGCTGGTGTGCCGCTGTTTTGTTCGCAGAGGAACCCAGCCTGATGTCCCGAAAGCACGGCGAGGATTTCTGAAACGATGGCGAGGACAATCTCCTCCGGCGACTCGCTCCCGATATCGAGACCCGCCGGTGAACGGATGGCGTCCAAGGCGGATAGGTCTAAGTGCGGAGCCGCCTGGAGATGATGCAGCAGTTTGTTAGTGCGGCGGCGTGGTCCGAGGATGCCCACATACGGGAGGTGGAGCGGAAGCATCTGCATGATGGCTTCGGCATCCCTGCCAAAGTGGTGGTTCATGATGAGGGCGGCAGTGAGGTGATCCCCCACGAGATCGGAAGGGCAGACGTGTGGATGATCGAATACCTGGAGCGTCCAGCCCATGGTGTTGGCCATGGCGGAGAGCGGTTCCATCTCCGGGCCTGCACCGAAGGCAAGCAGGCGAATGGGCAAGGGGACTTGTTGGATGAAGCTGTCGGGGTCTCCGCACAGAGCCGGGGAGGTTTCCAAAGTTGAGCCAAGATGCTCACCACGGAACCGTGTTCTGATAAAAGGCGTTCTTCTACAGGCTATGTCTTCTGCCAGATGAGTGAGCAAGTTGCCATTGGTGCCCGCAGGTGGAATAAACTCTACAAAGATCTCCAGGACGCCTTCACAGCCGAAGTATTGCTGAGTATCGATGATGCGCGTGCGCGGAGAGCCATCTGCCATTACATCGAGACCGTCTTTTGCGATCAACTCCTCAAGGCAGCCGCCACTCAACACGCCCACGGTGTTCCCATCAGGTGCGATGAGTATGCGGGCGCCGGGTTTGCGATAAGTCGAACCCTCTGTGCGCACGAGCGTGGCCAGTGCCCATGGGGAACTCCGGTCCTTGGTGGCACGGTCGAGGATGAGTCCCAGAGCCTTCATGCAGTGATGACTTTATCCAAGGTGATCGGCAGGCTGCGGATGCGTTTCCCGGTGGCATGATAGACGGCATTGCTAATGGCCGCGGCAACGCCGACGATGCCGATTTCACCCATGCCTTTCGCACCCAGGGCATTCACGTGGGGGTCGTTCTCTTCGACAAAGATGATGTCGATATCATCGATATCCGCATTCACGGGAATGTGATACTCAGCCAGGCTATGATTCATGACCCTGCCGAGGTGATGATCAGTCAATGTTTCCTCATGGAGCGCCATGCCAATGCCCCAGACAATGCCGCCGAGAATCTGACTGCGGGCCGTCTTGGGATTCAGCACTTTCCCAGCAGCAACTGCTGTGACGATGCGGCTGACTTGCACCGTGCCGAAGTCCTCATCCACCCTCACTTCAGCGAATACTGCTGAATGCGCATAGTGCGCGTACTTCATGCGCTTGGGCGACGGGAGGGCAGTCGCCTTCGCTTCCAGTTTTGGAGCTTCGGCATGCCGAAGGATATCGGCAAAGGACACATGCCTTTCGGGAGATGACTTAACTTGCAGGCCCGCGTTAACGGCTTCGATGTCATCGAGCTTGGCGCCTTCCAGCGCGCTGTTGTCCATCTTGAGAGCGAGCTTGAAGAGCTTCTTAAATAATGCGTCACATGCAGACTTCACCGCACTCCCCACCGTCACAGCGGTCCATGAACCACCCTGCAAGGGTGCGGCAGCCATGGAGGAATCTCCGAGCTTGAATGTCACGTCTTCGAGATCCATGCCCATCGCCTCGGCAGCGATTTGCGTCATGATTGTGTAGGTGCCGGTGCCGATATCAGAGGTGGCGGAGGAAACTGTAAGCCTGCCGTCTGCCGTGAGTTCCGCATGCGCGGTGGCAAAGATCTGCATGGCATCCCATGCGCCGGTGGCCATGCCCCACCCGATGAGCGTGTGGCCATCCTTCATGGAGCGAGGTTCTTGCGATCTTTTCTCCCAACCAAAGCGACTGGCAGCCTGCGCATAGCAGGCGCGCAGTTCCTTGCTGCCAAAGGGCTTGTCGTCGAGGTAGTCTTTGTCGGCGTAGTTCAGGAGCCGCAACTCTACCGGATCAATGCCAGCTTTGACCGCGAGTTCATCCATCGCACACTCGGCTGCATAAAGGCCCCATGAGGCGCCAGGCGCCCGCATGTCCAGAGGCGTCGGCACATCCAGATGAACGAGACGATGATCAAAATGATGCGTCTCGCTGGGGTAGAGAAGACCGGACCAGTTGACCACTGTTTCAACATAGTCTTCAAACTGAGATGTCTCTGCGAAGGCCTCATGGATGAGCGACTGTAGATTCCCGTCTGCGTCGGCACCCAGGGCCACTCTTTGGCTGGTCTGAGGACGATGGCCGAAAGTGAACATCTGCTGTCTGGTCAACGTCACCCTGACCGATTGTTTCAATTCCAAAGCCGCCATCACCGCGAGGAAAACACAGTAGGCGGGCCGTAGACCAGAGCCGAAGGCTCCGCCCACAAAAGGACTCACGACCTGCACTTTCTTTTTGGACAGGCCAAACACCTTGCTCAGGTAGGCTTGAATGTTTTGCACGCCCTGGGTTTTGTCGTAGACCGTCAGCTTTCCACCCTTTTTCTCATAGAGGACGGTGGAGCCGTGCATTTCCATGGGATTGTGATACTCGGCGGGCGCGGCGTATTCGGCATCAATCTGCAAAACCGACTGTAGCAGTGTTTCGGCGGCATCGCCCTTTGGTGAAGGTGGTTTCTTGCGGCCACCTCCCCAAGACTTGGGCTCTTTGGCTTCGACTCGACTGCCTTCAAAATTCGTCTGATGCGGCGATTCCTCGTATTCGATGGAAAGCAACCGTGAGGCATACCGGGCCTTCTCGAAAGTATCTGCTACGACCAGCGCTATGGGTTGGCCGCTGTAGTGAATCTCATCGTCATGGAGCGGCCGGTGCGGCGATCCCCATGGGGAGTCCATGTCTTTGTAGCTGCGATCAAACCAGGCCAGGTTCGGACGGTTCTCGTGTGTGAAGACCTGGATCACACCGGGCACTGCGAGTGCCGCGCTTGTGTCCATCTTGGTGATGCGGCCTCGGGCGATGGTGCTGGAAACTACGACACCATAGTTGAGCCCTGCTTCGGAGAACTCCGCCGCATACTTCGCGGAGCCGGTGACCTTGGCCCGGCCATCAACACGGCGGATAGGCTGGCCTACGTGGCGGGTAGCGCCTTCAAATCCTTTTGTGAATGCGATCATAGCGTCCAGGAGTTACATGGTTGCCGCCTCAGTCAGAGCCCGGACGATGACACGCCGTGCGAGGGGTATTTTGAAGTCGTTGTGGCCATGTCCCTTCGCTCCGGCGAGGAGCGCATCCGCTGCGGCCAGATAGACATTCTCGCCGGGCTCTTTGCCGATGAGGAGTTCTTCCGCTTCGGGACGTCGCCATGGTTTCGAGGCAACCCCACCCAAGGCGATGCGAGCTTCGGTAATGCGGCCATCTTCTAGAGTGAGACCAACCGCTGCCGACACCAGCGCGAAGGCATAGGACTGACGATCCCGGATCTTGAAGTAGGCGTAGTGTTGCGGGAACCCTTGCTTGGGCAGTTCGATGGCCGTGATCATCTCGTCCTTTTCCAGATGGGTGTCGCGTTCTGGATGGTCGCCGGGCAGCCGGTGGAACTCAGAGATGGGGATGGTGCGACGGCCTCTCGGGCTCTGCACGTGAATGGTGGCATCCAGCGCGGCGAGAGCGACACAGAAGTCGCTGGGATGCACTGCGATGCACTGATCACTGGCGCCGAGGATGGCATGGATGCGGTTGATCCCGGCCATGGCAGGACATCCGCTGCCTGGCTGGCGTTTGTTGCAAGGCGTGCCGACATCGTAGAAATAATAACAGCGCGTGCGCTGAAGCAGGTTGCCTCCATTGGTAGCCATGTTCCTGAGTTGCGGAGAAGCTCCCGCCAGGATGGCCTTTGAAAGCACGGGATATCTTTCCTGTATGACTTTGTGATAAGCGGTCTCTGCGTTGGTCATCACGGCCCCCAGCTGCACCGTCCCATCGGCACGAACCTCGAGATCCTGCAGTCCAAGGTGGTTGATATCCACAAGGCGCTGAGGCGAAACGACAGCTTCCTTCATCAAGTCCAACAAATTGGTGCCGCCAGCGATGAGGCGGGTTTCGGTGCCATGCTCCATTTCAGCCACGGCAACTTCAGGGCTCTCGGCAACGGCAAAGGAGAAAGGGTTCATTTGACGTAAGTGTGAAGTTTCGGTTGGAGCTTCGAATGTTGTGCTTCTTCGAATTGGAGCACTTCTTCAATCGCGTCAGTGATATGAGGATAAGCGCCGCAACGGCATAGATTGCCGCTCATGAGTTCACGAATCTCATCCCGCGTCGAAGCATGGCCTTCATTCAGGAGGCCGACTGCGGAACAGAGTTGCCCAGGTGTGCAATAGCCGCACTGAAACGCATCGCACTTGATGAATGCCTCCTGCAAGGGATGAAGTTCTTCCCCGTTCGCGAGGCCTTCAACGGTGGTGATCTCCTGACCGTTTTGCATGAGGGCCAAGGTCAGACAAGAGTTGATTCGTTTTCCATTGACCAGAACCGTGCACGCGCCGCACTGTCCATGATCGCAGCCCTTCTTGGTGCCGGTGAGATGTGCCTGCTCCCGCAGGAAATCCAGCAAAGTCATGGAGGGATCGATGTCTGCCGAGACGGCTTCCCCATTGATCTTCAGATCGACGTGATAGCCGTTACTCCTCTGGTCATCGTCCGCCACCTTCAAGGCCGGTTTTTCCGCCACGATTGCCTTCATGCAGGCTAATCGCGGACGGCGGTGGTTTTGCGCTTTGGAACCTCGAATGCCTGCAGGCCAACTGCTGCCCTGATGGACAACTAGGTGTAATGGCTGACCCCGCGGAGATCACGAGTGCAAGCTGATTACTTCTTGGGCGAAGACGCAGCGGCTTTTTCTTTGCTCTTCTTGATCCGCCATGAGGTGCCGTAAGGTTCAGCGAGCATATCTGCGCCGGGCCAGAGGCGGACAGCTCCTTTGAAAGCGAGCTGATTGTCTTTTTGACGGCAACCTTTGGGAAGGGGATCGATCTTTTTGGAGTTCCCTCCGCCCAGGACAATGTCGTCTGGATTGAAGACATCCCGGAGGAGTTCGATGGCCTCGTGCACGCCTTCCTGCCAGTCTTCTTCATCCCCCTTTTTGCGCGCTTCGTCGCTGAGACGACCCATGAACGTTTTACCATCTGAGAGCAAAAGACCGCCGATCTCCATGGGGATAAGCACGTCATCGACAATGAGAGCGGAGCCTGTGCCGGTGCCAAATCCAACGAAGAGCATGCGTCCTTCATCGTAGCTGCCCAAGGCCTGCATGCAGGCGTCGTTGATGATCTTAACGGGCTTTCCAAAGGCCTTCTCATAGTCGTAACGCAGCCAGCCACCACCGAGAGCGAGAGGTTCACGAGTCGGAGTGCCATCAGTAACCAGGCAGGGCAACCCAAGGCTGACGGCGTCGAATGTCCATTCGTTTTCTTCGAGTTCTTTGAAGATCTCTTTCACCATCTGGGCAGGCTTAAACTCCGATCCTGAAGGAATTTTCAATCGGCCTTCATGCCCGGAGGCCATGAGTTTCACGTTCGTTCCGCCAACATCCACCATTAGTACTTTCATGATACATCTTCCTCCCAGGTGCCTTGCAGCAGGGCCGCGATGAGCTCTTCCATGCCGGACCCTGCCGTAGCTTCGGTCACGTACTTGGCCTTCTCTTTGAGAGCAGGCACGGCATTGGCAACGGCAACTGGGAAGCCGCAATAGTCAAAAAAGGCGTGATCATTTTCACCATCGCCCACGGCGATCACGTCCTTGGGATCGATGCCATACTTTGTTAGAGCAGCCTGGAGGCCGGTGGCTTTGTTGATGTTGGGCGGAAGGATCATGACCGCGCCTTTGTTAAAGATGACTCCCATTTCCAACTGCATGTCGCGGATGGTTTCGAATACCTGGATTTCGTGTGGTTGCACGGTGGCCACAATGGTGCGGCCTATGGACAGCGGGACACCCTTGTCACGCAGGGCTGCGAGGAACAGCTCATCCGGTGCCGGCGCCAGCAAAGTTTCTTCATTGGTGCTGGGATCGTACAGCGTAGCGCCATTCTCCACGACCACGAGATCGAAGATGGAAAGGTCGAATCCGGTTTTGATAAAGTCCGTGAGCTCCCGGCCCGTCACGAGGATAAGTTTTAGCCCGGCCTGCTTGGCAGCGGAAAGAGATTGCAGGGTTTTCTCAGTAACAAAACCATCAACAGCGATGGTTCCGTCAAAATCAGTGGCTAAAGCTTTCCATCTCATGTTCGTAAGTGAATGTGTGTGAAGACATATCGCACTTCGATGGTTGGCTGGTTTTGGCAGGTATTTGCAATTCGGACTGGAAGAGGGAATACGTGGTCAGGGGCCTCCGGCACCCGAACGCAATAGGCGCTTCGAACCACGAGCGGCTTGGATGTCTCCCACCATTGAAGGCGTGAGGGACGCCCGCCACCACGGCATCAGTGTTTGATGTGGTACACATGCCCGGCATTGCCCACTTCAGAGAAGCTGCCCCAGGTGTAGTCGAAGACGAAGTCTTTGGTATTGTTGATGTTCCAGATGAGTCGCAGGGTATTGGCCCCCGTGGCCTCCCATTGGCCGGCAGTGGTCAGGCCCGGTGAGGTGAAGGTCTTGTCTTTGTGAAACTGGATATCTGGCTGCGATCCGATCCAGCGGGTGCCGATGAGCCAGGTTTGAAGTTCGTTTGCATCCTGCGGGCCGTAGAAGCTCTCCGGTAAGACATGTTCGTTTTCGCCGCGATGCTGCTCGCGGCGCACGCCGTCTTTCATGAAGACGATGTGCAGCCCCTTGTTCCAATACGGATTCGGATCAGCCCCAAGGTCGGGCGGACTGACGCTGAACATGCGCGGCTTGGTTTCCACATACTCGCGTACCTTTCCCGTCACGTCCGCGTCCTTGCCTCCGGTTCCATAGATCGCTGAGAGGACCTGGATGGGATGGCGTTTGATCGCCATGGGTTGTTGGAGCTGTGATGGAGGCGAGATGTCGAGTGGAGGTGGGTTGTAATTTAGTTCGTAGAGTTCACGCACTTGCATAGCTTCAATGCCGTTGAAGGGCTCGGGAGTACGAAAGACCTGGGCTATTTCTCCCTGCGCTATCAATGTCGGGAGCGTCGGTAGTGCCGGTGCGGGCGCACAGCTTGGCAACGGTTCCTGGCGAGGCGGCGCTGGTGAGGCAATTTCTGTGATCGGTGATGTCGCGATCTCTGGGCGTCGCTTCTCTTCATGCGGGATTAGCACCTTGATCCAGGTAGAGCGCTGTTTTCCCCAGAGCGCTTTGCCGTTGAAACCTTCTCCGGCAGCCGACTTCATATGAGCGTCGCCTTCAGCCCACACATTCTCGATGGCGCCAGCGCGGTTTTGGGCGCCAGCGTCCCGTTTGCCAATGAATTGAGCCACCTTGCGCGGATCATCGCAGGCACTCCAGAGGGATGATTCCGGATCGGACACAAAGCCGAATTCATTCTGATCCAAACACCCGGCGACCGCGAAATATCGTACGCCGCCCCAGCGGATCTGATTGTTCACCACATGAAAGACGAGCCAGTCCCCGCTCCGCACCTCGATATTGATCTTCTCTACCGTAGCGCCGAAAATCTCGTTTAGGAGTTCACGTTGGGCGGTGGGGACTTGCTTCCCATTGTGATACACCTCCACGATGAAATCGTCTGCCGTGGTGATGAGATACTTCGCCACGGTCGCACCCTGAACCTCGGTCTTCTCCGCCTTCTCTTTCTTCTTCCTGCCAGGCTCCTTGGGCTTGGCATGCAAGTCACCGAGGGAAAAACAAAACAGCAATCCCAGAACGATGGAGACGGGGAGGTTCTTCATTTTCATGGCAAAACTCTATCACGGGTGCAATCAGCCGGTCATCACAATTCCAGACAGCACGCAATGCTGCCACACCGCATGACTTCCGTGCGTAGACTATATTGGACGAATCGGGAAAATCCTGCGAACAAGCCGAGGCCACAGGCGTTTATGTTTCATTCCGTGAGTGGCGGTGGTGTGCCGCAGAATTGGTTAGCCGATCTTTAGCATTGATGTTAAGTACCTGACGTGATGTGTGGTGGTAAGACATTTTTGAAGGTCAGTGCGGTCGTCATCGGTTTGAGCGGTGGACTGACTGGCGAGGCGAGATCCCAGAGCAAGGCGCCAACTACGCCCGCGAGGATCGAGCCGGGCTTGGAAACTGCTGTCGATTGGAAATGGCGCGTACTTCCGTCTGATGAAACGCGGTGGGGATTGCCGATACCGGAGGATGCCGCGCCACCACCAGAAGTGATTGCTCCGGCGCAGTCAAGCACGATACCGGGCATGCCTGCTTCGACTTCCGTGACACCCGCAACTCCGGCTGCGCCAGCGCCTCGCCCGACCGAGTATGAGGTGAAGAAGGGTGATGCGCTCATCCTCATCGCCAAGAAATTTGGCATGAGTGTCCAACAATTAAAAACATTTAACAACCTGGAGAAGGACACGATCAGAATCGGCCAGGTCATGAAGATTCCAACCTTGGAGGAAATGAAGACCATCGCGCCTCCTCCTCCACCACCAGAACCAGAACCGAAGCCGGAGAAAAAAGCGAAGGATAAGCCCAAGCCCGCGCCGCCAGCCCCAGTGGGCGACCCATCGATGATTTCCATGATGCACAATCTGCTGCAGCAGGTGTTCCTGGATCGCGAGGGTTTTGCCACCGGACCCATTGATGGGAATCCGGGGGCTGTCTTCAGCACCTTCTCGCAGCTCTACCGTGGTGTACATGAAGATGCGACGAACATGGATCAGTTCCTGGAGAAGGCCCGGAAAACAGTCGGTGAGCCGCTGATCAAATACACACTGAAGCCGGAAGATTTCCGTTTCATCCTGCGGAACGAACCTGGGAAAAGCGGCAAACGCAGCAGTGCTAAAGACGCTGCGCCGCCCACTTATCCGGAATTGGTGGCGTCACCTCTGCTGGTCTATCGTTCACCTTGGGAATTTGTGGCGGAGCGATTCCATGCGGATGAAACATTCCTGCGTCAGATCAATCGTAAAATCCGGGGGACACCTACAGCGGGGACTGAGTTCGTGGTGCCTAACGTGATCCCTTTTGAAGTCGAAAAGACCGTGGAGGGCTCTTTGCAGCCGGCAGCGGATGCGCAGAATCCCGTGACTGCCGCCATCGTGGAAATCTCGCGCCTGGAGATTTCACGGGGCGGAAAACTCGTAGCCGTCATGCCGTTGGGGTTGGCCAGGCCTGATCTACGCGGGCGTGGTTCCTGGACCATTCTGGAGGCAATCGCCAAGCCGAAGCTCGCCACCTTGCGGGAATCGCGGGATGGGAAAAGCGCCATGCCGACTGGAGCGCCCACGGCTCCGGACGGCTTGAATCCGGGAGTGAGTGACAGCAGTTCTGCTTCCGGGTCTGCCGCACGGGCGGTGCTCGCTTCGGAGGAATTCCTGGCTGCCGGGCCCAATAATCCTGTGGGCATCATCTGGATCAATCTGGCGAAGGCGAAAAGCACGGAACCGCTGCCCTACGGATTGCATGGCACGAGCATTCCCGGCCGCATGAGAACCCAGGAGGGTATTGGAGGGATTCGGCTCGCAAATTGGGACATTGCCCGCGCCGTGAAACTGCTGCCTGCCGGCACAGCGTTACACTGGAAGTAAGGGGGAGTAGTAGCTATTTTTGCCCGCCCGCCATCTGTCACGAAGGATGTAAAATGGCCCGTCTCGCTGATTTGCCTCGCGGTTCCTGCTCCCCTGCGGCGGCATCGAGACGTGGTTTGGCCAAGTCTTGATCGTTAAAAATACTCTCGTCTCGCGCCCAATCCAAGAGGGTGGCGATGAAATCGTTCACAGGCATGCCGAATTGTTCAGATTCGGTTTCGACCCACTGCCAGAGGTTGGCATCCAAGGTTATGCGCTTGGTGGACGTGGATAGATCTGCGTCGCTGTAGCGGTTGAAGATCATGGGGGGAGGGGCGTGAAGGGGAGACGGATGCTGCAAGTCGTGGACTCACCGGGATTTCATCCTTTCCGAAACAACGTGCGAAGCGTGCTGTATCTACCCTGACGTTGACATCAGGTGCATTGGTCGAATTCCGGCCGAATCTTTACTCTATACAGTAAAAATTGTCAAATAATAATTATAGCTTTACTAACTTGTCAGGTGTGACCGCTCCAAGGCTCGCAAATAGGGGGTTGGATGACGAAGCTTTTTAGGCAAGTGACAATAAATTTTCGGTAGAATGACGGTCAGCAGCTTCCAGAGGAAGCGGGTCCACGGAACCGAGGAAAAGCCAAGTTTTTCCCGCACAGGCGAGGGGAGGACCTCGGTGGTGAGGGGCAGGAGAGGCCAGGCTGCCAGCTTGAACCAGAGAGGACGCTGAGGCCAGGCGACGAGCTGGGCAACCTCTCTGCAAATCGGATCACTCCCTAAAACGGGACCCGAGATCATGCCATTGTAATAGCCGGCAAAGCTGGCCCAATCCTGGGGACCGTGTTGGAGAGGCAGGCCGAAATAAGTTCCCCAAACCCTCATGTCTGCAAGGTACCCTTCCTTCTCCTGCAGAGTTAGCGGAGTCAGAAAGTGCTCATACATTCTCACCGCGCTGAATACCAAGGTGGCCAGCACCCAGAGTTGGAGATCCGGATCCATGGCGGAGTAGTAGCCGGACGCGCTGGTGGTACCAGGTAGTTCGCCACGCACTTTCGCGTGAATGGCGGCAATGTGACGAGCCATTTGTTGCACCTCCGCTTTGGTCCCAAACGAGATTTGATATACAGCTTCCAGCGTGCGGGTGAGCCGACCCAAGGCGTTCTTGCGGAAATCGCTATGCTCGGCCACGCCGCGGGCGATGGCTGGATGCGCCACTTGTAAGATGGCGGCGCAAGGTCCACCTAACAGGATGATGTGTTCACGGCTGATCTTCCACATCATGGATTCCGGCGCGAAGAGGCCGGAGTCTTCGTCCGAGTTCGTGCGATTCTTGCCGTCCATGGGGAGTGGAATCATAACTCGGTGAAGATAATAAACTCCCTCGGTGCAAGTCGGTCGACTCAGCGAAGCTCCCTCAATCTTAGCAGCTTCTCACCAGCGGCCCTCAGGGTTTCTTCGCGCTTCGCAAAGTGAAAACGAATCAGGTGATTCACAGGCTCCCGGAAAAAGCTCGATCCGGGCACACCCGCCACGCCGACTTCTTTTACAAACCATTCCGAAGCTGTCGTGTCATCTGAGAAGCCCAACGAGGAGATATCCACCATGACGTAGTAGGCCCCCTCCGGTTCGGTAAAGGGAAGTCCGGTGCGGCGGAGATAATCAAGGAAGACATCACGCTTTTGGGAATACAAAGAGCGCAGACCTTCATAATAGTTGTCCGGCAGTTCCAATCCTGCAATGGCGGCTTCCTGCAGCGGTGCGGCCGCGCCGACCGTGAGGAAGTCATGAACCTTCCGTGCCTGCGCGATGATATGGGGAGCAGCCTGCACGTAGCCCAATCGCCACCCCGTGATCGAGTAGGTCTTTGACAGAGAATTGCAGGTGATGGTGCGTTCGAAAGCTCCCGGCAGTGTGGCAAAATAAGTATGCACATGCGGCTCGTAAACAATGTGCTCGTACGGCTCGTCCGTGATGACGAAAGCGTCGTACTCCTCTGCGAGCCGGAGAATGAAGAGCAGCTCCTCCCGGGTGAAAACCTTGCCGGTGGGATTGGAGGGATTGCAGACAATGATGGCCTTCGGCTTTTGCGCAAAGGCACGAGCCAGTTCATCCGGATCGAAACCAAAGTGCGGGGGTCGCAGAGGCACGTAGATTGGCTCTGCTCCCGACAGGATGGCATCCGCAGCGTAGTTTTCGTAAAAGGGAGAGAAGACGATCACTTTGTCACCCGGATTGCAGGCCGTCATCATGGCGGCCATCATGGCCTCGGTGCTGCCGCAGGTGACCACTAGATGCTGATCTGGATCGAGGTCCAGACCGGTGAAGCGATTGATCTTGCGCGCTAACGCCTCCCGAAACCGAGGTGCTCCCCAAGTCACGGCATACTGATGAAATGGCCCGCGCGTGGCGCGCTCCAGAGCTCTGAGCAATTCCTCTGGCGGATCAAAATCCGGGAAACCTTGAGAGAGATTAATGGCGCCATGCTGATTGGCGAGCCGCGTCATTCCGCGGATAACGGACTCGGAAAAGACGGAGAGGCGATGAGCGGTAGCGGGCATGCGTGTGGTGAATGTGAGCAGAAGTCAGTGAATGACAAGGCGGGAGGGGCGCGATTCAGTCCGAGCCGCGATGAATACGGGGGATGTGTTTCGCATAAAGTTTGCTTTTCTTTCCGGCGTCTTGTGCTCAAACTCCACCCCTCGCTTTCGCCCATTGCGCAAGCTCGCTGCCTTACCCATCATGACCAAGAAAACTCCCTGGAGTCTCGAGAATTCCATTACCACATACGGCATCCGCGACTGGGGAAATGGCTATTTTGATGTGTCAGCCAAAGGTGAGGTCGTTGTTAATCTGAAAGACGGTACCAAAACCAAGCCGGTGAGCATCCCGGATATCGTGCGCGGCATGCGTGAGCGCGGCATGCAACTGCCCGTGCTGATCCGTTTTGGCGATCTTCTCCGTTGGCGTATTGAGGAACTGAATGAGAACTTTGCCACGGCCATCCGCGAAGCGAACTACGGCGGTGTCTACCGCGGCGTTTATCCTATCAAGGTGAACCAACAGGCGGAAGTCATTGAGGAAGTGACGCGCTACGGGCGGAAGTATCACTACGGCCTCGAAGCCGGCAGCAAGCCGGAACTGATCGCCGCCCTCGCTTACATGCAGGATCCGCAGGCCTACATCGTCTGCAACGGTTACAAGGACGAGGAATTCATCGACCTCGCCCTGCATGCGCAGAAGATGGGCCTTCAGGTCATCATGGTGCTGGAAATGCCCAGCGAACTGGACCTCATTCTGGAGCGTTGCCGGCGTCTGGGCGTTGAACCACAACTCGGCGTCCGTATCCGTCTCTCCACGGAGAGCGGTGGCCACTGGAGCGAGAGCGGCGGAGAAAAGAGCGTCTTCGGGCTGAATATCTCCCAAGTCATGGCGGCCGTGGACAAGCTGCGCGAGCGCAACATGCTGCACTGCCTGCGCATGCTGCATTACCACCAGGGCTCGCAGATTCCCAGCATCCGCGCCATTCGTAACGCCGCTGTGGAAGCGACACGGGTCTACTGCGGTCTTGTGCAGGAAGGGGCCAAGATGGGCATCCTGGATATGGGCGGTGGTCTGGCCATCAGCTATGATGGCATGAAGAGCAATTCCCCCAGCAGCAGTGACTACGGCACCAAGGAATATTGCGCGGACGTCATTGAAGCCATTGCGGAAGTCACCGACGAGGCGGGTGTGCGGCATCCGGACATTATCACGGAATCGGGCCGTGCCATTGTGGCCTACTACTCCGTGCTGGTGATCAACGTGCTCGACATCAATCGCTATGAGGCCAGCGGCATCAAGAGGCTGCCAGCCAAGTCGCCGCCGTTGCTGAAAAATCTTTTCGACCTGCGCCAAAAGCTTCGCTCCCTCGTGGTGAAAGCCACCAGCGAGACTTTGCAGGAGCACTACAACGACGCCGTTTACTACCGTGAAAAGATTCGCACCGAGTTCAGTTCCGGAAAGATCACGCTCAGGCAGCGCTCGACAGGAGAGGAACTCTACTGGGAGATTCTCACCTGGATCAATCAGGTGCTAAAGCAGAATAACATTCACACGGATCAGATGGAACGCTTGAAAGCGGTCCGCACCGATTACTACTACGGGAATTTCAGCGTGTTCCAAAGCCTGCCTGACTTCTGGGCGATTGATCAAATCTTCCCGGTCATGCCGATTCACCGGTTGAAGGAAGAACCCACCCGGCAGGTGATCCTGAGCGACATCACATGTGATAGCGATGGCAAGATGGACCGCTTTGTGCATGATCGTGAAATCACCGAGTCACTGCCGCTGCATGACATCCGTGTGGAAGACGAGTATATGCTCGGCATCTTCCTGGTAGGTGCTTACCAGGAAACCCTGGGCGATCTCCACAACCTGCTGGGCGACACCAATGTGGTCAGCGTCCGCCTCGAAAGCGGTAAGCTTAAATACAGCCGTGAGCTTGAAGGGGATACCGTCAGTGAAGTCCTTACTTATGTGGAATATGAGCCGAAGGAACTCATTCGCCGCTTCCGCGTGTTAGCTGAAGATGCGGTGACGAAGAAGCGCATTTCCGCGAAGGAACGCCATGCCATCATGGAGGCGTATGAAGAGGGAATGCGTGGGTATACGTATTTTGAGTCGTGACATCTCGGCGAGATTGGTCTCAACTCATTTGTCGTCGTCACCCATGTATTTGGCGCGCCTCAAAAATGCTCTTAAGTTGAAGCGGTAAACAGGTTCACGGACGTTAAACACTCGCCAGTCCCCGGAAGAGCGAGTCATGTCGTAGGTGACAAGTTGGTCGTCTTTTGGGTCGGTCTTTGCTGTGATTTTGCCTGTCTCGTCTTTCACATCAAAGTGATTGTGAAAACGGATTACGACGTCCATTTGCGTGTCGCTTACTTGGCGGGTAGTATCGATCTGGTACGAGTACCAGCCTTCCGCACGAATCGGCAGCCAGTAGCTGCGTGGAGTGGGTGGCCTTAAAATGGGCGGATCATTGCGGTCATACTGCAAGCCCTCACGGAAGGCTTTTCCCCGCGCAATATCCATCTCCACAAGCAGAATGAGCTCCTGCGTGACATAGGGCTGCTCCCAGCGATGCTCAGTCGAACCCAGTTCGTAAACAGACTCCTTCAGGGCCAGGTCTAGAAAAGGTCTCAGCACCGCGAGGGGATCGTTCGATTTGTCCGGGGCTTTGCTGCAAGCCAGGCCAATCAAAGAGGGCAGGAGTAGCACGCAATAGATGGCACCTCTAAATGATAAGCTTTGGAACATGGTTCTTCGAAGTCTGACCCGAGACTACACCACAACACCTTTGCAACGCTAATCCGGCCGCTCTTCGGGCCTGAACTCGCGTTCGACGAAGCGCATGATCTCAGCGACGAAGCGGAGGGGTACATCGTCCGTAGGGCCGTTACGGTTTTTGGCCAGGATGAGAAGCGCTTCTCCTTTGGGAGCTTCTTCATCGTCATCATCGTCTTTGCCCTTCTTCTTGTCATCGGGTTGGGCGCTACCAGCGTAGTCGGAACGGGTCAGCAGACCCACCATATCCGCATCCTGCTCGATGGAGCCGGATTCCCGCAAGTCGGAAAGCATGGGGCGTTGTCCCTTGCGCTGCTCCACCTGACGATTGAGCTGGGCCAGCACGATAATGGGCACGTTCAGTTCCTTAGCCACGCCCTTGATGTTGGCGGAGATTTCTGCGATTTCGATCTGCCGGTTGTCCTTCGCCCGCTTAGAGGACGAAGTCATGAGTTGTAGGTAATCGATAGCGATCATCTGGATGTCATATTGCTTCTTCAAGCGGCGCGCCGTAGAGCGGAAGCTCATGATGTCCAACCCCGGCGTTTCATCAATAAAGAGCGGGGCTTTGTGAAGCTGGCTGCAAGCAGTGGCCACGGACTTCATCTGCTCGCGAGTGAGCACACCACTTTTGAGGTTGCTCATGCTAACACCGGCACGGGCGGCGATGAGACGCTGCACCAGCACGGAGGCACTCATTTCCAGGCTGAAGAATGCCACGGGTTTCTCCTGATCCACCGCCACATGTTCGACGATGTTCATCGCGAAAGAGGTCTTCCCCATGGAGGGACGGGCGGCGACGACGAACATTTCACCGCCTTGCAATCCGCTGCAGAGAGAGTCGAGTTTCCGATAGCCCGAAGAAAGCCCACGCAACATGCCGGGAGACTTTAGCAATTCTTCGATTGCCAGCATCGCCTCATCCACATGCACGCCGAGTGTCTTGATGGCATTCCTGGATTCCGTGCCCTCGCGCACAGCCAGCACGCGCTGCTCCACACGATCTAAAAGACCTGGCACGTCTTCCTGATACTCATAGGAGTTCTGGATGCTCTCCGTGCAGGCATTGATGATGCGCCGCAGCAGATACTTGTCGTGCATGATCCCCTTGTAGTGGGGGTAATGCGCCGTGGTGGGGACGAAAGAATAGATCTCCGCGAGCACCGCTGGCCCGCCAATCTTATCCATCAACAGCTTGTCGACGAAATAGTTGGAGAGAGTGACGAGATCGACCGGGCGGTTCACCTGGTTGAACTCCAGCAACACTTCGTAAATCAGCCGATTGGACGGGTGGTAAAAAGCTTCCTTGGGAATGAATATCTGCGCATCATTCAGCAGGTCCACGGGATTCTGCAGAAAGCAGGAAAGCACGCCCTTCTCCGCGTCATCGCTGTAGGGCATGGACCGCGTGATATCGGTCAGCGGATCAGTCGCCGTTTTCGCTCCTCCGCCTCGCTGCAAAGATGGCCCAGACCCCGCAACTTTGGGATCAAATTGGGTCACGTTGGAGGCGATTTCAGGCATAGGTGCGGACTGTCAATGGGTGCGAGAGACAGTGCGATTAGAATGCGCCTTTTAGGGCGCAAAGGTACTCATTTCTTTTGTAGTTTCCGGGCAATCTTTTTGAAGAATGAGAGGACCGTGATGTTGGCATGAGCCTCAAAGAATTCGTGGTTATGCAAGGCGACTTCTTGAATCAGAGCGTATAACGGACGCCCCGTGAGTTTTTCGATTTTAGTGGTCAACAAACTGCCGGGCAGGAAGTGATTGGAATGCAGATCCTTGGGACGCACTTCGTGGAAATACCAGCGAAACCACATGAAGAAGGTGAGGCCGAAATTTTCGTCCGGCGCATAGCCCGAAGCGGCCAAAAGCTCGTTGCAAATCGCAGGTATCTCCGGGTCGGAAATATCGCGCAATCGAGCGTGGTAGTAGCCGGACATGGAAGATGGCGATGAAGATATTTGGGCACAAAAAACCCCGGAGAGAACAAACCTCTTCCGGGGTTTCTTAAAGCTAGAGGCGAATCTTATTCGTCGGAAGCGTCGTCGTCATCCTTGGACGTGTCGTCCGCAGCGGTGACGGTGATCTTCAGGAAGCATTCCACGGAAGCATGAAGCTTTACGGGAACCTCGAAAGTGCCGGTGGACTTGATGGGCTTGTCCAGTTCGATCTGGTGACGGTCCAGAGTGGCCTTCGCGGAGCTCTCGGCGACGGCTTTCTGAATGTCCAAAGTCGTGATGGAACCGAAGGCTTTACCGCCTTGGCCAGTGGCCAGCGTGAGCTTCAGCTTCAGGCGCTTGAGCTTGGTGGCCAGCTTTTCAGCTTCTTCCAGTTCTTTGCCTTCGCGTTCGGCACGAGCTTTCTTGAGGTTCTCCAATTTGCGGAGATTTCCTTTGGTGGCTTCGTAAGCTTTGGCTTGGGGAAGCAGAAAATTGCGGGCATAACCGCCCTTAACTTTCACCACATCGCCTTCGGCGCCGAGGCTGGCGATCTTTTCCTTCAAAATGACATCAACGGTGGGCATATCTTTGGCGTGTGGTTGGATTTGGGGCGGGGAGAATACGCAAGCCTGCGCCAGTGTCAAATGGCGGGTCGATTTTAGGACGTGTTTTCTGCTCGCCGCTCCTCAATCCGGCTGGCTTCCCAGCCACAGGAGCCCCATGACGGACATGCTGTCGCGGATGGTGCCGTTCCGGGCCATCTTCACTGCCTCTTCCAGCGGGATGCGTTTGACGTCGATCTTCTCCGTATCCTCGGGCCGGGCCTGCATGAACGTGAGACCACGGGCCACATAAATATAGGAAACCTCGGTGGTCGTGGAATTGGAAAGCTGGATGCCATCCAGGATCAGTTCGTAGTGCTGGGCTACGATCCCAGTCTCCTCAAGCAGCTCCCGCTGGGCACAGTCGAGGATTTCTTCATCCGGGGGACAGCCACCCTCAGGGATCTCCCACTCATAGGAGTTGTGGCAGTAACGATATTGCCCGACCAGCCAGGTGTAGCCGTCCTCGTCGATAGGAATGACGCCGACGGCACGGTTCTGAAATTCGACCACGCCGTAAATGCCCTGCCCACCGGCAGGATTGATGACCTGATCTTCCCGGACGTGGATCCAGGGATTCTTGTAGGTCTGGCGGGTGCTCAGTGTGGTCCACGGATTTTCCATGGGCCTATTTTATCACGGCAGGCGGTAGTAGCCATCCGGATTATAGAGCCAATAGCAGTCCATGGGATTCAGGCGGGGGAGGGTCATGAAAGGTCGGCCTTTTTCGTCCACCATCTCCTTCACCGAGGAGTCTACGGGACCGGAAGTGAGAGGCATGCGAATACCGGGGCTGTTTGCGGCCATGATCTGAGCGTCGGGATGGCGGATCGTGCCAGTCTCCTCTATCTCGTCAACGATGTTGTCCACCCACTTCAGTTTCTGGGCTTCGTCAGCGAATTCGCTCCAGTCACCCGTGGAGGTGCGGGCATACATGCGCTTGATGAAATCTTCGCGGGTGATGCCCATCTTGTCGGCGACCGGGCCGGCGAGACGGCGCCACCATTCTTCCATCTCACGCACCCATTCCTGTTGCTGCGTCAGGTTCCCACCGCTGAAGGCCGCGATCTGGTGATGCATGATGACCGCGTTCGGATAGGCGTAGGACTTCTTGGCCAGGGTCGTGATGCAGGCGGCCATGCTGGCGGCAAAGGATTTCACCACCACATACACCGGCGCTTCACTGCCCTGCATGGCTTTGAGAATCTTGTAGCCAGCCATCACGGAGCCGCCCGGAGAGTCATCGATGACGATGAAGATGGGCATCTTCGAATCGCGATTGTTAAAGTAATTAATCCGGTCGGTGACCTGATCTGCCGTAGTCATGGTGATGAGGCCATTCAGGCCGATGCGACGATCGGACAGCACCAGGCGGCGGTCTTGGAGTGGATCGTCAAGGTAGATGGGATCGGACTGGGCGTAAGTGCGGGCTTCGGCTTCTTTTTGCTCCAGTTCCATCTGCGCGGCCAGACGGGTAGTGTCTTTTCGCAGAGCGGTTTCGACTCGGCGAATTTCCATGCTTTCCGTGTCTGTCTCCGCTTTGGCGATGCTGTTCTCCAGCATGGCGCGGTCAAGGTGGGAACGCAGGCTGGCGAGAGTCTTGTCTTCGGTGATCTTCTTCTGGTAGTCAGCCAAATCCTGCTTCGCCTTGATTTCGGCGAGTTGAGCTTGCAAACGCAACGTGTTGTTTTTGCTTTCGGAAAGTTCCTTGTCGAGCTTCGCCTGCTCGAGCGTCAAATCCGCAGTGACGCGGTCGCGTTCGGTTGTCAGGCGGGTGATCTCGTCCTTGAGGGACTGGAGCGGGTCCGGCGGTGGCGCCGGAGTTTCGGCAGGCCGTTCGGCGGTCTGAGGGTCATTTATTCCCGCAAGGAGCGGGGTTGCCATGCATGAGAGTACAACAAGGGAACACAAGCGAGTCACCAGCATGGACTTGATCTTCGCATAGGTCGTGCCGTTCGCACCAGAAAAAATTGCGGCTTGTCAACCCTTGTCAGGTGTCGGGGGCGTCACGCTAGGCCCTGACTTCAGTATCAGGGATTTTTCATCTGTGCTGACCGAGAAGGCAGTCACCTTCTTCAGAACTTCCGTCACCTCAGCATTTACCTTGGCCAAATTGAGCCAGGGCCACTGTTGCAGGCTACCGAGGAATCCTTCGTTTACCTGCTTACCCGGGACACTGATCGTGCTGATCCGAAGGTCGAGAGATTCTTTTTCGATGACTGGGAGAAAACTGCCCTGACCGACCAGAAAGCGTTTTTGCCTGCCCGGCAGAGGCAGGGGATTGATGGGCCAGCAAATGTCCGCCAGGATAGTGCTCGTTTCGCGATCCAGACCGGTGAAGCGTACAATACCCCGGTAGTCCGCCACGCCGGATTCTCCAGAAAGCACAAGGAGGGTGTCCAATTCCGTGACGGTCAGCGTGAGTTCCGCCTCTTTTCCTGCCTTGGCATCAGTGGAGAAGGCCTGCAGCTTGGTGCGGAGGGCGGAGGTCTCCTCGGCCGTGGGCGCAGGCGTGGGCAGGGGAGGGGCGCTCTCAAGCGTGAATTTGGAAATCTCCTTGTCCTGCTTGTAGCCGCTGTAGATCGTCCAGGTGACCAGTCCGGCAAAGGATACGACAATGAGCACGAGAATGGCGCACCCGTAGAAGGGATTGAAAGGGCCGGTGGGTGTCTTCTCGATTTTCGTCATTCGCGCTACAGTATGAACCACGAAAACGGGACGGGCAACCGCATCGCGCTCGTTGCCTGAATCAACGTGACTGCGCTTGACCGGGAGCGGTGGGCGTATGAGGGAATAAGCTTCTTTAACTTTCATCATCCGACACGACCGATCTGATTTCTCAATGGCCCGAATTCTCGCAGCAATGTCCGGAGGCGTGGACAGCAGTGTGGCAGCCGCCTTGCTGGTCCGGGAGGGGCATGAGGTGAGTGGGGCTTATATGAAGAATTGGATCAATGAGGACAATATCATTGGTCACTGCCCCTGGCAGGAGGACATCGAGGATGCGCGCGCAGTGGCGGAACAGCTGGATATCGAATTCCGGGTTGTGAATCTGATGCGCGAATATCGTGAGAAGGTGGTGAAGTATCTGCTGGAGGGCTACCAACAAGGCATCACGCCTAATCCCGATGTCATGTGCAACCGGGAGATGAAATTTGGCGTATTGTGGGATTGGGCAAAGGATCATGGGTTTGATGCCATCGCCACAGGCCACTATGCACGCCGTGGCGGTGACGACGAGGATCCGCAGGTGATCAAAGGCGCGGACCCTAACAAGGATCAGACTTATTTCCTGGCCATGATGCAGCCGGAGCAGGTGCGCATTGCACGGTTTCCCATCGGGCATCTTTTAAAGCCAGAACTGCGCGAGGTGGCTCGTGATCTTGGCCTGAAGACGGCGGAGAAGAAAGACAGTCAGGGCATTTGCTTCATCGGCGAAGTGAAGATGGAAGACTTCCTGCGAACGTTTGTGGAAGACAAGCCGGGCCCCATCGTGGATCTGGAGGGGAAAATCCTCGGTGAACATCGCGGGCTCCACCTCTATACGCTCGGCCAGCGCAAAGGCCTGCGAGTTGCCAGCAATCTCTACAAGCAGGCTTATGTGGTTGTCGCCAAGCGTCCTGCGGCGAATGAGTTGGTTATTGCCATTGAGCGGGAGGATACCCCGCTGCTGTGGGCAAAGCGTGCCGTCTTGAGTGACATTTCCACCACGGGTGCCGATCTGAGCCGGGCCCTGGATTTGCAGGGAATGCCCCGCTACCGGAGTGCGGCTGCCCAAGCCCGCTTTGAACCGTTTCTAGACGAGAGCGGCCTGCGCAAAGCTGAACTTGTTTTTGAGGAACCACAACGAGCTCTGACGCCAGGCCAAATCTGCGCGTTATATGATGGCGAACGCCTGCTGGGCGGCGCCGTGTTCGAAAGCATTGCCTACGAATGATGGTGCTTGTGCCTGGATAGATCTGTGAGTAACTGATTTATGCGCGACTCAGGTCTGATGACTATCATCAACTGGAGATTTCTACAGACCCCTGAACTTCTCTTGCTCATACTTTTTGTCGTGAGCGCATTATGGGCAGGGACTTCGGCTGCATTTGGCCTGGGAGACAAACCCCTGCGTGTAGCTGCCGCGGCCAGTCTGGCAGATGTTCTCGAAGAGATTAACGTTGGTTTCACGAAGGAGTCAGGCATCGCTGTGCTATTGAACCTCGGTGCTTCCAGCGCCTTGGCACGACAGATCGAGGAAGGCGCGCCAGTGGATCTTTTCATCTCGGCGGATCTCGCGAAAATGGATACTCTGGCACAAAAGGGACTGGTCGCGACCCATACCCGGGAGAATCAACTTTCCAATACACTGGTAGTTGTAGTGCCGTCAGACTCCACACTGACGATCTCCAAAGGGCAGGACCTGGCTGCTCCTGCGTTTGGGAAACTGGCCCTGGCAGATCCCAAGGCCGTGCCTGCGGGCATCTATGCGAAAGAGTGGCTGACGAAGTTGAATGTCTGGGAGCAGATCGCACCGAGAGTTGTCGCCACGGAGAATGTGCGTGCCGCGTTGGCGGCTGTGGAATCCGGAAATGTGGCCGCAGGAATTGTTTATAGAACCGACGCTGCCATCTCCAAGAAAGTGAAGGCCATCTATGAGGCGCCAATGGAAGAGGCTCCCAAGATCACCTATCCCATGGCGGCCTTGAAGGCAGCGGCGCAGCCCGGCGCAGCCAAACGGTATCTTGAATACCTAGATAGCCCGAGCGCCCAGGCCATTTTCGTGAAGCACGGCTTTGTGGTGCTGCCCGATTGACAGCCTGCCACAGGAGTTTGGGCACAGAGTTAGTTGTTACGGGGAAACTGGGGATTTATGATTAAAAATTAAGTCGCGCAGCTTGGCAGTCAGTGGAAAGTCCACTACACGCACTTGTTCGTGGTGACATGGCCCCTTCAAAATTCCCTGCGGTAGTTCGAAAAGCCCTCTATTCCAGCTGGTTCATCTGGCTGGCGGCGCTTTTCTTTGGCGTGACGATCTGGGCTGCTTTGCCCCCCATGGTGACCGCGGTGGATGATGATTTTGGGTACTTGAGGTCCACCATCGAAACGATTCAGCGGGGCCGACCTTGGACCTACGATTGGCTTACGCCTTGGGCGGCCTCATTGTCGGTCTTGACCGCCGGTCTCTACAAAATCACGGGCAGTTTCAGCTTCTCTGTTCACTTCATACTAGCCGTGGCAGGTGGACTGGGATTCTTCGGATTGGCCAGCTACCTGCGCAGTGTGGGATTCGGTCAAGTGAAGAGCGTTTTGCTAACGCTCGCTGTCTGGGGAAGTCCCGGCATTGTGTTCATGCTGGTAATCTATACAAGCGTGGCGCTGTATTTCGCATGCCTGACGTTGTGCCTGATGTTCTGTCAAAAGCAACGCTGGTTGGGATTTTTTATTTGTTGGGCGATCGCCTTGGCCAGCCGCCAGAGCGCGGTGCTATGGTTGCTGTTGCCAGCCTGGGCGGCGTTGATGGAGATCTGGAAGCGGCGCACCATCTGGCCTTTACCACTACGGCAGATGGCTAAACCCCTTTCCGTCTGCGTGCTGGGCGTTGCCTGGCTGGCCGTTCTCAAGTTCGGCATGAATCCAACCTACGGCCAGGCGAATGTCGTCAGCAGCGTGGGCCAAGGCGTGCATAAAGAAGTGTTCGGAATGGGCCTGCTCGTGCTGTGTGGAGCCTATGGAATCGGGTGTTTATGCTCGGTAAGCGGACGTAGTCGGGTAACTGGCTGGCCGCTAGCCGCACGGTGGCTCCTTGGTCTGCTTTTGGGTGCGGCGATTGCCTATTTCGCCCTCGGCATGAAGGCCATCCTTACGCCGGTCCATGGATGTTACCTTTTGCCTTGGGCAAAAAACTGGTTCGCACTGGCGGGCTTGGCAGGCGGGCTGGGACTCGCGCTCTGCTGGCAGATGCCACGATGGGAGTACCTGCTGACTGGCCTTGCCGCTACCTTCCTGCTGTCGTGGTATGGGGGCGTGGCGGACTATTATTATGCTGATATAGGGTTGTGGGGATTCGCTTCAGCCGTGCGGCGGATTCCACGAACGAACGTTGTCCCGGCAACAGGTGGGACCAGGATCTGGTCGCGTCTGGCTTATGTTGGGGTGCTGACAGCTCTTGCGTTGAACATTGCGTGGAACACACGGTGCTACCTGTCCCATGCTTACGAGTTGCGTCGGCTGTCGGGGGTGCTGACGGCATTTGAAGAGGCATCCCGCGCAGGGGATCTGCCACCCTACGCGCTCGGAGGCGCTTCCTTTGGTTACGTTGGCTGGAAATACGAACCCTTTTATCATCAGCAGACCAGGGATCAGGCAGGAGCGCCGTTGGGAGGCTTTGTGCACTTGATCGTCGAATGCGGCGGCGAGAAATCCACTGGTCTGCTCACTGACCTACCCAAGCGTCTCAATCGTCAGCGGGATTGGTTCCGCAGTCATAACAAATCCAGTCTCAAGGGTAATGCCAGCGCCGTGTGTGTGCGCCAAAAAGTGTGTCCCTTGCTCTGGTCCCAGACTGGAACAGTCCGCCTCATGAAGATGCCAGTGGCTTTCACTGGGACTGAAGCACTGCGTACCCATGTGCCGCCTCAATACCCGCTCAATGATACCGAATGGCGCAGCTTGATCGAAGGCGAACCCGTCGCGAGTGCTGCGTTTAGCGGCACACCGGCAGGGCAATGACTTCCCTTGGGCCCACCAGAAAAATGCGGTCGTTCTCCGCAGGCTTGATCATGAGGCCACCCGTGAATGTGCCGAAAGCCGGTAGCACCATAAGCTGTTGGCTGAGATAAAAGCAGGGTGCCGTAAGTGATTCGCCCCGGGAGGAAAGACTGAACTTCGGGTGCCAGTGACCGCACAAGACAGGATAACATAGCCCCGTCACCGGTTCGTGGTAACAAGTAAAAGGAGCCAATTGCCACGGCCCTTTCACAGCGCGAATACGAAGCTCTGCGACGACGGCGGTGATGCGTCGATCGTGATTCCCCAACACCAGCGTGATTTCCAATTCTGGCCAGTCTTTGCGCCACCGCCGGAACGCTTCACGCGTCTCTTCAGTCTGACCCTGTGGCGCATGAAAAAGATCGCCGAGAATAACCAGATGAGTCGCGGCTGTGCGCTGCAGCAAATCGTTCAGTCTCAGCAGATCTTCATGATGAGCTGCCTCCGGCACGGGGATTCCTGCCAGGCGAAAAGTGGCGGCTTTCCCCAGATGAACATCGGCAACAAAGAGTGTTTTCCCTTTCGGCCACCACAGGGCTCGTTCTGGAAAAAGAATCAATGATTCTCCGGCCCATTCCATTTCGTGAGCAAGTGAGGCAGTGGGAGCTGGACTCGGGTGGCTATTCATCACGATCGGACTCCAATTGCTCTGCCATCCGCCGAACGCGGTCTGCCCAGTTTTCTGAGGTCGCACGTCCTTGGATGAATCCTGCCCAGAGCGGAAACGAAAGAGGAGTGAGATGTCGCGTCGCCGATAGCCTGACCTGACTGCTGGTCGTCTGCCTGAGCGTGGCCAGAAGGCGTGTGGTCTCGAGTTGCTGCTGCATGACCTCGCGATGGGCCTGATAGAGTAGAAGATTGTCCGGATCATAGCGCCGGAAGACATCATAAAACAAGCTGCTGGACGCCTGGACCTGCCGAACTTTTTTCTGTTGCCCGGGATAACCTTGGAAAATGAGCCCCGCGATCCGCGAAATCTCCCGGAAGTGCCGCTTGGCCAGTTCGGTGGTGTTCAGGCACCCCGCAATGTCTTCCAGAAGATTGTCTGGCGATAGGATGCGCAGCCAGCCCGCTTCATCTAGGGACCACTCCTGCGGCGTGGTCAGCATGAAACCATAGTCATTCATGGAAAAGATAATGGACATGGGTTGCCACTGACTGAGCCGGTGGGCCGTGAGCGCCGCGAGCCCCTCATGCACCAGTCGGCCCGCGAAGGGAAAGATGAAATGGTGGAAACCTTCACCCGTCCGCGTGCTTTCAATAAGCAAGTCGTTCGCGTCTGGAATCAGCGACCACTGTGCCTGCAAGCCCAACACAGGTTCCGCCGCTTTCATTTCCGGCCCCTCGTAGATGCCTTGACGCGCTTCCTGAAGTTTTCGCCTGACTGCGGCCGCCAGTTGGGACGAGAGGGGCGTGCGGCTGCCCATCCAGCGTGAAATGTTTCGTGTGGGTTTGTTGGAGATGCGGACAGTGGCCTTCATGTCCCGCAGACGGATGAATTCCAGGTGCCGCCCACCGAAGGTGAAACCATCGCCGGGACGCAGCTTTGCGATGAAATCCTCCTCCATGGTGCCGAGATATCTTCCGCTCATGAGGCTGATCGTCACCACGGACTCGCTCGTGATGGTGCCGATGCTCAGACGATGGAAGCGGATCACATCTGGCTGGATGACACGCCATTTGTCCTCGTCCTGGCTCACGCGCTGGAACTGCGGATAAACCTGCAAGGCTTTGCCGCCCTTGCTGACAAACTCCAGCACCCACTCCCATTCCTGCTCAGTAAGATTGCGGTAGGCATACGAGCGCCGCACTCCACGAAACAAGGCGTCCGGCTGAAACCCGCCACCAATCGCGAGCGTCACCACATGTTGGATCAACACGTCCAGCGGCTTGTCCAAAGGCGTCTGATGCTCCAGCAGTCCCGCTTCGGCGGCTTCACGCGCAGCCGTGAACTCGACCAATTCCATGGCATGGGCAGGCACACCCAGCACCGTGCTGGTGCCGCCCGGTTCGTGACCACTTCGGCCAGCTCTCTGCAGCAGCCGTGCGATACCCTTTGGTCCGCCCACCTGAATGACTTGCTCTACAGGTGAGAAATCCACCCCGAGATCAAGACTCGCTGTGCATACAACGCAACGCACGTCGCCGCGCCGAAGACGATCTTCCACGATCTCCCTTTCTGCACGATCCAGCGAGCCGTGATGAATGGCTAGTTGATCCACCCAATCAGGCCGCGCCTGAGCCAGGGCTTGGAACCACAATTCGGTTTGCGAGCGTGTGTTGGTGAAGAGCAGCGTCGTTTTTTTCTTTTCCAGTGCCGCTACCACCTTCGGCACCTGATGCAGGCCGCTGTGGCCGGACAGCGGAAAGAATTCCTGCTTCTCAGGAATGAGCGTCTTTAGGACGAACTTCTTCTTTTCCTTCGCCGAAATGAACCGGGCATTCGGATCATCCTCCTTCCCGATCAGGACGTGCATGGCTTCATCCAGATTGCCGAGTGTGGCGGACAGTCCCCACACCTGCAATGCAGGAAACCACTCCCGCAGACGTGCCAGACACAGTTCAGCCTGCACGCCACGTTTGCTGCCCAGCAGTTGATGCCATTCATCCACGATCACCGCAGTCAGGGTCTCCATTTTTGCCCGCGTATCCTCATAGGATAATAGGACCGAAAGGCTCTCCGGAGTGGTGACCAGCGCTGTGGGGAATTGCTTCCGCTGGCGCTGCCTCACCGCACTGGTGGTGTCCCCCGTGCGCATCTCCACCCGCCAGGGGATGCCGAGTTCTTCGATAGGCAATTGCAGCGACTTCAGGCTGTCATTGGCCAGAGCCCGCAAAGGCGTGATCCACAGCACTCGCATGGGCACCGCGTCTTTACCCCAAGCGCTTGGATCGGGATTCTCCCGCAGCCATTGCTGCAAGGGGCCACCCCAGACGGCATAGGTCTTTCCGAAACCGGTGGGCGCATGCACAAGGCCGCTCTCGCCGTGGGCAAAAGCCTTCCAAGTATCTTCTTGAAACGAGAAAGGCTTCCCCTTTCTCCGGCGCATCCAGTCCTGCCACAGCCCCTCGCCCTTTAATCTCCGCCCCGACGATGGGGCGTTGAGCGGTGAAGGTTTGCGACGAGCGGACATGCGGACAGCGCGCGGGAAGTAAAAGATTCACGCGACTAGCAGAACATACGTTTCAATACCACCCCGCGCCGAAGACTTTTAGCCGATTCGGCTCGGCAACTTCTCCCGTGTCCTACACTTACTACTTCTTTGACTTTGCCTCAGCCGACTTCTTCTCATTCGACGAATCCTTAGCCTCTCCCTCCGCAGACTTGCCTGCTGCTTTTTCGGCAATGCGGGAGACGATCACCTCCTTCGTTTTGCGAGAGATAGAGTACAATATCCCTTCGTTGCCTTCGATGTGATCCCAGGCAAACGCCTGGCCCTCGGCGCTGATGGGAATGGTATCCAGCCAGATCATCTGGCCACCGCTGCGCATCATGTCCATGACATACAGTTCCTTCGCATCATGCCCAGTAACAAAGAGTCGGCCAAAAGGCCCAAAGCTGCCGCCTGAGGCGCTGTAATTTCCAAACCGCTCCACGAGCTTGGGCGGAAATGTCCAACGCGCGAGTTCCTTGCCGGCGGCATCATATCTCACCAGTTGGCTCAGCGCGGGATCGCTATTCTTCTTGTAGTGGGCAAAGCAGGCATACCAGGTTTCGTCCCGCGTATCTATCCAGGTCAGCGAACCTGGAGGCTCATTGAAAGGGAAGGACCCCTCATGCTTCATCGTGGCACAGTCCCAAACCTCCATGGAACTCTTCTCCGGCACATTCGGGAAATTCGAATGCGCGCAGTAAAGCTTTCCGTCCACCGCGATGCCTGCATTCAAATGCTGAATCGGACCGTTTTTTTCATCTTCCCATCCGCTCACACGTTCACCAGTATCCTTCCGGTATTTGCCGATGGCGTCATTGGTGATGGCATAAAAGAAAGTCTCGTCCACCGCCACGCCCTGCTTCGCCTCAACAGCAGGAAAGCGGCGGAGTTCTTCATGGGTCCATTCAGCGGCCGCGGCCTGCTGGGTGAGGAAGGTAATGCAAACGAAACCGGCAAGAAGCAACAAGCGCATCATAAAGAGTTTGGCACGCTTACGCTCAAATGATGACTTTGTCACCTTCGCTGGCGTCCTGGGCCAGACCTACCGCCTGCCGGACCGCCGCGATCTCTCGCGGCAGGTATTTCTGGAAAAGCATGATGTCCCCACTCTGAATCATGAGGTTCGCGCCCAGGCTGATGAGACGGGCGTGCTCCTCGGCGCTCCCCCAGAAGTGAATCCCAGCACCGATATTCCGTTGGCGTGCCTTCCGAAAAATGGTTTCGCAAGCCTCGAGGAACACGGGATTGTCATACTGCTCGGGGATGCCGAGATTGCAGCTCAGATCGTGCGGACCGATCAGGACAGCGTCCACACCCGGAACGGACAGCAGATCGTCTAGAGCCTCGATTGCTGGGGTGCTTTCGATGTTGATAATGAGCAACCGGTTGCGCGCCGCGTTGTCCATATACTTGTGGATAGTGTCCCCCTCGTTCTTCCCATTCAGGATGCCGCTCAGTTTTTGTCCTTTGAGCGGCCGGAGTTTCACTGCGCCGCGGAGAGCCTTCACTTGCTCCACCGTTTCGACATACGGCGCTACAATACCCGCCGCACCACCATCGAGAACCATACAGGCAGCATACGGATCCGGTGAAGGAATGCGCACAATGGGATTCAGGCCGAGAGCCGCATAAGTCTGGCACATCCAGGAAAGCTCATGACGGTCAATCGCGATGTGTTCCGTATCGATAAAGACAAAGTCCAATCCCATCGTGCGCACCACGTCAGGCCAGCGCGGGGAGGGGGAGACGATCAATGTGCCAAAAACGGTTTCTCCAGAATGGAGGGCGTGAGCAAGTTCGGAGGGAGTCATGAAGCTGGTAAGTTGGCGAAAATGAGGGCAATAAACTGAAGCGTTAAATCCTTCTGGTTGTTGGAAAGCTTGGCGTGTTTTTTTGGCGGATTTCACCATTCAAGGCGATCCAGCTGCCGCGGTAAACAGAAGATTGGGTTCCGTCCACAAAATGCGCGTCAGCAGCACGCGGTTAGGCTCGTTTTGCCGTTCCTTTGGAAAGCTCATTTCCGAACTCACAACCCATGTCTCTTTCGCCCTCACATCCAGCACGCCAAAGCCAGCGCCCAAGTCCAGACCGGTTTCCGGCATGAGGACACACTCAGTCTTGCGGAGCACGCACAACTTTTCCGGATCCACCTGCGCAATGAAAAGCGGTGCGCGGTGGCGGAAGACATGGTCATTGCCCGCGCCCTTCCTCGTGTAGACCAGATAAAGCCCGCTGCTATGCGCCACCCAATGTTGCTGCGTGTTGTAGCTACCCAGCACGGCCCCATCGTCGTAACGCCACTCGATCGGCTCTTGGTAGTTCAGGCCATCTTTGCTCCGTGCGACAAACGCCGAATGATCTGCTCGCAGAGTTAGAAAGAAACGCCCCCCATATCCGGTCACCGATGGCTCATAAAAACCACGTTCTCGCGGAATAGTCAGTTCGGACCCGTGTTCCTTGTAGGTCAGCGTCTCACCATCAAAACCGCACTTGGCTACAATCGTTGTGTACTGGCGTTTCTTGGCATCCTTCTGGTAGCGGATCGGAAGCAGGATCTCACCGGTGGGCAGATCGTAACGTTGATTGCAGCCGGCATTCGGCGCTTCGATCACTCTACCCTCGTGATCCTTTTCCGGCAGGGGTAGTAACTTCAGTCCGCTCCAAACCTTCGTTTCAGGAACGTAAACGGAATAAGAAACCCTCTCCAACAGCCGATCTTCCTTTACGCCTCCGCGAAAGCCAAAGGTCTTGCCTGTGGCTAGCACCTTTTTGGTCGCTGCATGCCATTGGGGGCAAACATCCCCAATCACAAAATCATGCCCCTCTTCCATACGCACCCGGCGGAGCGTATCCACCCGATCGGGCGTCCCCCAAGTCTTCCCGTTGTCGATCGTGGAAGTCGTGAAAACGTCCCGGTAACCGTGAGTGCCTGCCTTCTCCATCTCCTGCGTGACGAGCAGGACTTGGGGCTTTGCTCCAGGAATGAACGCAGCCCGGGATTGCGACCAGTAATAGGGACCAGCGCTCTTCAGGATCACATCATGTGCCAGACGGTAAGCATCCTGGGCCTGCGCGTTCAAGTTCGCGGCGAAAGGGATTGCCAGAAGGATCAGCAAGAGGAGACAGCGGTTGGTCACGACCATATCAACGGATCACTCGCCACAATATTGCGGGATCTCCAGCCGCTTGGGAACAGAGCGCTGCCGACGATCATCGTGCAAGATGATCATTTTTAGGTCGTATTCGCTTGTGTAATAAAAAGTGTCGACACTATCTTGTGCAAGCATGTTAAATCCCCAATCAAACGGCAGCCCCCGCCCAAATCGCGCCGATGAGATCACACATGCGTTGCGCCTGGCCATCGTGTCCGGGGACATTCTGCCGGGGACGCCCCTGGCGGAACCGGTGCTAGCGGCCCGGTTTGGGGCAAGCCGGGCCCCGGTGCGGGAGGCGCTCATTGCCCTGGAGCGCGATGGCCTGGTGGAGTTCAATGAACGAAGCCGGACCCGTGTGCGGCCTCTGACGGCGAAAGACTTTCAGGAGATTTGTTCCATGCGTGTGGCGCTGGAAAGTCTGGCGGCGCGGCTGCTGGCGGAGCGCTGGCTGGAGACGGAGACAAGTGGCATCGAGGAAAACATCGAGAGACAGGAGGCCGCCAACACGCTCAGTGAGTTGTCGCACCTTGATGTGGAGATGCATGAACTCATCGTGGTGTTGTCCGGCCACAGCCGTCTGATCGCGGCTTGGGCGGGGATCCGCTGGCAGTTCGAGATGAGTCTGGCTTATGCTCACCGTCTACAGGAGAAACTGGCGTTCGAGCCGCGCGAGATCACTGTCAAAGCACATCGCCATCTTCTGGCGGCTCTGGCGTCAGGAAAGCCAGAGGAGGCGGACGAGACGATGGCAACGCACATCCATGGCTCGCTGAAATGGATGCTGGCCAAGTTCCCGGTGGAAGCGTTGGAAGCTCCGCGCAAGACAGGCTCCTTCAGCAAACTCCGCTCCGCGGCGAAAGCCTCCGTAGCCTTGGTGACCAGCATCCTGACTTTCACAGCCGCCGCGCAGGCAGCGTCTATCACTCCGGAGGGTGCGGCTTTTTTCGAGTCAAAGATCCGGCCGCTGCTCATCGAGCATTGCTATGACTGCCACAGCGGCAGCAAGACCAAAGGCGGGCTCGCCCTCGACACCAAGGCCGGTTGGTTACAGGGAGGGGACACGGGCGCTGCCATCGTGCCGGGCAAGCCGGAGGAGAGCCTGCTCATCCAGGCGGTGCGTCATGAGAACAACGAACTGGCCATGCCGCCCAAGAACAAGGGCGGGCGGTTAACCGATGCGCAGATTGGCTTGCTGGAGGAATGGGTGAGACAAGGCGCGCCCGATCCGCGGGAGAACGATGACAAAATCGGTGGCATGTCCGCCGCCGAAGCTAAAGCCTGGTGGGCTTTTCAACCTTTGAGTGTGTCCGGGGCCGCGCCACTCACGGCGGAAAGGATCGATGCCATGATCCATGCCCGGCTGGCGCAGGCGAAACTCCCAGCGGCTCCCCTTGCTGACAAACGCACGCTACTGCGCCGTGCTGCCTTCGATCTGACCGGCTTACCGCCCACGGCGGAGGAGACGGAGGCCTTCCTGGCGGATGAGTCGCCCGATGCTTTTGCCCGACAAACGGAACGTCTGTTGGCATCACCTCACTATGGTGAAAAATGGGGCCGGCATTGGCTGGACACCGTCCGGTATGCCGACTCGCTGGATTCCCGGATTTACGATAAGGATGGCGATATTCTGGATGCGTGGCGCTACCGCGACTGGGTGGTGAGTTCCTTCAATCGTGACCTGCCATATGACCAGTTCATCATGCAGCAGGTAGCGGGGGACATTCTGGCCGCGCAGGCTTGGGACGAGCAAAAGGTGGTCGCCACAGGGCTCTATGCAATTGGCAGTTGGGGCAATGGCGACGCGGACAAGGAGAAGGTGCATACGGACATTGTGGATGATCAGATTGATGTCACCGGCCGTGCGTTTCTGGGGCTCACATTGGCATGTGCGCGCTGCCACGATCACAAATTCGACCCCATCACCGCACGCGATTACTACAGCATGGCTGGCATCTTCTTTAGCAGCCGTATCCTGGAGCGATTTGCGGTGAAGACGGCGGGTGAAAAGCTCATGCGCATTCCCCTGACGGCGCCGGATCAGTTGGCGGCGCGGGAGGCCATGTGGCAGCGCATTGCGGCCATCGATGCGCAACTCGCTGGCAAACTTGAGCCCTTCACGGAAGTAAAACGCGACGTTGCCGGAAAGCCAGGGCTCGTGTCGTGGACTGGACGCGGTGCGAGCAATCCCTCCCTGGTGATCAATACTGCAGACAGCCCCGTGGCCTTCTCTACCATCAAGCTGCCAGCGCGAAGTATTGCCTTGCATCCCGGGCCCAAAGTATCTGCCAGCGGTGTGTGGCGCAGTCCAATCAGTGGTAAAGTGAAAGTAAGCGCCCGGTTGGAAGATGCTGATCCCAACTGTGGAGATGGGATCACATGGCTGCTGAGGCATGGAGAGGAAACGTTGCTCTCCGGAGAGATAAACAACGCCACGAGTGCTGAGGTGGAAGCCTTCGTCAAAGTGCAGAAGGGCGACCTCCTGCAACTCAGCATCCGTCCGCGCACCGAATATACCTGCGACACAACGCAGCTTGAGTTCACCATTGAGGATGAGCAAGGCCACCGATGGGACCTACGTGAGGCGCTCACCACTGGCAGGGAGCCTGGGCAGGACAATCTCTGGTACGTGTGTGCGGGCGAAGGTCCCTTCCTGGACCAGGACACCCCGCAGACCAGAAGGTTGGCGGCGGAACGGAAGCAATTGGAAAAGAAGCTGGCGGACACCCGACACGCGCAGGGGCTGCAGGAGGGTGGCATCCCGCAGACACGCTATGAAGGTATTCATGATGTGGAGATTCACATGCGGGGTCGCTATGACATGTTAGGTGAAGTGGCGCCGCGCGGGTGGCCGGCGGTGCTGACGCGGGAGCCTGCCAAAATCCGGGAAGGCAGTGGTCGCCTGGAACTGGCACGCTGGATCGCAAGTCCGGACAATCCGCTCACGGCGCGGGTCATGGTGAACCGTATCTGGCAGCATCATTTTGGGGAGGGACTGGTGCGCACCGCCAACAACTTCGGCAAGTTGGGAACGCCGCCCTCGCATCCAGAACTACTGGACGCACTGGCGTTGGAGTTCATGAGATCGGGATGGAGCGTGAAGCATCTGCACCGGCTCATCATGAGCACGACAGCCTATCAACGAAGTTCCGCAGCTAGCGAGAGCGCGCGGCAGCTGGATCCGGACAATCTCCTGCTGTCGCACCAGTCTCGCCGAAGACTGACGGCGGAGGAACTGCGCGATGCAATGTTGCAAGCGGCAGGGCGGCTGGATGGAAGCCTGGGTGGGAAATCGGACCCGGATATGCTCAAGTCGCGGCGCACCCTTTACCTCACAACCATACGTAGCGACCGCACTAGCTATCAGATGCTCTTTGATGGGGCAGACCCGACGGCAATTGTCGAACGGCGCAACGAGGCCACCGTCGCTCCCCAATCCCTCTTTCTGATGAATCATCCTTTCGTGCTGACCCAGGCGGAAGCCCTGGCGAACGCGGTCTTCGAGGCTGGTGTAATGCGCGAAAAACGAGTGAGATGGCTGTGGCAGCGCCTTCTGCAGCGAGCACCCTCTCCTGAGGAAAAAGTGCTGACTGATCGCGTCCTGGGCAATGAGTCCGACAAGGCACAGTGGGCCGCCTTTTGCCAAATGATGCTTTGCTCTAACGAATTCGCCTATGTGGACTAACGATCAACGATACTCCCGCCGTCAGGCACTGCGCCATTTTGCCAATGGCTTCGGCATGCTGGGGTTCGCCAGTCTCATGGGGGAACAAGCGAGAGCTGCCAACCATCTGGCGGCGCGGGCTAAGAGAGTGATCTTTCTCTTCATGTCCGGCGGGCCGTCCCATGTGGATCTCTTTGATCCCAAGCCAAAGCTCAACGCGATGGACGGGCAGCCGCTGCCCTTCGCAAAGCCGAAGCTCGAACGCACGAAGACCGGAAATCTTTTTGGGTCGCCCTACCGTTTCGCGAGACATGGGCAGAGCGGCATTGAGGTGAGCGAACTGCTGCCGCATCTCTCCGGGTGCGTGGACGATCTTTGTGTGATCCGCTCGATGGTGGCGGACAATATCAATCACAATGGCGCGTGTCTGCAGATGAACACGGGTGAGCAGGCCTTTCCCCGCCCTGCGCTGGGTTCCTGGCTTTTGTATGGGCTTGGGTCAGAGAATCGGAATCTGCCGGGTTATGTGGTGTTATCGCCCGCGCAACCGGCTCAGGGCGCGCCACTTTGGAGCAGCAGCTTTCTACCCGCGGAATATCAGGGCACCCTGGTGAGCGATCTGGCAAAACCAGTGGCGAATCTGGGCAATGCGCGCTGGTCCATCAAGGAACAGCGGGCGCAACTGGACTGGTTGCGTGCGCTCAACGAACAACATGCCGGCGCGCGGGCAGAAGACATGCGGTTGAACGCGCGCATCGAATCTTTTGAACTCGCCTTTCGCATGCAGCGTGAGGCGCCCGAAGCTCTTGACCTGCGCGGAGAATCGAAAGCGACGCAGCAGCTCTATGGCCTGGACGACAAAGTCACGGAGACCTTCGGTCAGCAGTGCCTCATGGCCCGCCGGCTCGTGGAGCGCGGCGTGCGCATGGTGCAGGTGTATCACACGCAGACGAGTCACCGCTCAAGCTGCCAGTTGTGGGATCAGCATGGAAAACTACGCACGGAATTGCCCAACAACTGTGCCGCGACAGACAAGCCAATTGCAGGTCTGCTCAAGGATCTGAAAGCGCGTGGCCTGCTGGAAGATACGCTTGTGATCTGGGGTGGAGAATTTGGCAGAACGCCCACGGGTGAGGGCGGGGATGGGCGCGAGCATCATCCCTTTGGTTTCACGATGTGGCTCGCGGGAGGCGGCGTGAAAGGCGGCCACGTGCATGGCGCCACAGATGACTTCGGCTGGCATGCCGTGCAGGACAAGGTGCACGTCCACGATCTGCATGCCACCATCTTGCATTTGATGGGACTTGATCATGAGCGTCTCACCTATCGCTATGGAGGTCGCGATTACCGGCTGACCGATGTGCATGGTCATGTGGTCCAAGATATCTTGCGGACTTAGGAGCCTTGCTGCCGTGACCAGCCGCCGTTTGCTACAATCTTGCGTGATCCCAACCGCCTCATCCAGGCGGTTCGCAAAATTTCTCAATCCGTTGAGTCTCCCTTCTGCGATTGCCAAAGGGATGAATACCAGCCACCTCGGCTCCTATCTTAACGAGCACCATTCAGCCTCCGTGGGAGCCCTGAAGCTCATCGCGCATGTGCTCACGCAGGATTTGCCTGCGGACAGTAAAGAGTTCTTCAGACAATTGGAACAGGAAGTGAAGGAAGATCAAACGGCCCTGGAGGCCTTGATGCGGAAGTTCGAAGTGCACGCCAGTGTGGTCGGGCAGACGGCGTCGTGGATCATGGAAGAACTCGCTTGGACCAAGATTCATCGCGCCTCAGACGGAGCGTTGGGGCTCTTCAAGGCCTGTGAAGCCCTCATGCTTGGCGTATCCGGCAAAGCTGCTCTGTGGACTGTCCTAAAGCGCATCACGGTCGATGTGCCGGAGTTGTCGGAGACAGAACTCGATCAACTTGCGGCGCGCTCTATTCGTCAGCGAGATGCCCTAGAAGCCCAGCGTTTGCGCTACGCCATCGATGCGTTTGAGCTTCATGCGGAGCATGCCGACGCGGGATTGGCTGTGGTTTGAGTTGAAACCAGTTCCCCAAAATTCTCGTACCCGCCTATTTCATGGCTAACAGTAGCGGTCACATGCGTACATCCTTGCTAGCCCAATTGCGCGAAGCGACCTCGGAAGCTCACGCCAATTTGGAAGCCACCGTCGATATTAGTCAATGTCTCGCAGATGAGGGGAACTATGCAGAACTGCTGCGAAAATTTCATGGCTATTACTCTCCGTTGGAGGAACAGATGGAAGCGCTTGAAGGTTGGGAGGCGTTTGGTCTCGATATGACATCCCGGCGGAAGTCGCTATGGCTGAAAGATGACCTGGTGGCCTTGGGAGTTGATCCGTCTTCATTAGTCCATCTGCCGGAATGTGAGGATCTGCCGAAGATGGATTCGCTCGGCAGTGCCATAGGCTGCGCCTATGTGCTCGAAGGTTCCACTTTGGGCGGCAGGCACATTTCTGCGATGCTGGGGAAGAGTCAGATTCCGCAGATCGCACAGCGCTTTTTTGAAGGCTACGGCTCCGCCACGGGTGAACGTTGGAAGGAGTTCTGTGCTGCTCTTGAGGCTTTTGGAGAAGAAGCCAATGATGCCGAAAGAGAAGCTGCTGTCGATGCGGCAAAAGAAGCATTTCAGTGTCTGCAGTGTTGGATGGAAAGGGAGACCGCTGCTCTATGACGAAGCTCACCGTGGATCGCGCGGCTTTGGAGTCATGCAGCCGCGAGCCTATTCACATTCCCGGGGCCATCCAGCCTCATGGCGCCTTGCTGGTTTTGGAGGACTCGTCGCTCCGTTGTTTGCAGGTTAGTGCCAATATTCAAGAAATGACAGGGTGGGATTCGGCATCTTTCCACGATGCGGACATCACTAATCTCCTTGGCGATGAAGCCGAACGTTTTCGTGACGTAGCCAAGCTACCGGACCCTTTGCAGGAATGTCCGATCACGCTTTCGCTCCCGGCAGGAAAGTTCGATTGCCTCATCCATCGGCATGACGGCCTCCTAATCGTGGAACTCGAACCCGCACCCGTGGGACAGAGACCTCTGTACCATCGCCAACTGCAAATGGTCTTCGCCGCCATGAGATCCAACCATGGTGAGGCGGCTCTCTTCAAGACTATGGCTCAGTTCGTGGCGGAACTCACCGGCTATGAGCGCGTCATGGTGTACCGTTTTGATGCAGACTGGCATGGCGAGGTGGTGGGCGAGCATCTCCTTACGAATGTGGACTCCTATTTCGGGCATCACTTCCCGGCATCGGATATCCCCGAGCAGGCCCGCGCGCTCTACACGCGCAGTTGGCTTCGCATCATTCCGAATTCGACTTACACACCGGTGCCTCTTGAGCCCGCGTTGAATCCGCTTAGCGACAGACCTACGGATCTCAGCTTTTCTGTCTTGCGCAGTGTATCTCCCATCCATCTGGAGTATCTGCGGAACATGGATGTGGGAGCGTCCATGTCCATCTCACTCATTATCAATGGCAAGCTCTGGGGCCTCATCGCTTGTCATCACCGCACGCCCCGGCCTTTGCCGTATGCTGTGCGCGCTGCTTGCGAAATCTTTGGGCAGGTATCCTCTCTGGAAATCGCTGCGCAGCAGGAAGGTCGGCTCTTGCGCGAGCATGTGGAGGCTACCCGTATCCAGACGCGCTTCTTTGACATCATTTCCAACGAGCAGAATTACGTCGAAGCACTCATCAAATACACGCCGGAACTTCTGGCGTTCATGAATGCCAAGGGTGCAGCTCTGAATGTTAATGGGAGCGTAACCTTGTTGGGTGAGACGCCTTCAGAGGAGCAGGTGAGTGCCACGTCGACCTGGCTGCAAAGTCAGGAAGTGGTGCCCATTCTCACGACAGATGCCTTGTCGTTGCTTTGGCCGGATGCCGCTGCTTTTAAGCCAATAGGTAGCGGCCTCTTGGCAATCAAGCTCTCCCAAGTGCAGCCGGATTACCTCATGTTCTTCCGTCCAGAAGTGCTCACCACCGTGACTTGGGCAGGCAACCCGGATAAAAAGCTGGATCCAGGGGAGATTCTCCATCCGCGCAAATCCTTCGCAGCCTGGGAGCAGACCGTGACTGGCCATTCCTATCCTTGGACGGAAACGGAGCGGCAAGGAGCGCGGGAGCTGCGCTCCGCCATTAATGCCTTGGTGCTGCGGCGCAATCAGTTGCTCCTCAAAGAAAACGGCGAGTTGGAAAAGAAGAATACGGATCTGAATTCCTTTGCCTACATCGCTTCCCATGACTTGAAGGAACCACTGCGTGGCATTGCGCACTACACTTCCTTCACCCTGGAAGATTATGGCAAGCTTCTGCCCGAAGAAGGCGTGCGCCGATTGACCGTGATCGGAAAGCTTGCGGATCACTGCGAGGAGCTTCTGGGGGCCTTACGTCGTTTTTCCCGAGTCGGCCGTATGGAACTGGAATTGAGAGACGTGTCGGCTGATGAGGTTCTCGATCGGGCGCTGTCTTCTATGGAAATGGTGATCAAAGACAACCACGTCGAAATTCGGCGGCCTGCATCGTTGCCAGAAATTCGCTGCGATGCCGTCCTTATGCGGGAAGTCTTCCAGAACCTCATCGGCAATGCGATTTGCTACAACAAAAACGTAAACAAAATGGTGGAAGTGGGCGCGCTTCCACGTGCCGCGGATACCACCAGGCCCGTGTTCTATGTGAAAGACAATGGCATCGGTATTAAGGATAAACATCATGACGCGATTTTCACGATATTCCGCCGTTTGCATGCGCAGGGCGCATTTGGTAATGGCACTGGTGCCGGATTAGCCATTACGCGTAGTATCATCGAGCGCCACGGCGGTCGGATTTGGGTGGAATCGAAACCGGATGAAGGCGCTACTTTTTTCTTCACCCTAAGCTGAGGGTCGAACCTCGATTCCCATTGCGCGTCTCAATTAGTACCACAAGTTTTCACGGTTTCCGTCATATACTCCATGCCCTCCTCTTCCAAATTGAGCGGTGAACGCACCATTCTGATCCTTGATGACAACACCATTGATCGCGAAACGTGTCGCCGGTACCTGCTGCAGGATCCGACGCGCAAGTATCGGCTCGTGGAGCACAACGCTCTGGAGGGCGCCCTCGAAATGGTGGAGGAGCATCGCCCTGATCTCATCCTGCTCGACTATCATCTGCACGATGGCACCGGCGTCGAGTTTCTTCAGGAACTCAGCGCGCTGGGTGGAACTCGCGCCTACCCGGTTGTCATGCTCACCGGCACGGGCAGTGAAGCGATTGCGGTGCAAGTCATGAAAGCCGGGGCGCAGGATTATCTGGTTAAAGAACGGCTCTCACCCGAGGTGTTGCAGCGGGCGGTAGAGGGAGCGCTTTATAAAGGCGAGACCGATCGTCTTCTGGAGGCGCAACGCAGTGAAATGGAGCGCCTTTTTCATGACGCTCAGGAAGCGAATGCCCGCAAGGATCACTTCCTCGCAGCGCTCTCCCATGAGCTACGCACGCCGCTCACGCCCGTATTACTCGCCGTTAGTTCGGTGGATGTGGATACAGCTCCAGCGCAGGAATTGCGTGAGGTTGTTTCCCTCATCCGTCGCAACATCGAGCTTGAAGCCAGACTTATTGATGACCTGCTTGATCTGACCCGCATTTCTAGAGGGAAATTTGAAATCGAACATCAGCCTGTCGACCTGCATGGGGTGCTGCGGCATGCGGTCGAGACTTGCCGTGATGAGCTGGACAAGAAGAAACAGCAGCTAACATGGGAGTTGCATGCCAAGAAGGCGGTGGTCTCTGGCGATGCAGCGCGACTTCAACAGGTCTTCTGGAACATCATCAAAAACGCTGCGAAATTCACGCCCGAAGGCGGCAAGATTGTCGTCACTTCGCGGGACTCCGATGACGATCGCGTGGAAGTGGTCATCACAGATACCGGCATCGGCATCAAGCCGGAATACCTTGACCGCATCTTCGACGCTTTCGAACAGGGGAATTCAGAGATTACTCGTCGCTACGGTGGTCTCGGCCTCGGACTCGCCATTTCCAAGGCCTTGGTCGAAGCCCATCATGGCGTGATCTTCGCCACGAGTAGCCAGTCCGCTGGCGGCGCACAGTTTCACATCGTGCTCCCTTGCGACGATGAAACGGATTTAGCAACGTCCGCTCACGAAGACGGAGCGGCAGAGCTTCCGAAGGCACAACGTCCGTTAACTCTCCTGCTGGTGGAAGACCACCCGGACAGCGCTTTCTCTCTGGCGCGCGTCCTGCAAAAACGCGGTTACGTCGTCCACATCGCAACCACAGCCGCCGAGGCTCTGCGTATCTTTCAGGGTAACCCAATCGACGGTGTCGTGAGCGACCTGGGACTGCCGGATGCGACAGGCACCGAACTCATCACGAAACTTCGAGCCATCAAGCAAGTCCCAGCCATCGCTCTTAGTGGCTACGGCATGGAGGCGGATGTGCAGCGTTCTTTGGAGGCCGGCTTCTCTCACCACCTGACGAAACCTGTGAACTGGAAGTTGCTGGAAAGTGTCCTCGCACAAGCGATGGGTAAACCGGCGTGATCAACCCCCTTCGAGCTTCCTAACGAGAACTTGACACCCTGATCTTCTTGCATGATTTCGTAAGCATTAGAATTTGGGGGTATAGCTCAGTTGGTAGAGCGTCTCGTTCGCAATGACATGGAGAAACTTTTGCTCATGTTGTCTTAAGCGTTCTTGAGTAACCTCACCTTCGATGACAACCCTGTCGGCAAAACCTAGAAAGTGCCTCATAAGGCCCCAAATATGCCCACTTTCCCAGCGTTGGGTTACAAAGCGGGTTACAAAGCAACGGAGCACGCAGCCGGGGAGCCGATTCCAAATTCTCAGGATTCACCGAATTTAAAGGGCGGTAGAAACCTCTAACTGCTGAACACAGCGATCAATCAATATGCTACAAGAACACACGGATCCGCTGATGCCTTATGCAGCAGCTTGACAGGGGTGGGGCGAACGAACGTTGCGTGAGTGTTGGCGGTGGCCCAATTCTGGCGTGACTTTGCCAATCTCCCAGTTGGTCATTGTGGACACGCGAGTCAGCACCTCGAGCAAGTACGTCCAGGGATCGATGGCTAGGCTAAGGCGGGCTTCAATGAACGTGAACAGCATGGCGCTGCGTTCTCTGGATTCAGCACCGCCCATGAAGTGGAGATGAAAGGTCGCTAATCATGGGGGGAGCCGATGGAGCAGCGGCTTGCAAAAACTGTGGCGTCCGCAAGTTCTGGGGAGGGCGTCCCCGGAATTGTCGAGAGATACTAACGAGGCGCCGTTCTGTCGCCTCCGCAAAGCCGGACCCTGGCGGGACCTGCCTCACTCCTTGGTTGGTGGTCCACCGCCCATTACTGGCATAACCGCTGGGCCACAGAAGGACTCTGGGGCTGTATGCTGGACCCATGGCCCCCAATGCTTTATTACCGAGTACGGCAGGACTTGGTTGCTAACAGAAATCTTAAACTGAAAGAAGGGACAAAATTTCAAAATGTCGTTTGTTCAGCTAAGCCAGTAGTGTAGTCTATCTCTAAATTATGCACTGATGCAAGACAATGCGGGATGCCATGGCCACTGCTACCTACCGCCTGAGCCAGATTCCGTTGTCGCTGAGGATGAAACTGAAAGCGATGTGAATCCACGATAATTTACCTCCTTAATGAATATACGAGTATCCCAATTTCCGTTGCAGCGGCTAATTCACGCACTGCCAAGGCCTCTGCAACGCATAAGAATCGCGCAGCTTATTGCAAAGATTGTGGGTTCACCCTATCATCGCATCTATTTTCAACAGGGTGAGCTTATAGGCAATATCCAGGATTCCGGAGCGGCAAACTCTCTTGTTAGGAGATCATTTGCGGATCATGGGTATTTCGAGTTGGCCCGCCGCCTTCTCAAGGAAGGTGACGTTCATGTCGATCTTGGGGCGAACTATGGCTTCCATACCTTTGGTCTATTACAGCTACCGGTTAGTTCCAGGGTTAAATACATTTTAATAGATGCGAATCCGGACTGCGTCGCCTGCCTTTCTGAAAGTGCAAAGCTCTATCTCACATCGGAAATCCAGATATTTCATGCAGCAGCAACTGTGACGAGCGGTGAAATTACTTTTTCTTTTGCGAAATCAGCGACTACTGGTGGCCGTGTAGGGAACTCATCTCAAACTGAAGAAATCAATGTGACTGTGCCTGCGAGGAACCTCGATGATTTATTTGACGAAAACGAGATACATAGAATAAGTCTATTGAAAATGGATATCGAAGGGTCTGAACCATTTGCGATACAAGGGCTATCGAGAATGTTATCTTCTCACCGAGTTAAGTTCATATATTTCGAAGTGAATCCGGATTGTCTAAAACTACAGCAGACCAATCCAACAAGTTTGTTCGCGGAATTTACACGCCATGGTTATCGTCTCTTCTGGCCACATAACGATGTTAATTGGATATTGAAGACGTATGGAGGTAGCGAGATAAATTCTTCGGAACTCAAGCAGTTTACTATTTCTGGAAAAGAGCCACACGCGGTGATCGAGTTCGATGAATCGCGGTTCAAGGAAGCTCAGTTTGGTCAATGCGATCTTTTGGCTATATCACCAGAGTGCCGAGTAGAAAGCCGTCCTTAACAACTATAACTGTACGGTTTTAGCAACACTCTGGGCGGGCGTCAAAAGCCATTTCTGCGCATCAGCCGAGGCTCTCCGCAGGGAATGCCCGAAAGCCGGAACCACTTCGCCCCTAGACCTTGTCTCGGCTCCTCCATTATCATTTCCTAACGCCTGTTATTAACTTTTAGGTATCAGAGCATTAAGCATGAGAATGGCGAAGGCAAGCCAGTGGATGCTTTCAAGTGAGGGTGCCAACCTTTCGTAGTCACGTGCTAGGCGACGGAAGCGAGCGGCTCACGCGAAGGATCGTTCCACCACACACTGCGTGGCAAGAGCACAAAGCCGCGCTGTCCTCCGATAGTTTTACCACTTCAAGCTTGATGCCATGCTGGGGGGCGGCCTCTGCAGCACTCTCTCCGGTATAACCTTGGTCGACGTAAGCCAACTGCAACTTCTGCTTGGTCACCTCTTGCAACTTCACGCTGAGTTCCTCCACTTGGGCATGATCCGCCCCCATTTCTCGGACAGTGCGCAATGTTAGTTGGCGGCTGGTTTCGTTGTTAAGGTTGATTGGTTCTTTTGTCCAGAAGGAGGTGCAGTGGAGGCCTGAAGCGTAGCGCAAGGCCGTAACGGAACCTCCTTCTGGTGCCGCACCGGGGGCTGGTAGCCCAGCGCTCCATGCGGCCTGCTGTAGTTGTAGTAGCGCCTCCAGTCCTCCGCCTGGCTTTGCACTTCCTGTAGATTGAAGAACAACTCACGGTCCAGCAGTTCCGCCCTCAGGCTCGCGTGAAAGCTCTTCACATGCCCGTTCTGCCAGGGCGCTCCTGGATCAATATACTGCGCCTTCACTCCTGCCTTCTCCAGCCACTGGCGCACCTCTTTGGCAATGAACTCCGGTCCGTTATCGCTGCGCAGATGCCGGGGACATCTCCCAGTGGTCACCAGCAACCTCTCCAGACAGTCAATGACTCGCGTGGCAGGAAAGCTGCGCGCTGCTTCCAGCAGCAGACACTCCCGGCTATACTCATCAACGATGGAGAGCAGTCTTACCTGCCTGCCATCGGCCAGCGCATCTGTGATGAAGTCATAGCTCCATACCTCATCACGTTCCTGCGCCCTGTGACGGGGTTCCCCGCTTCCGGTGAGCCGTCGCCTCTTGCGCCCACGACGACTGGCTCTCAACCCATGCTGGCGACGCAGCCGCCTCACCCGCTTGTGATTGATCAGCTCTCCGTGTTGCCACTGCGCCAGCGCAGCCACCTTGCGTGCCCCAAGCGTCGGATGTCGCTCCGAGAGTTCCAGCACCAGCTTCTCACTGCGCTCATGCTCCACCGAACGCTCAGCCTTGCGGTAGCACGTAGAACGCGCCACGCCAAACACCCGGCTGGCTCGCCTCACCCCACACATCCCAAGGCCCACCACATGAGCCACGACCACTTTACGATGCATGGGGCTTACCACTTTTTTGAGTTCACCTCCTTGAGGATCTGAATGTCCAATGCCTGATCGGCTACCAGGCGCTTCAGCCGCAGGTTCTCCTTCTCTAGCTCCTTCAAGCGCAACGCCTCGCTCTGATCCATCCCGCCATACTTGCGCTTCCAGCGGTAATACGTTTGCTCGCTGATGTTCTGCTCCCGGCACACCTCGCCCAGGACACCGCCTCCCTCCACCTGCTTCAATACCCGAATAATCTGTTCTACACTGCCCCTTCTTCATGGTCGTCTCACGGTTCAGTTAAACCGCTCAACTCTCACTGCAACTTGTCCGATTTACTGGGGGCGGATCAGAAGAACTCCCATTCCTCATCGCTGACGTCACTCGGGTAGTTGGTGCGGGCGGCTCGCGTAGAACGCTTCACTCAGCCTATGTCTGCACTCAACCTAAATGTACAGCACCTTTTGCCAAAAAGTTAATAACAGGCTCTAGACACATTGCATGCGATGGGACTACGACAGAAAGCATATTAGTGTCTGAGTCGAGTGGTAGAGACTACTCGCAATCCATAGGCTGGTTGACTAACAAATCGGGTACGCCAAGCGCTAGTTCAGCAGTCTTTTGGTCATTGACAAAAGCCCAGTCGTGTCCCGGTAAATTCCGTCGGGCTGCGTGCGCTTCTTGCTGGTGAAGGCAAAAAGCGCACCACCTCGCACGCCTGCTTTAAGTTTGCACTCCTCGAATCCTTTGCGCATATCCATGGGTCCAGTGCCACGAACACCTGCAACTTCCGCTAAAACTCCGCATTTCGGTAATCAGCCAAGGACTTCGAGCAACTGCACGGCCAAGGTTTGTGGCTCCCCTCATACCTCTCCATGAACGCTCCCCCAGCAGACCCACCCGAATCTCGCAGACCTCGCCCCAAATGGACGCGCGGGCTTGCCGGTGCTGCTGTCGGGTGCACTCCACCGTCTTCGCAGTCAGCCAGCGAAGGTAGGATAACGCACTCCAACGATGGCGGAAAACTTTATGACCGAGCGCCCACTGCGGCCGAACTTCTCCAACAGTGCCTTCGGCGGCCCGGCGGCACAGGCACTCGTCCGCGTGGTGTCCCTTCAGTAGCAGTGTTCCAATATCCTTACTCATAGATGTCATAAACCTCCACTTATGACATCGCTGCTGTCCTGCCTCTACCAACGGGGCTCCCGTGGCCCGTACTTTGCGACACAGACTAAATAACGCCTTTTGAGTCACCGCGCCGGTATACCATGAACTCTCCAAAGAAAGACCTTGGTATCCAGATCGATCTAACTGTCTTGATAAAAAAGCGATGGCAAGGTATCGAAACCCATATGGCTCGGGATATCTTAGCATGCAGATTTCGGAAAGAGCAGAACCTGCAAAGCGGTTCTGGCAACAATTTGAACATCAAGCCCAAACGACCAGTTCTCCAGATAATGAAGATCCGCAGAAACACGCCCAACAACTGCGCCGGACCCACGTGTTTCGCCGCGAAACCCCCTCACTTGGGCCAGGCCGGTGATACCCGGTTTTACCACGTGGCGAACATGGTAACGTGGATCGTGACTGCAGAACATTTCGTTTTGAATTCCGATGTGAGGGCGAGGTCCAACCACACTCATTTCTCCAAGTAGCACGTTAATAAATTGGGGAAGTTCATCCAAGCTGGATTTCCGAAGCCATCGTGCGGCAGGAAAAACGCGCTGATCGGTGGAGGTTGTTTGGTTTGAGTGCCCTGCCGCTTCCTCGCCCACTCGCATAGTGCGAAACTTGTAGATCGTGAATTCCTGATTGTATAACCCCAATCGGGTTTGGCGGTATATGAGAGGACCAGGTGCCTGTGAGCGTTGCAAGATCCAAACCAATACCGCTGCGAATGGAAGCACAAAGACAACAACAAACAGCGAAAGAGCAACGTCAAACACACGCTTCATGACGCGGTTGATAGGTGACTCTAAAGGTTCGTTTCTTAGGCCCATCAAATGAACACCCCCTGAACTGAAGAATTTAGCCTGGTGAGATATCTCGGGGGCGAAGTCGTATGCAACTACGAGGCGGGTGGCATGAGCGTCGCATTCTTTTTGTAAATCTCCCAACGGGGTTTCATCGCTTGGTAGTCCAATATGAAGCAATACAGCCGGCCGATGTAGGGATAGTGTGGTCGGGAGGTCCTCTATGCCTCCCAGGCAAGGAATATCGCCGAAGGAGTTCTCAGGTCGATCCTCGGTGGAAACGATCCCAAGCAGCATGAACCCTAGTGATTCTTGCTCTTTGATCCACGATCTCAAGCGAGCAACAGATCGCGGATTGCCTATTGCGATGAGCTTTTGGCGACGTCTGCCTCGGAAGAGGTGCGAGGCCAGCCATCTGGGAGATACTTTATGGACGACAAGCAGGGAAACAAACAGCATGGGCAGAAAGCCAGCGAGGAAGGTTCTTGAAATCGTGTGATTCTTCAACAAAACTACGACGGTAGCGATAGCTGCGAAGACAGTGAATGTCTGAACTGCAGCAAGGGATGATGCACCCCAGCCTCGCAGCGGATCCTCGACTGGCGGTGCGAGCCAGCGCGAGCCCTTGAAAAAGTCGGCGGCGAATGCGGCAATGACGACGCACGAGAGAAGTGCATAGTGTTCCCAGTCAATCGTCCACTGGCGTTTGATGAGGACGAACGCAGCTAGCCAAAGCCAATAGACGACGACAGCAACTAAGCAGCCCAATGCCATCTGGAGCGATCTCAGTCCTTGAATTCTGCTTGCGATCAACATAGCCTTATTGCCCTAAATGTGCAAGATCGAGAAGCCGACTCAATGTTCGGATGCCTCAGTCGTCTGTCGTCGCTTAGCACTCAGATTGTAAGACAAACCCTATAGTTTGCGGCGTGACAATAATTATGGGTGTTGTTGAATCATCTGGTAATTCCCCAACTTGCACGTGAGGTTAGCTAGCTCTGCTCTTGTGTCGCGTTTGCTAAATCAGAAGTTTATGACGCCCCTTCGCCGTACACTCTCTTTTGTCCATAGTAGCGCCCAGAGTAATAGTAGTAATAGCCCGCTTCAGACATGGGTAATCTGTTGAGCACAACGCCGTCGGGTGTTTTGCCTGACTTTTTTAATGCCTCGCATGCTCTTTGTGCTGCATTGCTCGAAGTCTTGTGAGCCCTAATCACCATACATACAGTTTGTGCATGCGGAGTTATGACAAGTGTGTCACTTACAGCAAGTACTGGTGCAGTGTCAATAACCACACGGTCATAAGTTTTAGTAAGATCGGCCAACATCATCGGGAAGGTTTTCCCGGAGAGCAATTCGGATGGGTTTGGGGATCTGGATCCGCCATATATAACATCAAGATTGTCGATACCGGTTGGTTGAACGACTTCATTGATTGATTTTTGGCCCGCTAGGACGTCGGTGACACCAGGAAGATTTCCGGAGCCTCCGAAAATTTCAGTTAAAGACGGTTTCCTGAGATCGCAGTCGATGACCACCGTAGAAAGGCCTTGATGAGCAAGGGTTACGGCGAAATTGCTTGCGCAAAAGGTCTTGCCTTCTTCGGGCAGCGCACTGGCAAACAAAAAAATCTTTCTCTCGTCTGCGTTGCCAATGAGGATCAGTGCGCTGCGAAGGGTTCGAAAGCTTTCAGAGATCGGGCTATTTTTCGAGTGAACTGTCTCGAGATCGGGCTGCGATGATTTCTTCGCACTCGTTTTACGAATAGTCACGGCACTGAGCACAGGCACCTGCAACTGGCGTTCTACGTCGTTTACAGTCTTGATGCTGTTGTCGAGGAAATAGAGACCCAGCGCGAGGACCAGACCGAGACCTACGCCGCCGACAGACCATTTTGCGAGGATCTTCTGCTTGTCCGGACGCACCGGCGTGTAAGTAGCGAGAGCTGCTTCTACGATCTTTACGTCCGTCTTGTCCAAGCTTTTTGTTAGGTCAGTTTCCTTCAGGCGTGCTAGAACGCTGTTATAAAGGGCCAAGTCTGTGTCTACTTCACGTCGCAACACGTTATATTTGCCTTGCAGCTCCTCAAGATTGTAAGTGCTCTTTTCTTGTTGCACTGACGCCTTTAGGATCTGTTCTTCCGTGAGCTTGCTTGTGGCATAGGTATCCTTCATTGAAACTGTGGCCTTCGCTACTGCTTCAGGGAGACCATTTTCAAGACTAGGGATTTGTGCGGCGAGTGCTTGATATTTCGGGTGTTTTGGTTTGTAACGTTGGGCAAGAGCAGCCAGTTCAGCTTTCTTAGCAGCTATGCTCTGCTGTATCGCCACAATAGATGGATCGTTCGCTATAGAAGGAAGCCTCAGTAGTTCCTTTGGATCGCTACTCTTAAGCTGAGTTGCACGATCGATATCTGCTTCCAATTGAGATCTTACCCCTCTGATTTTGTTGAGCTCGCTCTGTCTGGCATCTGTTGCTGCAATGCTCTTTTCCAATGCAACCATGTCATTTTGAACTCTAAAATTCTGAAGGTCAGTTTCCGACCTGTGCAGCTTATCCTTCAGGCGATTGACCTCTTCCAGAAGAAACTGGTTAGCCAATTGAGTAGAGCTGTTTTGTACTTCGAAGCGAAAACGCAAAAATTCCGTCACCAGACCATCGGCCAGTTTTCGGGCGGTTTCAGGGTCCGTGTGCTCAGCGACCACGTCTATAAGTAAGGTTCTTCCTCGCTTGGAAGCTCGAATACACTCGCTGAGACTTCCAACCACTGATCCGAAAGAATTCGCTTCCTGCCCGGCTGGTTTTGGCATGAATACAAAGTCATGCTCAAGATCGAGTCTTTTAGCTACTCGTTCTAGCATAGTGCGACTGGTCATCGTGATCAGCATGGTGTTGAGAGACTCTTCGTCTCTCAATGATTCAGAGCGAACCGATTCAATGTGCAAAATGTTCTCTTGCTCGGGTACGATCATCAGGACGGCTCGCGAAGCGTAGATTGGAATGGCCTTGTTTACTTCGTAGACAGCGAGACCTGCTCCTAGCAAGGTAAAAAGGACGACCAGCCAAAAGCGATCTCTGAGGGCCAGGTAGTAGCGGCGCCAATCGAGCGGATCTACGGTGCTGGCGGGATCGCGCTGCGGAGGCGGATTGTCTAGGATATCAAATTTCATGGTGCGCAGGGGCGAGACGAACGCTGATTAAAAAATGCTCTCAGCGACATTGATGATGTCGCCATCAATCACGCGGACAGCACTCGTCGTACCGCTTTTCGCCTGTTCCTTACCGTTAACTTTGATTACTTCTGAGACACCTTTGCGCTTTATGGTAATTTTTGATTGATTGGCTAGTCGGGTGAAGCCGCCGGCCAGCGCAATTGCTTCCAGTACGGGGATGCCTTCATTGGTAGGCAGTTCTATCATTCCTGGTTTGCCTACGGGTCCCAAAACCATCACTTTAGCCTTAGTGATTTGTGTTACCGAGAGTGTGACTACGGGGTTCACGAGATAGTCTCTTGCATACAGGGCAGCAATGCGTTCCATCGCGTCTTTGACGCTCGATCCAGCCAGGTTTACTAGACCAATAAGCGGGAGAGAGACGGTGCCATCATCGGCCAATCTTGCCGTAGTGGTCAGGTCTGGTTCCTGAAAGACGTTTACCGAAATGAGGTCTGACGGAGCTAGACGATAGTTGGAAGGTGGCTGAATGTCTTGTGCTGAAGCCGAAAGTGCTGCGAGGCAGGCAATTACCGCAGGGTATTTGATTAGCATTATCATGGGGTTCATTATCTTTGGTGTCTAAAACGCCCAGGTTAGCATCGCACCACAAGAGTTACGCTCAAAAGAGGATGCTCCGAATCCAGTCGAATCATTATTGGAATATTGGTAGTACACAGTCAGGCTGGATCGGCCGGTAATGACGTAGGTAAAGTTAGGACGAATATAGAAATAACCGTCTTCTCGAGTGGCGATGACCTCAGCTGCGTTCGCCTCATAGGTTGCATACTCATATCCCACCGCCACTGCCGCTCTGGCGCGCTCGACAATGGCCCTGCTGACGGACAGGGAAACTCCATTCGACCAGTATCCTTGGTTTAACAATTCGGCCGAGGCATGGTATGAGCGATAGGCGCTCAGGCTTGCACTGGTTTTGCCATTTCCAGAGAGATCATAGCTGCCCGTCAGTTCGAAGATGGGATCGAGATCGTCAAAATTGTCAGACTCTGTTTTTTGGATGCCTCCTGAGGCACTGATGGATAGGCGGGAGCTAGCTGCCCAACTGGCTCGCACCTGAGCATTGGTGTCGTAGTAATCAACACCACCTTCGACTTCAGTGTAGGAGTATCCAACGCTGAGGCCAAGTCTTGTTTTTGGCGTTATGGCGTAGTCCGCGTAGACCGATGATAAGTAGGAATTTGAGCCAAAATAATCGCCATCATAGTTGAGGAGTTCTGATGAGAATGTTGTACCAAAAGTGGTCTTAGCGCTGTAGTCGTAGGCGATTCCGAGGAAGAAGTCTGCAGCGGTCCGTTCCACGCGGTCGCCGACGTCGATGTCGGCACCAGTGATATCACTGAATCCAGTGGACAGATTGATTCTCGTGCGTGCACCTGTCCAGTTTACGTTAACCCCGATTGATTGGTTAAAAGCGTCATCGACATTTCCGTTCAATGCCCACTGGTAGTTAGGGTTATAAGAGATATTGAAGGCAAGACCCCAAGCATTTGGGCCATAGTCAAGATTAATGTACGACGAGGCGCTTAGGAATGATTCTGATTCTTTACCGTCCTCATCGGGTCGAGTGAGTAGCACGTTGTCCTCATAGGTCCAGCCAAACGAGATTCCGCCCACCAAGCGCCACATGCGCAAACCGTCCATATAGGAAAGCTTGTCCTCGTCCCAGACATAATCTTTGTTATCGAGGGAGGTTGTCGGAGCTAAACTCCAGGATGGACTTGGCCTGAGGACGGGTTCAGTGTCTTTTCTTATATAGGAGAGAGCTTCCGCAGATAGTTTCAAGGCACTTACCCCAAAGAGACACGGTATTAGCAGAAGGATGCAGGGGTGGGAGCGGGCAGTAAACATGCGTTGCTTATTTCGGGGACAGAATTCCAAGTTGCGTTGCACTTAGGCGATGAGGAAAATAGCGTTCCTATTGTATATCAAACGGCTTCGTTCAAAGGAATGGACCATTTGTCTGGGTCCCAACCTGGAAAAAGCAGCCATTCTTCAGGCGTGGAGATGGGAGTGAGAAGGTTCTTGCTGAGCGTCGAGTTGAGAGCATCCAGAATTTGCGCAAACGCCAAACGATCACGTTCAGATGCAGTTCCAATGAATGCTGGGAGGTTGGCTTCCAAGAAGTCTCGTGCAAGTTTGAGGTCGTTCGGGGTAGGCAGTTCGACTGTCCCAATGGAAGAATTGCCGTAGCGGATGGCAGTGCCGGTTTTCAAATCAACAATTAGCATGGAAATGCTGCCGGCACTCCCTGTCAGGAAGGCAACTTGCCCTGGTTGGATATCAACCTGGTAGCCGTTTACGGTGACGGAAACGGTGCCAGCGTAAACAACGATTGTGTCGCCGGAGTCAGATGAATCAGCCGCCCAACCTGTCCCATGGGCTTGCATCTTGCATCGTGGAGTCGTCACCATTAGGTCGGACTGCCCCTGTTTTGGTTTCCATATGGCGGCGCTCAGGCGACCTCGCTGGAGGATTACAGAAGACGATCTGGCTACGGTGACATTCTTCGGATCTACCTGTGCGGATTGAAGGAGGAGTTCCGAATTTTGAGCCAAGTATATTACTTGACCGGGGACTGGGATCAGAAGCGCGCCCCCTCCCACCGACGTCTTCACGATAGAGTTGGGCTTGACGGATGCGGGGAGGGTTTTAGCACTCGACGAGGTATTATCGACTGAGACGGCTCCACGCGTAGCGACAATGGTGGAAGGGTATTGGATAGATACTGCAAAAGCCGAGCTTGCAATAGCCCCGAGGATGAGTCCTAAAAAACAGAACTCCGTAGTTTTTGGGTTGCAGATCATAGTGGGTTGCAAATTAACCACTTTATATGCCAACCATATCGTATGATCGGCATCTAAGTTGTAAGAAAGGATTTAATGGGTATAAGAATGGGCCTACAACGTGTATGGCTCATTGCTTGCTTGAAACTTGCTTGTTGGTTTGGGTAAAGCTCGGCAGATGTTTTTGAAGTAAGCGCTGCTCACCCTCTCGCAGAGCGCTCCATTGCAAGGACTTGGATAATGTAGTGGCTTCGTCGATCTCGCCATTCGCCCCCAACACTGCGACGTATACGCTGCGCCAACCTGCGGGGACTGTGTTCCAGTCAACGATGACACCGGTGTAGATTTTTTTGGCTTCGACTACATTTCCGCTAATCAGTTGGGAAAGAGCCAATGTGGTCCGATAGGCCAAGATATGGGGCGATTCTTGCACCAGAGTGGAAGCCACTTGAATCGAGTCTTGCAGTTTGCGTCCCTCAAGCAGATCAATGTAAGCGAGATCGTTTTTTGCTTCTTTAACCCCGGGGAACTTGGACAAGAATTGCTCCAAGACGTCGCGAAGTCCAGATGTGTTGCGAGGATCTTGACCGATGCAGCGCACCAGTCCAGTGAAAGCGGCGCCTGCTGTAGCTTCATACGAGACCAAGTCTCTGTAGATGGTTGCGGCGGTTTCGTAGTCGCGTAGAGTTTCTGTGTAGTTGGCTACGTGCAAAGCTTCGGCTGGGGGGGCCGACCTGCAGACCCGTGCGATATCTTCAGCCCGCTGAGATATGGTGGCAGAAGGAAGCTTCAGTTCTCTCGCGCAGCGCCAAAGATAGGTCCGTGCAAGCACTTCTTCAATAGGTATGCCTTTCTCCTCTAGAAGGATGTCCTGAATTTCCGCCCACTGATTCTGGGCGGCCATGGCATCCATTCGAATTAAGAACCACTCGCGATTGGCGCTGTTACCCTCGGGGGCCTCTGCCAATTTGCGAGCGATGGCATTTTCTTTCCGGGAATTGCACCAACGAGCGAGAGAGAGTCGCTGATTTTCGGAGGCCTCATCGGCATTCTTCGCGAGCTTTGCAACAATGTTTGCTTTATCATCAGGGCGGAGGGCGATTTCAAGATCGGTGGCATTCAGGCGAGTCTCCCACGTGGGCTCGTCAAGCCACTCCGCCAAGTCTTTGAGAAGCTGGGTAGCCCCCGAAACGGAAATCACGTTCCGCACAGGGGGAGCGGTGACGTAAAGCCGGGCGAGCAATAGAGTGGCCTCCCTGCGCTCAGTGGGCTCACCTTTTTCTTTGGCGGCCTGCAGCACCGCGACTACTTCCTCTGCCGTTTTATCCAAGGCTGTAGAATCAGGCCGAACGGCATCGAGAAGCAACTTAGCTCGAATCAGATTGAGTTGGGCAGTGGAGGAGGGGGGAGGGAAGGCGGGTTTCGAAGCCGTGTTTTCTGTTGCGTCTGTTTTATCCGACCCCGTGTCATTGGCCCACTCCAAGGCGCGCGCGGCTTCACCCTGAGAGACCAGATAACGGGCAGAGAGCTCAGCCAGCACGGGATCTTTCTTCGCGTCCGGGTCTAACAGGAGCTTCTCAAATTCCTGCCGGCCGAAAAAAGCGAGGTTCGCATCGAGGGCCTTCCGATAGAAGAGCAGCTTATCTTCCCGCGACGCGTCGCTACGTGTGGCCAGCTGCTGAAGAAATTGTACGGCCTCCGCCGGATTGCCGGCATAGTCAGCTGCCATCGCACGCAGCACTTTTTCCTCGTTGGGAGCCAGTCCGTATGCTTGCAGGAGGAAGCTTTTCATTTCCGGGAGATTACCGGCCTGCTTTTGTACATCTGCGAAGTCGACTAATTTCCTGGCGCGGAATGCCTTAACTTCGTCCCAAGCTTTCGGGCCAAGCCAAATCGTCAGTGCGATTAGGACCGAAGCTGTCAGCGCGATGAAAAGCGCCTTCCGTCCCCATTTCCGAATCCAACGTTGCCCAGGGGACAACATAAGCGGTCCGGAGTGCACAGAAGGAGATGGTGGACCGGACTTAGGCATAGATGGCTTCAAGTTGATTTGATCCAGATAAGTCTGGTGATCTGAGATTTCGTAAAAAAAGGGGGCCAGTTACCCGGCCCCCCTCTTCCAATAATTGCCATGAGAATTACTTTACACACGGGCACCCCTCTAACCAAGCGGGATGCATCATCCTCTGGGAGGTGTGCTCAGGCTGTGAGCGGTATGTCATTCACTGAGGTCATCCGAACTCGGGCGAAATGGTGGCGCTCCTTCCATCCGATCACGAGGAGGAGAAGTGCCAACGAAAGCATGGCAGTAGGTTCAGGAACGGGGACAATCTCACCCAAACCGGTAGGTATGAAGCCTCCGGAAGAGTAGATCGGTGTCACACCGTTGTTAGTATAGAATCTCACATTCGGAGTGACGATTGTATTTGCTCCTAGAAAGGTATTCGTGGAGGTCTTTGTGGCGTCAGTCAGGTCAGCTCCACTCGCGACATCGCCGAAGAAGAGATGGTCGATGCCTGCCTGGTAATTCCAGATCGAAACGGTCAAATTGTTGAGATCCACCGTGTCGAATCGAAGCGTGCTTCCCGCACCTCCGGAGCCGAAGTCAATTACTGAATTCTGGGTTAGAGTAAGCGCACCCATCGTCTCACTCACGCCAGAAGCGAGCAACAGCGTGCCTCCGCTGAGCGTCAAGGCGGTCGTATTACCGACCACGTTAGAGGCGTTGAGGGCCAGGGTGCCAGCGCTTACGGTGATTCCCGTGGATGCCGATGAGCTCATCGATGAGCCAGCGTTAAGAGCGACCGTTCCATTTCCAGAATGCCCAAGACCGGTAGAGCCGATTTGAATCGCTGCACTGCCACTGACTGCTGCATTCGTAATGCTTAAGGTAGTGCTGGCTGCCGTGCCAAGGTAAGTTGTGGATAGCGACGAATTATTGGTGATGCTGCGTTGAATTGAGCTTGATTGGGTGGAATAGAAACCGACATATCCAGAGTCAGTCGAGGACAACGTAACGGCGCCACCGCTGCCAACAGATCCGCCAGAGCCCAGAGACACAAATAAATTTGTTAGTGCATTACCCGATTTGGTTAAAGTGAGCGTGCCGGCACCACCGGCGGTTATGCCACCGGCTCCGACGAAGTATGTCACCGAAGATGTGGACCCGCTCTGTTGGGCGAGGTTCAGGTTTCCTGTCAAGTTAACCGTGCCCACAGTGAGGGTTCCGGCACCGACCGTGGTGACGGTAGCGGTTTGCCCGGTCGTAACGACGTTGAGAGAATTCGCCACCACGCTGGTACCGCCGATTTCGGTGGACATAGTCGTTCCACCATCGGTGCGCTGGAAGTTAGCATTGCTATTATTAGTCCAAGTGGTTGAGCCGGGAGTGGTGAGAGTGGGAGAATCCCAACGACCGGCAGCGGTCCACGTTCCAGTGCCGCTGCCATTACCGGCGTTATCAGGGTCCCAAAAGAGGGTCTGAGCAGAACTGCAGTGCACGTGCAGGAGACACGAGGCGCTTAGCAATATCAGGAAGGCTAGTTTTCTGGTTTTCATGATTTAGGAGTCGATGTGTGAAGTGACGGTGAGTGAGTAGAGCAGGAATAAGGACAGGGATAGAACAAAAGGGGACTGTCAACTTGTAGGACAGGGACGACGGAGGGCTCACGATTGATAATGTGAAGCGTGGGTGAAATTATGGGAAGTGGTTGCACATGCGGGAATTAAAGTCCTCCTGACTGCCCTGCCCCTTGGCTTTTTGTTTTTTGATAAGGGGAAGGGGGACTGCTGCCAGCGATAACGACGTGGGATCGCAAAAATTGTTCGGCTTCTTTCCGTGCTTCCGACTCGTCGATATCTCCCCAAACTCCGATTTCTACCATCCGCTGCCCGCGGTGTTTGATCCCATCCCATGCTGCCTCGATGCGGCTCAGCAGGGAGTTATCGAGGCGGCGGGTCATGCGTGTCTGAGGTTTGTCCTCTATGAGGGCGTAATAGACGTGGACGATGTTGTTACCGTCCTTGAAACGTAGTGTCCTGACGGGCAACACGAGGCCGTGATGGCGAAACTCCCAAGTGGCCAGCTCTGCCTGCATGTCCAGACCGAGCCCGCCCAAACAAACGCGCGGATCATGCATGGTGGCCAACTGAGGTGAGTTCTGGCCCGGCAACCACCTGAGGTACCAGGCCTGCAATTTTATGCCTGACGGACCGTTCCACTTGCCTGTCCAGCCGTCGTCAAGACGGAGGTCGATGACTACTCTATCGGGCATGCGTTCGCGTTTGAAACCATCGGCATCAACTGGCTGCTGAACATTCCACTCGAGAGCGGGGAGCGCGTGAGTGGCGCCGCGTTCATACCACCAGGAGGCGAAGCCGGAGCTGAACAAGAGGACGAGGGCAGTAAGGGTGACCCAGGCAGTCTTCGGAGGGGTCCACCGGCGCGTGGGCGTGCCTGTCTGATATGCCATGTAGCTCCACCAGTCGGCGAACCACTTCCAATTCCCGTTGGGCAGTCTGGCCAAGCAAAGCGCTCCGAGCCACAGGAAGACAAAATTGATGACCAGAATGCTGAGTCCGGCTGAGTCGTGCCAGGATTCGACATGCTCAGTCCCCCTGACGCCAGCAACACGGGCAAGGAGAAATGTCCTGACGGAGTTCGTAATGAGCGCCAGAATGATGCCGGCGCCGACAAGAGCAATACGGCGCCATAGACCAAGGCGCTGCAGTTCGCCAAGGAAGAGTGCCAGCATGAGAGTGCCCTGGAGGGACCGGATACCGCTGCAAGCTTCATCCACCCCAACTGTGCCTGTGGGCAGCATGACCAGATTCCCTTTTCGCATGGCTGCAATGCCGTCCCAAAGCAGCCCCTCGATAGCAATCGCGGCATTCTTCTGCATGAGATAGTCCATAAGCGGCGCGTCAATGGGCCTGGGCCAAGGAACCGCTACGACGAAGAAGGCTATGGGAAACGCAAAATGCCAAGCCACTTTCCAGCCAGCCGCCATGTATATGCCAAGCCACGTGAGGAAGATGGCCTGAAAGGCGAAAATGTATCCTAGAGGCCTCCAGTCGGGGTTTGCTACACGAAACAAGATAAGCGGCAGGTAGAGGAGTATTAGACCAAGCGCGGCGCGGCGGACAATTTTCTGATTTTCGAGCCAAGGCGCTGAAGGGGTGGGCTGGTCTTGTCTCCTGACATAGATCAGATAGAGGCTTAGCAGCGGCACTGCCCAGCCGTAGCCATATTGGGGATTGAGATTCCACTCTGTGCTGAGGTGCCAGATGGGGATGGCCCACACCAAGCCCAAAACGGCGATTGCCAAGAGCCAGCGTGGATCGGCAAAGGTGCGTGGGACTGGGGTGTTCAATGTGTTCATGAAAAAATCAAACGTCCGACGACGAGCAGGTGCCTGAAGCGGTGGCTGGTCTAACAGTCTGCTGAGGTGGAGCTGATTTACCGTAACGTAGCAAGGTGGCCGCGAGTCGAGCAGCCCGTAAATACCTGGGTAGGTATACCTCGGGTGAACTGACAATGCGGAACAACCAGCCGAGGTAGAGCCGGTCTGCCCAGTTCGGAATGTTGGCCTGTCCTCCTGAGAGAAATGCGATGGCCGCACCTGTGCAAACGATGGTCGGCGTGTAGCAAAGCCGAGAGCGGAGCCAGTGGCCCAAAGGTTCTTGCACGCCGCTACCGACGTTTACGATGATCCATTGTGGACGACGTTCTTCAAGAAGGGCAGCTAGTGCCTCGTCCTCGAGCACGCCATGAGCTCCCCGGTTCTGGTTACGGTAATCCGGTGCAATATAGGTGTCCTCTTGTGACAGATGATGAAAACCCTGTTTTGAGAGCCAACCGAGGTTCCGCTCGCATTCCGGCAGCGAAGGCATAATCCAGAATGAGGCACCTGCATGGCGCAGCATAGGTTCCCGCAGCAGTGCTTGAAGAAATTTCAAGCCCGAAATCCGCTCGGGTGCCAAGCCACCTGTGAAAATGCCCCTCAATTTCCAAAGAAGGATCATGAAGCCGCTATCAGGCAGGGTGACTTCCGCCCTAATAAGCGCCTCGGCATATGCAGGATCCTGGGCAAGGTCAACGGCCAGACCGGGTCCCGAAGGTGCTACCACCAAGCCACCTGATTTTGCGGCGGCGATCGCTTCCCTAAGGTTGCCGCTGAAAAATGGTATGCCGAGTATTGTTGTCGTAACCATCTCAGCCTGGGGTAGGGGGATTGGCGTTTGAAGGTGGCGAAGCAGTGTGGCTCCACTTTCGCTGTTCAAAAGTCTTCACGACGCAGAGGTATTCGTAGAGGGCATGCAGACGGGCAAAGTGGTAGCCTTCAGCACCGTCCAGGAATCCCTTTTGCCAGAAGAACACGAAGAAAAACCGTAAGGCTGGGCGAAACGGCATCCGATGTGATAGATTCTTCAAGCGTCGCCTCAAGCCTACCGCACCGTGCTGAATGCCACGGTCGCTCCCTGTGAGATGGCGATCAAGCGCTACCCGCGCCTCCCAGTTGGCATAACGATTGTGCTTCTCGACGAAAACGTCAATCGTCGGAAATGCGTAATGATCCATTTCAGAACGCAGGCGGCCGGTCGCCCCTTGAACAATGACATGTTCGTGCACTTCATTGTCACCGCTGGCAGTATCGATGGCAGTGAGCTTTTCGTAACGCCCCAGTCGATGCCGGAATAGGCGCAGATTCCAGTTCGGATAGTAGGCGTGCTTCAGCCATTTGCCGAGGAACAGGAAGCGGCGATTGATCCAGTACCCGTCCACGGGAGGATGTGGATCTGATACGATGGCACGAATTTCTGACTCTGCGCTGGGGGGCAGCACCTCGTCGGCATCCAGGATGAAGACCCACTCATGCCGCCAAGTAATGTTCTCCAGAGCCCAGTTTTTTTTCTTTGGCCAGGTGCCGCTGAATTCAAACTGAACCACTCTGGCCTGGTGTCGTTCCGCGATGTCAACGGAGTTGTCTGAACTCTTGGAGTCAACAACTACGATCTCGTCAGCCCAAGCTACTGAGGCCAGGCACCGGGGCAGATTCTTGGATTCATTCTTGATGGGGACAAGTACCGAAACCGGTACTAGACCCCTCGCGGCAAAATTTGCCTCGGATATGCTAGATCTTACTACCTCAGAACTCTCAATCATGGAGGTCCTGTTGAAGATTGCTTTTTAGGGGTCCGACTAAGGCTGCTAGCACTCGTCGCGAAGCGAATCCGGACCGTTCCCAGTCCAGAGTGTCCGCAACCCGGATGCCAAACAGAAGTCCCAATCGATCGTCTGAAAGGCGAGACTGGATTCGGAAAAAGGACTGAATTGTATAAGCGGCCTTGGCGTCTGAACTCACGTTTTTCTACCTAACTGTAATTTTCGACTCGGTCTTTGTCTAAGAGTCGAATGTTAGTGTAGGACATGGACGACAAATCCAATTCAGTGCTCGGCGCAGGATGTAAGAGCGAGGATCTTGATGAGCATAAGCGTCGGCAGGGATATCGTAGTGTTATTTACGTGTTTGATCGGCAACGACACACAAGATAGCGAAAGATGAGGGTGCAAGGCCATGCACAAAGGATTCCCAGTGAGCCTGCCAAAATATCCTTGAAATCAAACCAGCGACGGGGAATCGGAATCTGAATCAGTTCCATTGCCACGATTATCAAGGTAAGCAAAAACCACAGCAGCCAACGCGAACCCCGAGCACCCTGTGGCCACGCCATGAAACCTGCGATTCCCATGGCCGAAAAACCGATGAAATTTTTCCACTGGTCGTAGGCGTCGAACCATTGTGTGACCGAGCTTGGCATCCAATGCTCTTCTTGGATCGCTGGGTTGGGTTTAAAACTTAGATAGCACAAGACCACTACAAGAATGACGAAGATGCAGCGCCAGAGGCGCCGGTAGGGAAAGGATGGGAGCACAGTAGAATTATTTCACGTTACCACAGGTTAGAAATAGACTAGACAATAGGCGGTGTCCGCTCGGTAGCCATAAGCAAGTCATTCAGTGATACTCTGGAAACACGTTCCTAATAGGGGACAAATTGGATTCGCGTGTTGCGGGGCAGAAAAGGAAATTGCCGCTGTCGATACGAAAAGCCTTATAGCCGACTGTAAGGAGGCTCTCTACGAGTTCCAAGCTGGAAGTTTCCATGATCACTGTCGGTCGGTGTTCGTTCAATACGCACTTCGCGCCCGCAAGCACAAGATGCTCCGCTCCTTCAACATCAATTTTGATTAACTCGGGTGGTTGAGTGCCATTTGCTACAAGTCGGTCAACAGTCTCCATCTGACAATCGATGGTCTCGCTCATGCGATAGGCGTAATGCAGGCTGTATTTGTTCTCAGGATGCGATGTGTCTCGAAGTGAACCGGTCGCACCACTTACATGGTCAACCAGGAAAGGCGCCTTTCCATTTCTATCTGCCAGCGCGAGATTCATAGCTTTGCAGTCCTGCAAAGCGTTTCTCAGGATAGTTTGGGTAATAAGATCAAAATTGGTGGGGTCAGGCTCGAACATTATAACCTGCTGAACCGCCGGATGCCTTCGCACATACCAGGAATAAAATCCAATATTCGCGCCGATATCCCAAAAGGCTTTAGGGCGCAATGTCTCGAGCACCAGAGCAAATGCCGTGCGAATTTCCGGTTCCAAATTACGCGGGCAGAGAATCCAGGCTGCATCTCGCAAAAGCTTTACCGCGACTCGAAGATCTGTCTCTGGAATACGCGTGAATATCGTGCGGTCCCAATGCCGCTGAAAATATCGAAACGCACGAAGCTGTCGGAGGCGCCAAAGTGGATGCCAACGGTAGCGAATTGATGAGGTGAATTGTGTCAACATTGCGAATTCCCGATTCCATTTGACCCTTCAGATTCAATGCGGGATAGAGGTTTCAATTGATCAACCTTCACCGCCACAGTGCAAAACCTCTTCACAAACCAATCTTTGGTGAATTTTTGCGGATTGCCGATACGCAATACCTTTACAGCAGCTCCGCAACTTGCAGCCCACGCCCTAATATCGAACAATGAGACCCAGTGGACGGCATCTGAATCGACAAAAAATGGACAATGAAATGCGGCCAAATCCGTTTGAATTAAAAATGCAGGCCTCCCAAAAAAGCAAGCGCATACACGCATATAGAAAGCTTTCATCGCGAATCGTAATTTTTGAGCGGAGTGAAGGTGTCTGGTGGAAGGGCATATATATCCCGGAAAGTCGTATCGCGGGGAGAAGATGAACAATGACCCGTGGACGTCAGCCCTAGCTGCCAATAAATGCCAGAGCACATTTAAATGATGTAGCGGATTCGTTACATGTTCGAACACATATGTAGAGAAAATGATATCCATTCCGGTAACAAGTCCACACTCGTGCACGTCGCCAATATACACTGCGTCGGCTTCATCTTTAAGCCAGTCAGCATTTGCTTCCGTGACATCTTGTGCGTGGAATTGGACTCGATCTCGAATTCCTGCCCCCACTAACATTTTAGCGAAGCCTGTGCGGCCCGCTCCAATTTCGGCAACTTGAAGTTTGCCTTGGAAGCCGGATAAAAGCCTAGTATTAATCTCGGTGAGCACATGATCCCAACATTGACGCTGATCACTCGGGGCATGAAATGGAGAATATTCGATCGATCTTGCATAGAATTGATCAAGCGTTGCTCGCAGAGCGTTGTGCTCCTGAGTATCGAGGGAAACTGAAGTTAGTAATCGCGGTCTCATCTCGATTTCAATTCTTGCAGGAATACGCTGTTAGGCAGTACCTATACAGAAGGCTTAGCTGCCACCCTGTGTTGCAGGGTAATCATGCCCCGCGGACTTGGATGGAATGATTCCAGGCAGCCGTTTCCTATGAATGCCAGTGTGCAGCACGAATAGCACACCATAACACACTCGTTCTCATCTGGCGTGGCTGTCGCGGTAACTCTCCATACGGACTCCAACGCTTCCCATGCTGGATCAGGGATGAATATCGCCATGTAGCTACATCAATAACCATTTTAAACGCACTTAACTTAGTTTTCGGAGAGCCTCTAATGTTGCGAGGGTCGACAAGGTGAACGAGATCTGCATTGAGGGGAATGGCTTGAATCAGGCGCATGGGAAGCACCTCTAAACTGCAAACAATCTTGTTAGAGTGGTTTCGCTGGATTGCCAGCGACCGTGGTTCCTGGGTTAACATCTTTGGTGACCACGCTGCACGCTCCTATGATGGACTTTTCGCCTATTGTAATCCCAGGGAGTATAAATGCCCTGGCACCAACAAACGCGTAGGCACCGATGGTGATCTTCGCGACTTTCAAGGACAAAGCACCATCAGTGAAATCATGAGTTCCTGTGCAAAGATACACTTCTTGAGCGACAGTAGCCCTTTCATGAATTTCAATGTCGCCAAGGCTGTATGCGTTGGCACGGTCACCGAGGCAGGCACGATGGTGCATAGTCAAATTCCAGGGGAGCGCGATACGGGCACGCTGGTGAACGAAGGGAGTGCCATACAATTTAGCCCCGAAGAGGCGGAGAATACCCAAGCGCCACGGATTTAACGGTTTCGGAGTCCAGGCGCAGAGAGAAAGCCAGGTATACTCCCAAAGCAACATGCGGAGGCGCTGCGTATAACCCCAAGGACTTTTGTAATCTGACGGCAAACGTGTATTCACTTTTCGGTTTGCGATTCTATGTCGCTGATTAGGGTGCGCACGTTGGTGTAATGCTTACGCACAATGGAGTCTACACTGTATCAAGTAGTCGAAGTCGGAGAGGAATTTCCTGGCTACCACTGCCGGAGACAGTGTTTCGGAGACCTTGATGGCCTCGGCGGCCAGTCGACGCCTCAGTGATTCGTCCTGAATTAATCGCTTAAGCGCGTTAGCAAGTTCGATATGCGGGTGGCGTGCCCGATGATTGAAGACTAAGCCATTCTGCTCGTGCTGGATGACGTCCCGAAAGCATTCAAGATCCGAAACTACTGGGACGCAGCCCCATGCCATGGCTTCTCTTGGGGCTACGGGTCCTGCTTCGCCAGCCTCTGCTATGGACGGATACACAAAAATGGCAGATCTTTCGTAAAGGGCATTGAGCGCAGATACGTCGAAAACTGGTGGGAAAAACGTGGTATTGGATCCCAGTTCAGCCGCTGCATGCATAATAGATGCCACGTAGGCCTTGCCGCCGCCTCCGTGTTCAACGCTCTGCGGTCCTACTGCATCGATAGGCCAATTTAGACCAACCCCGGCTTGCACCAATAAATCCATCCCTTTTTCCGGATGAATTCTTCCGCAGTAAAGGATGCGATCCAACTTTGATACATCAGGTCTAATTGGAGGGTCAAAGGGAAAGGGGTTTGGAATGTATGAAACCAGGGTGTGCATAGACTCAGGCAACTCATTATAAATAGCTTCTTTAATTGCCTTCGAGCAGGCCCGTAGGCGTTCTGCGTTACGGTAGAACTTCATTTGTCCTTTCGGAGCGCGTTCCACAGAGATGTAAGCCTTGGCTCTAAGTTTATCGGGAAGCAACCAAGGACTGAAAAAAGTGTTAGTTACGACAATATCGCTGTCACGTGGCACCTTTCTACAGGCCCGGGCGCTGTAAAGGAAGTCAAAACACTTCAATAAAGTTATCCCGCGTGGTTGAGAGTAGCCTGGAACCCTCAAGTGTCGAACATCGGCGATGACTTCGTCGGAACGCAGGCCGCCCACAAGTCGTGAGATATGTGTGACATCGTGGCCTAGTAAAGCAAACTCCTGGCCGAGGCGGAACCATATTTTTTCAACTGCTCCACCGTAGATTGGAGGAACAGGGAAGAAAGCCCCTTGAATTATAGATATCTTCATGAGTCAAGATGGCGACGTTAACAGGGCCGAAAAGTCATCTAGAAACATTTGTGCTATTTGTGATGCAAAGTAATCTCGACTCCTAATTCGCGCTGCCTGACCCATTGTTTCCCGAAGGGATTTATCCTGGACGAGCGATTGAATGCGTGAGCGTAGCAGAGAAGACGCTTCTGAATCCCTATGATCAAACGAAAGTCCTGTCCTGCCGTTGGCTATTAGGTCAGAAAAGCAATCTAATTTTGAAAGGATTACCGGCAGGCCTGCGGACATGGCCTCGAGAGCTGCATGGCCAAACGTCTCGCCTCGTTCCGCCAGTGACGGGTAGACAAATATTGATGACTCTTCGTAAAGGCGAAGCAGCTTTGTTACATCATAGACTGGACCCAACCATTCTATTTGGGGGTCTGCCCATTTTTTGATCAGCTGATTCCACCACTTCAGGCCTCCGCCTCCGTGGTGGGGTTCCCATGAACCTGCAAGGCGAAGCTTCCACCCCTGTAACCAGCCAGCCGACTTCGCTTCAGCAAATGCTTGCAACAGTAGGTGCAATCCCTTTTCTGGATGGACACGGCCCACATATAAAAGCACGGGCTGTCTGTGCGAATGAATAGGGTTAAGACGTTCGATGCCGCTGGTTAATGGGTTTGGCACGACTTTAACTTTATAGTGATCGGCGGCGGGGATACCCCTGCAAACAGCCTTTGCGGCCGATTTTGACGGTACGCGGAACCGGGCGGCATTTCTGTAAAGTCGTATCTGTCCTTTCGGGAGACGGTCGACACTCACATAGATACGACCATGCCTTGGTTTTAGTAACAGTGGTGCCCAAAAGGTATGGGTCACGATAATGTCGGCCTTTGGCAGAACACGAATTGCTCGCAACGTATAGAGGAGGTCTAGGCATTTCATTCCCACCATGCTTGCCGGAGCGTTATGTCCAGGAACCCGAATGTGCTTAACGTTTTCGATCTCCTCGTGATCGGGAAGATCCAGATGTGCGCGCGAAATTTGCGTGACATCGTTTCCACGCGCGGCAAATTGCTTCCCCATCTCAAACCATATTTTCTCGACTGCGCCACCCATTATCGCTGGCACTGGCAGAAAGCCACCTTGGAGGAGCGTGATACGCATGGGTTAGAGACGTTTCAACATGTCGCGGATAACCACCGTCATGCAGCGAATTTTTCTAGTTTCGGCTTCGACAACTCATTTAACAGGAGTTGCACTGATTTTCTGATCTCGAACCGTTCATCAAAGCATCGCCGTGCAGAATTCCCCATGGCATGCCGCTCGAGATCAGATAGCGTTATCCAACGGTTAATCAATTCGCTGGTGCCAGTCAGGGTGTCTTGGGCCACCAGCGCCGCACCATCTGCCTCGATTTCGCGCCAGATATTCACTTGATCAGAAATGAGTACTGGCTTTCCACACGCAAGGGCCTCCACAACGGCTATGCCAAAGTTCTCCTGATGGCTCGGCAAAATGAAGGCTTCACAAGCGTGAAGTGCGCCCCATTTTAGATCTCCATGAACCATGCCGGTGAACGTGACGGTTCCAGACGGGCATAGGTCTCCTACGAGTTTTTTAATCATACCCTCATGTTCTGAAGTATCGCCTGTCCCCGAAGCTCCCCCCGCAATAACCAAATGTGGGGGAACTACTGCCTTTTCACTCAGCACTGCTGCATAAGCGCGCACGAGCATCTCCAAACCCTTCTTTTGATGAATTCTACCTAAGAACAGCAGGAAAGGGCGCCGCCCTATTTCAGGGTATGCACGGTAGAACAAGGCCACCTGCCGCTCGGCATCGTTTGCTGGATCTTCAATACCCAAGGCCACGATTTTTTCCCTGCAATCATAGAGCCAGAATGACCGTCGGGCGAGCAACCGCTCCGTTTCGCTGGTAAACAGCACACTCCGCGCATCCCGCAGAACACGATATTCCGCCCACGGCCAATAGAGCCACTTTTTTAAATGCTTGAGCGGGTGGCTTTGTTTGAACCAAGGGTCAAGCATACCGTGCGGATAAACGTAATAGGGGACTTCCCTTAGATTTTTCCTTTGATGCATTCCACGTGAGGCGCGCCATACTGCAAGGCCTCCGTACTGCCAGAGACCATGTACGATGATGGCGTCGAATCTACCCTGATTCATACGCAACCATGGGACGACATCGGTACAATACCCATATCCTCCTATGCGCTGCCCCAGCCAATGTACTATGCCGGACGGCACAGTTGAGGTGGCGGCAGCGGATTTTGGGTCGAGAACAAGCACCTCGTTGGAGACGGCCTCTGCGGACAGCCCTAAGCACAGTGCCCTGACAGCTTCCGCAGTACCGCCGCTGGTTATGCTTAGAGATCGTGTGACGTGCAGAACGCGCATAAATCAACGAGGACTCACTCAACAAATCCTTGCATCCGATGAAAATAGGCGGCGTCCGCCGGCAGTTCCTTGACCGGCTTTGCAGCAACTCCCGCATATAACCATCCTTCATCCTCCCATCGCTTGTTCAACAGAGATTTGGCACCCAGCACCGAACGATCCGGAAGGCGTGCTCCCCCCAATACAGTGCAATCGGTGCCAACAAACGTGTAGCTTCCGATGATGATAGGGTTAGAATCCTGGCGGCTTTTCAATATATCGATACTATGGGTGAGGAATTGTGACCTGTATCCGGCAATGGTAGCGAATGCGCCGATTTCTATCCGATGGGTGCAATCGAAATGATGATTCTTCGTAATAGCAGCATGATCTCCGATGATCAATTCCGGTACACGCTCCGGTTGATGCTTGAAGTGCCGCTCCCCACCTTTTGGGAAGCCCGTAATCCAGTTGCTGCGTGCAATAGTAGAAGAAAGTCCCATTTGGATCCGGTCGAGATGAATAGCCACGTTTCCGTGACCAATGGATGCACCTTCGGCCATCGATAGCTGCTTCGGGAAAATCCAGGACAGGCCTATGCGGGAATTCGGATGAAGTTCGTAGTCAAAAATGGCACGCAAGGCCCATCGTTTTAAGGGCCATGGGAGCAACATGACCATAAGGCGAACGAAATTAGTAAACATGACTAGATGCGTCGCGAAAGAGGGTTTCGTATTTTCTGATCATACTATCCATGGTGAACCCGTCTAAGTTTGAGAGTCCATCGTCGACGAGGGCTTGTCGTACACCGCTCTCTCCTACGTGAAGGATCGCATCCGCTATCTGTAATGAGTTGTCGGCATCTACGATGATAGCACCCTTTCCGGCTACCTCCGGCAGGGAAGTGTTCCCGCTTGTGATTACGGGGCACCCGCACGACTGCGCTTCCAGAATGGGCCAACCAAATCCTTCGCTCAACGACGGAAAGACAAAGGCACGTGCATTGGCATACAATGCTGCAATTTCTGTATCCGGTCGATGTCCGAGCTCAATGACCCGGTTGGACAACCCAAGTTTTGCCGCTAGGGCCTTTTGATCGGGCCGAAGAGCTTCCCCGACGAACACGATGGTTCCATCCCACCTGCTGCCTAGGTGTTCGACGGCATGGAGGATACCTTCACGATTCTTCCTCAATTGGGACGATCCAACGTGAAGTATGTAGTCAATAGCGCTGTCCCCGAGAATCGATTCGAGAAGTCGCTCGTCTTTACGCGCCTGAGTGGCAAATGCCGGGCTGAAAGACAGGTGAATCGTCCGCAGAGATGAGCTAGGCTGCCGGCCAGTGAGTCGTGAAAAGTCCGCGAGAGTAGCATTCGAGTCGCATGCGACATGGGATATGAGGGACAAATTCTTAAGTATTGCGCTCTGCAGTCGTTTTCCCATCGTGGTGGCTGGGCAGTAAGTTGACTCTCCCATGGCCCCACGGATGGCCAGCAGATCGTGGCACGTTGCCGACGTTGCACCGGATGATATCCAACGTCGGTAGACGGCATTGGAATGGTCACAGATGTGCGAAAGTTCAAATTTTCTGGATTTGATTCTCAGCGCGAATGGAAAACACACAAGTTTGTCCACGTAGGCGGCCCACTTGCGCAGGCCCCTTGTTGGCCACGAAAATTGGCCGAAGCGGGGGAAAGGCCTTATCGTTTCAACTTGATGGCCATTGCTTCGTAATCCGTCCTGCAACATGCTCGCAAAACGGAGCATGCTCTCCTGCCGATCGGGCAGGTAGTTAGAGATAAGCAGTATCCGCACTTTGCGAGGGTTTTACGATTGAGCTATCCGCATCTGCTGTGGGCTGGTCGCGCTGTCTCAGCCTTATTTGGCTCAGCGTTGCGATTGTCAACTCCAGAAGAGCGAGGTCTTTGGGGGCGGAGGCCTAGTTTGAGGGAGGCGAAGCAAAGGGCAGCTCCGAATGTAGCAAACCCCTGGGTATTGGCGATTCCCCATGTCCCCATGAGGACGTTCATACTGCAGGCACCAAATAGAAGTATAGGCAGGATATTGCCCCAACGAAGAGCCCCCCACGCCGAGGTGAACAGTTGGAGTGTGATGCCAACGCGTAATAGGATAAACGCGGTTCCAAAAATAATGCCAGATTCGTACATGATTCGACCTAGCTCGGTCTCCTGTCCACCGCCAAAACCTCTTAGGCCGGTGGTAAGAAAGTAGCCGACATTGGTTCCCGTACCGAGTCCGTGTCCCATCATACCGGCTTCGCTGGCGGCCCAGATCGGATAATTAAGCATTCCTGCGAAACGGTCTAGCGAGCTCTCCGTGATGCCTTGTCCTCCCGATGCATCCTCAAACCGTTGCACCAACTGCCGCTGCCCCTCTTCAAAGAATTCGGTGCTTGTGAGTCCGGCTAGTCCCAGTCCAACTACGCCGATTGACACAAGTAGCCCCTTGGCTGCCTCAGCCTTGAACAACGCAAGGCCCGCCAGCAACATAAAAACGGTGCCTACGGCAAGGATGGCGCTGCGGCTTCCCGAAACTGCTAGAGATGCGATCACTGATGCGGAACAGAGGACTTTGAGAGGCCATTGTCGCAGATGGGATACAGAGAATGAGTGAGCAAGGAACGCGGCAACTAAAGCGGTGAAGCTCACCATTCCACTCACGAACGCGAATGTACCGGCAGGTCTCACAGTCCCATAATGGGTCGGCATTCCCCCCGCGTTGATGAGCGAACCAGGAGGGGATCGAAACTGTTGGACAACCAGCAAGGCCATAGGAATCATCAACAGCATCATCCAGCGGCTAATGCGTTGCACATCGGATGCCGTCAGAACTATTGGCATGATAAAAATAAGCGGGAGGTGTAGAAAGTTGCTCCGAAGCCCATACAGAAGAACCATTAGCGGGGCGTCGCTGGCGAGCAGGCTGGTAGCTCCTGTGGCGAGGGCGAGAGCTACAGTGAATCCAAGCGCAGGATGGCGTGGCATGAGGCCGGCCGGGATAGCGAAAAGATAAATCAGGCATGCAACGGGATCTCGGACAAGTAGCAGTACATTGCTCAATCCTGGAAGGATCCAGAATCGCAAAGCCCCTTCAAAAATTAGCAGCCAAAAATACAGGAAGATCAGGCGGCGGATGATTCGAAGGGAAGAATTCATTTAGTCAAAGATGGGTAAATCGTGGGATGCAAGAGCATAACGGAGCCTAGGTCAGGGATCCGCAGGATCAATTGAGGGCTAGTTGGCGGGAGTTGAATTCTGCATCTTCAGGGAATCTAGAATGCACTGGACATATCGATCCCAAGAGTATTCTGCTGCTTTCGCCCGGCATGCATGGCGCATGGAGTTGAGTTGATTTCGGTTATCTGCCAGCGAATTGATGCTTGCGGCAATAGACTCTGGGGAGCGAATTGGTACAAGGAACCCCGTCACCCCGTCGTCTACCAAGTCTTCTCCCCCGGCATTGGCTGTGACCACAATCGGAAGGCCACAAGCGAGTGCCTCCTGCTGCACCAGAGCGCGGCCCTCCACAATGGATGGAAGCACGAGCAAATCACAAGTGCGCATCAATTGCAGCACTTGAGTGTGGCAGCGGGGAGGCTCAAAGGTGAAGGAAACTCCCTGCTTTCTGTAAAACTCCATGGGAACCACTGGACTACCCAAAACGATCAATTCCACATCACGGCGGGCGATGAGCCGCATAGCTGCAAAAACATCAGCGAGTCCTTTCCGCTGCGACATTGACCCTGCGAAGAGTAGACGGAGTTTCCGGTTGTCTACAGTCTGATCTTTGCGCGTATTCAACTCAGCATGTGGCAGGTTAGGACTTCCAAACTCTGCTACTACTACCTTCTTGGCCGACCTCACGGATACAGGCAGAGTCCGCTCCACGAACTTGCTGGGAACCACAACCACATCGGCCAATTTCAATTCCTCCGATTTGCGTTGAAGTTTTGCTTCGGAATCGGCGGGGCCGATCAGTGTTCCTGCCCATTCCGGCAGGCGTTGAGCCTCTTCGTCTAACAATCTTCTGCTGGTTTCCCAGTACGCGATGGGTAATTCGTAGGCGCGCCGCATTCCAATCTGTTCGGCCACCCGGAAACTGGCCAAAGAACCGTCCTCGTACCCGTAAACCCAGTCAGCTCCAGGGGATAGTCGGATCTCTCCAGGCAGGCCCCTCGCGACTGCGGCATCGAGGTCTTGGTAAACCTTGTCCACGCTTGCCCAGCCTACTTCGTGGCGGACAAGAAACCCGAGGCCCGCGCGTGGACTTAAGAGGCGCACCCATTCTCTCATTGGTCGCTTTCGGATAAATTTCTGGGGGATCGGATAAGATCGGCGCTCCAATTGAGAGCGCACATTTTTTGGCATTATTGACCAAAGTCTTTCAGATTGCATCGCGATCGTAGTCCAATAGCGAAATTCGCTCCCGCTCGTTTCCAAGCCAGCTAATAGAGCGCGGACAAAAGTGTTTCCCGATGGATGAATCACATGGATCATAAGGGGTGGGCTATCTCTAGTTTTACATTCAGGCGATCAGGTAAACCAGATATAGCGCAACTTCGAAGGGTTGCTGGAAATGCGCCCGCCGGACTGCCAGGGATTCTGGAGCATCGGAAGCGACGACAGAAATCGAATTGAATCAATCTCTGACAGGCCGGAGATCGGTCACCGCCAGGGCCAACGTGCTAAGCTGCAATGGCGCGACATACTGCGAATAGCCCATACCGCCGTTTGTTTGTTTCCATTCGTAGGCTTGCGTCCCCAGATGCCTGATCCTCTTCCAATATCGTCGTTCTCTAATTGAAAGTTTCTGTTCCCTTTTTGCTCGGACTGTTGGTGATGAATGCAATAGCAGCTGATCAAATAAACAGCACTACCTAGGTGCCAATAACTCGCATTGGAACTACGAGCCAGGTTGCGTCGATTCTCCTAGGAACGCCTCCGTCTTGCTGGATGGCCGTTTATCCGATCCAAAGTTCAGTGCGAACACCTTGAGCCACTGTAAGTGCTCGGCGGGAATAAGAGGCTTCACAGCAATCGACCACCTGACAATGATGTGAATGACAAATGCCAACCAAGAAGTCCAAACAAACCATTAATATCGAATCCGCCGAACGCTGCTAGTCGATTTTTGAATTCTGCATCAGGCGCCATCATTTTGAAAAAAGAATTGTGGAGGTAGGGCCGTCAGCTCCTCCCTCGCTCTCCTCAACCAATGTGGTTTGATTTATGAGGCCCAAGCTTACGATCCGATGGGAAATAGGGGCCGTTTTTTTATCGCCATGAATTTCGATGCAAACAAGCTCACAGCTTGAAATTAATTCTGGATAATTCTCCAATAAGGCCCCCTCGCTCCCCTCAATGTCGCATTTCAGCATATGGATGACTGCTCCCCTTGTCCGAAGAGCATCGAGATCCACGTACTCCGCCCGGAATCCGGTGGTTCCAACTGAGTCTGCCACACGTAGAGCATAATGCCCTTCTGTAGTCCCGAGCCATTCTGTTCCAGATCGTTTTCCCGCCAGTCCCGGCACAATTTCCCAGCAGAAACCAAGATGGGAGTTTTTCATACGATGCAACTCCATGGCTTTGCAGTTCGACGGGCTGGCCTCAACCGAAGTAATGTGCAAGCATTGACCTAATCTTCCGGATTGAATCCAGGCATCTGCCACCGACAAGGCAAAAAACCCCACATTCCCGCCGCAATCCAACACTCGGACTTCTGAGTCACCTGCTGTGACCTCGAGAAATGATTGAATCGCCAAGTGGTAGCATTTCAGTTCGAAAATCTCATGAAAGATTAACCAGTCGTCAAAGCATTTTATGTAGCAGGTGATCCCTGAGAGAAGTGTTTTCTCACCCCCATGCTTCCTCATCCACCGCCACCGGCTGGTGGCCTTGAGCGCACCGCCAAGACCTATCCGTTGCAAAAAATGCTTAAATGCTTTCTTTCCCATAAGTTGATCACCCTTCGGTCGGTCGGCCTGAGCTAGCGGAAACACCCTGCTCAAAGCCGTTGCTGTGGTACTTCAGTCGAAGAGGGAATTGGAAGCAAAGACTGAAGGCAGACCGTGTAAAGCCTTACCCTCACGTCGTGCCTTGCGTCGGCGGACATGGGTTTGTAGGGCTTTGACCCCAACCAAGGGCCATTCCCACCAGTCGACACGGGCGCAGCGGGCTTGTGCCTGCCATTTTTCCCACTCAGGGTGCGTGCGGAACCGAGCGCTTCGGACCAGCCAGTTGCCGAGTAGTTCATGCCGATGGCGCTGATAATGTCGCATCGCTAGATCGCTCGACTGAGCAGCCAAAGCCATCCCAGTTAGTAACACCAACGCCGGCTCGACGTTACGCCAAGCCCAAGTCGCTTGGGATTGCGTCATAGATCGATCATGAAACCGGTAATCATGGAGTGTTTCTCCACAATACAAGAATGATGCCCCGTGAGCCGCCAACAACAGCCAGTAAAACCAGTCTTGGCAGTAGCGCCAATCCATGTGGTAGCGCGTTAGGATCGGGAGTGTAGCTCTACTCCGCGCAAAAACGGAGGGTGTGTTAACAACGTTGCCAGCCAGAAGCAATGCCAGCATTTGCTCTGGCGCGATCACTGTGTCCTCTAGAGGTTTCATTCTCTCGAACAATTTTTTCCCAAGATCAAACCATGTCTCGTTACCTTCACTGTCAATTTGCCCACCCTTCCCGAAAGCCATGGCAACGTCCGCGTGGGCCAACATAACTTCAAGGCGCTGCTCCATGAATCGAGGCCGCAGCAAATCGTCTGCCCCAGGATAGCACCAGTAGTCGCCACAGGCCTCATCCATCAAAAAGCGGGTGGCCTTACTCACGCCTCGGTTGGGCTGCCACCTAAAAGCACGGATACGAGAGTCTTGCAACCTTCGTGCCACATCGGGATGGTCCAGATCACCAGAACCGTCATCGAGAATTAGCAACTCCCAATGTGAGTGGGTCTGAGCCACCACTGAATCTATTAGCAGTCCCAGGTAGTGACCCGCATTGTAGCTGGGCACCAACACCGAGACAAGTTGGGGATCAGCAAACCTCATACTTGGGCATTTTGTGCGCATGGCTATTCAAGGATTGGAGCCGCCGCCGACCGGGCTCGCAAGATATTGGCAAAAATTCGCCAAGTGGAAAGGTCGCCGGAACCCAGTCCATGCTGCGTGTGACTGTGACGACTGGGACATGGGTTGCCGCCGCGCTGTTCACGCATGATGGTGCCTCCGTGGCGCAGGATGTTCGCATTGTCCATCTCGCAGTAGAGCCCAGCGTTCCGTACATTGAGCAACACATGCACATGCGATGAGTGTCCAAAGGAAGAGACCGCCCTCATACACATTTCCATCACCACCGGGCAAAAGGCTTCGGGTTTCCGCAAGGTCCAATGCAACCGCTGAATGACACTTCTGCCCGTAGGTGTTCCACGGCACTAGATAACAGCGGCGTTGAGCCGATTGGAAAGTCTAATGAGGCAAAGGGTCTTTTGACGATTTGCGCGATCCCACACACGAATACCTTGAGCGCTCGGCAACACTTTACAATCCGTATCTCGATAGAGTACCCCATTCGAGAATCTGGTTAACAAGTGATGCATCACTACAATCTTCAACCACGATGATTTGTGTGCGCTGATGCCCTGGGCGCTTCCCTCAATCAGGAAACAGGGAAGCCCCTTTCGAGGGGCATAAGCCTTGTTGTTTTTGGTAGCCGTTCGTGGCGATGAGAATACAGCAGGGCCGCTATGCATGAATTAGGGCCTCGCTCTGCGCTTCAAAAACGTGTTCTGCATCTTACGCTTCGCTTGGTTGCACAATAGGCCAAGGGAGTGTAGCGGCGCGAGCGGTTCCATTTGCACGCTGAGAGTAGGGCTGTCGCGGCGGAATGGGGCTATTAGCAGGTCAGACCATTCGTCTCGGTAGGATGACAGGAAATGTCCCCCAACGGTCTCCGAAGTAATGCGCGCACGCGGGTAGAGATTAACCATCTGTTTGGGACTGACGCACGAACCACCGACTCGAATGGCCAAGGCAGCCCAGCAAGTAGGTTCGGTCCACGCCGGAATCACTCGCCAATCGGGTTGGGCCAGAAACCAGTCAACAAAATCTAAATCGTAGACGGCAGGATCGCACAGAGTCAGACCCGTGTTTATTCCCGAACCGACCCGTAATTTGCGCCTATCCAACAAATGCCATGGACGGATAGAGTAAGCCTGCCAGACGTTGTCGCGAAGGAATACACACCGACCTTGCGTGGCCCCACCAGTGAATAAACCACGAAAGGGGCGGAAAAATCGGATGTCACCGTCCAAATAAAAGCAATGGCCTGGTTCGGCCAGTACCACGTCAAGCAGCTTCAAACCCCACACGGATTTCTCGCGAAATGTCCTTGCATGTGGATGTGCCCGCAGCTTCTCCATCATGACCAGATCCGCATCAGACCGTCGTATGAACCTGATGCCTGGGAGTTTATCGCTCATTTTTTCCTGATCATCCTTCGTGAGCGATCCATCCTCGTGAATGACCAGTGTGACCGGATCCTCGGAAAGTTGTAGCACTGAATCGAGACATTGGATTGCGAGGTTAACGTCACGATGACAGAGTAGAGTCCGAACAATCTGACATTCTCTGTTCATGAGGATATTGCGTCTGTCCCCGCGGCATATGCCTCAGAAATCGCGTTGTACTTGCCTTTTATTCGGAATGCTGCCTCGATTTGTGTGGCCGCGTCTAGCGCTCTGTCTCGTCGGGTATAACGTGGAGGCAATTGGATAAGTCCACCGCGCAAGAAATCATCCACGTGAAAGAAAGGCGGGATCGTCACACCACCATATGCACCGAGGCTGCAGGTTAAGACTGGTAATCCTTGGTCACGCAGACTGGCAGCCGCGCTACTTTTGCCTACGCAGTCAATGGGTGTGGTAACCAGTCCCATATCCATTTCCCGCATCACCGCGGCTAGGCCTGTCTGAAATGAATCCTCAAAAGTCACGAGCAACATATCCGCGCCACGATTCCTTACAAGTTGCATCACTTGTTGGCTTTTCGACGTAGCGCTGCCGAGAAAACATGCTGCCACAGATAAGCCATGTCGCTCGCCTTCGCGATAAAGCTTTGTCAACGCCCCTGCTAATTCGGAGGCGCAGTGGATGGTTCCGAAAATACCCACTAGGCGAAGTCGCTCTGCTGCCATTTGCGTCTTTTCATACAATTGTTCTTGCAGCTTTTTCTGGACGTCTGGTTCTGTCTGATTCTTTGGATCAATAGTTCCAAACATGGGCAAGATTTCAGCATGGCACCCCTGTTTTCCAAGCTGTTCCGCATAAATACTACAACTGGTGTGCATAGATTGCGGATTCCATTCACGAATGGCGGTGAGGCAATCCCGTCTTTGCATCAAGCCAAGCAGGCGATCGAGTATTTTGGCGCCTGGATGTTGGCCAATCCATGTTTCGTGCATCATCAGATGATGAGCGCCCCCAAATCTCCCGCTAAAAGGGAAACGGCTTCTTTTCACCATACCCTTGGAATGGAAGCTAAATGGCACAAACTGCAAACTGGTCCAGTCGGGCTTCCACGCTTCTAGCAAATCTATTAGCATCCTCCAACGCAGATTACTCGATATAGTGAGAGGTAATCGGCTATATGATATCTCTTCGCAAGTGACATGGCGAACACCTTCCTCTCTTGCTTCCAGATGACGGTCTGCAAATCCAACCACTTTTACCGTATGACCACGAGCCTGTAGAGCAGCCCCAAGCCGCCAAGAATAGTCCCCTACGCCGCTTCGGCCCGGCTCCAAAGTCTCGCTAAGGAAGGCAATCTTCATCTGAATTCCCGTCTGCCTGCACAGAACAAGCACGGAAAATCCTCCGAGCCATTGAGCTGCCAGCACAGGCCGCCAACGGTTAAGGAGACAGTGTAAGAACGTAACCTCATGCGTCCCGACACTGCATCCTCCAACTCAACAGAGGTAAAGGTCCAGTCTACTACCGACAATCTCGCATGATTAACAAAATGCAGATGTCCCACGAATGGTCTCGCAATTGAGAGGTGCCAAGGCTTTGCGAGCGTCCGCACTCTAAGGTCCAGCGGAATATGAAACACCTTCCACGTAGCCAGTGATTTTTGCCTTCGCCCGAAGGCAAGATAGTCCTGAATGCTCTGCACCGTCCATTGAACGAGCCGGATCAAAACGACCGGCAGCGCGGGTGGGCGCACGCTGATGAGCGAAGACCATCTCGGTTGCGACTTTTGCCAGCGAAAGAGTTTAAGACACGACATCCAAGTGTGCGCATTGATCACGTTCGGGACCGATTTTTCAACTTAGCCAAGATTAAGCCCCGCAGCCTATCGCGACGATACGTCGAGTGCGAAGTTTGTGTCGGTCCAACATGGCCACGATGGCTGGGCTCTCCACGGTGAGTGGTCCACGTGCCACTCTGGTTTCGTTTCAGCATACTCGCTAGATACCTATGGAGACGAAAGGGAGGAGAGCTATTCAACATAGTGGAAGTGGGAGTTCGAAATGGCCAGTCGATGATTCGTGATACGATATAGGAAATTGTGTGGTTCAAAGATGTGTTTTCGGTCACGACTGGTTTCGAGGTCAGTTGGCTACAAGTTACTCTTGCTCGATAATATAGCGCACAGTCTTCGCTGAAATGCGTGGTACGCAACGCTGTCATCCGGGATGTTCTACGACTGCGATGTCGCATCTCGGTCGTGGCGCCCGATACGGCGCCGTTTTGCGAGTCAGCGTTGAAAAGACTGCATCATACAGCCATACTTCTATATACTTCCCCATAGAATGAGGGTCGGACAAGCTCTGCTTCCAAGCTGTCATGGGCTGCAATTGCCAACTGGCGGTATTCCTTTTCGGGCATCGTGGCTGCTTGTCGCAGCAGACGGCCCAGAGCCTCTACATCTCCCGGATCACAGGCCAAACAGTGTTCGCCTGCTGCCTCTGGAACACCTCCGTCGCGTGTGATCATGCAGGGAACGCCAAGGTGCCGAGCTTCGATCGCAACCAAACCAAAGTCTTCCCCCGTGTTCGGGGGAATGACCGCAAAGCGGCTGCGACGGATATTCTCGGCCTTTTCCATTTGGGTCGTGAATCCCGGCATCTCAACACCTTGAAGATCCAAATCCGTGATCCTTGCCTCGATCCTCGGACGCAACGGTCCGTCACCTAGCAAACGGAGGGGCCAAAGTTGTGGGTCGAGCTTTGCGCGCGCGTAGGCTTCCACAAGTGTATCGAGTCCCTTGTTTTCGATCCAGCGAGCCACAAAAACGAACCCTTTCCTCTGCTCTATTGGCAACGGTGTTAACGGGGACAAATCACAGATCGGAAACTGTACCGTGCTGCCGCGCCACGGGACTTCCGAGTGCTCCCATGATCGACGAACGAAGTTTGAGATATAGAATCTCTTGTGCCCCAATCGGAGGCATCGCGTCCAAAGCCGCTGATGAAGGCTTTTGCCTCCGTGGCTGTGATTGATGACATTAATCAGTAATGGTTTGCGCGCCAGTCGTGCCATCAGGACTACATCCGGGCAAGGATTCTGTACATGTACGACATCGGCGTTACGAACGGATTTCCATATCTCGTTGCTCGCCTTATCAACGAATTGAATATCCAGCTTCGACTTGCGAATGCTATCCTCAAGATGCTGACTGAGTTGAAAACCATTGGTCCTTTTGAAAAGAATCTGGACCTTGAACGCACCTTCCTGGTGAACTCCGCCCGCGATCGCTAGCACGAACGCCTCCAAACCTCCGTAGCCACCCATACATGGGCTGATGAGAGTAACACGAATCATGCTTCGTTCAAGTCAGGGATTGCGAGATATTTTCCCGATCGTACTTGTTCAAGAATTTGCTGCCTCGATCCACTCGCGATAAATTTTATCGAGCTTGCTGACTTGGTTCGACCAAGTCATTTCTTCAACTCGTTCCCGGCCTCCGGCAGCTATCTGTAGTCGCTTTCCTTCATCCTTGAGCAGTCTACCGATACAATCGACCATTTCCTCCACCTTGCCGAAGTCACACACAAATCCGTCCATACCATTTCGAATAGAAGTGCCAAACCCTGTTGGTGTCACCACTACGGCGCAGCCGCAAGCCATTGCCTCGGTTGTGGCCATGCCAAAACCCTCGTATAAGCTGGGGAAGAAGAAAACTTTTGCGACACTCAGCACTGCCAGCATATCTTTCTCGCAAAGACGTGGATGAATAATCACACGGTTTCGAAGGTCAGCGTGGAATGCAGCGTGGATAGATTCCCTCGCTTCACTGGCCCCGAGTACGTGGAATTCAAGTTTTGCATCAGTGCGCAGTAGCCGTGAGACGACTTGCTGAGTAGTGTCTGGATCCTTTCGTGACGTCCAACTCCCGACTGTCACCAAGTAATGATTTTTTGGTCGGTTCCACTGCGCACTCAAATAAATGTCATCAATTCCAGTTGCCACCACAGCACATCGCTCCAAGGGTTGGATGCGATTTGCAATGATGTAGTCTACATCCGCTTGGCAGATCGCCGTGAAGGCATCGACTCGTGTGAAGGCTTTGCGGTCACAGCGATGCAACCATCGTGCAGACAATTTGGCCGCTAGCGCACTGGGTCGGCTCGATCGCGTATGACTATTTTGCTTGATCGGAACCATCCCAGCAAGCAATTCTAACCCGTTGGTATGTGCCACCAGCATAGGACGTTGGTGCCGGGGAGCTTGAGCGAGTTGATCGATAAGCCAGCCAAATTCGGCACCGTAAAACTCGATTAGATCATAGCCGCCACGTAGCAATCTTCGTTCTAACCTTAGGGCATCCAGCCGCATCTTCAACCTTCTGCCCTTACCCCACGGCCAAGGGCGGTAATAATCCTCAGGTGCTGCTACATCGACATCATGTCCAAATGAACGAAGACCGTTGCTCCAAGCGATCACCGTCTTTCCGGATCCCAGTGCGGGGTCCAAGGGAGTGTTGGTCAAACTGGCAATTCTCATGGTGTGCCCATTTTGCGAAAGGTGGTGTCAAAAGGTTGCCACTGAGGCAGCGATCCGGCAGCCGTTGAAGAGTCTGGCGCCTACAAGTGGGAGAGTCGACCATTCCCTGTTCGCCATCACAAACCTTATGTCGTCGAGGCAGCCTCTAAACGCCATTTTCAAGAATCGAATCGGCGTGAGTACGCTGCGGTGTGACGGATGTTTGCCTAAAAAAGCTCGAATGTCTGTCTTCTCATCGGCCAAGCGCTTCCACCCATCTATTGCAGCAGATCTTAACCGCCATGGATGCAGAACCAAGGCTTCTGAAGTGAACGGAAACTTCAACCCCGCATTGCGAATCCGAACAGCAAAGTCGTTATCCTCCATGCAGACTCGAAACTGGCAATCAAAGCCGCCGAGCACGGCGAATAGGGAGCGCTGGATGGTAAAGTTACAGGACCAGAGCAAACCTCCGTGCTCGTTTATTGGGGCATGTTCACGCAGAGTCTTCCTGGGCCGGTCCGGACTCGTTTTGCCTTCAAACACCTTACATTCACCATTCGCCAAGATTGCGGCGTGATAGGCTGCCAGCCATCCCGCCTGCGGGAGGCAGTCATCATCCGTGAAGGCGAGCCAACTACCTCGCGCCACCCTTGCGCCTGCATTCCGGTTAGCCGCAGGTCCTGTGCCGGGGCCTCGCACCCACCGCACCCAGGGAAAGTCCCTTTCCAACATTGCATATGCCGTCGTCTGCCTGCCATCGTCCGCAACTACGACCTCGTAGGATGCTGAGACTGAGCACGAGACTGAGTCTTGTGCCCCCGCGCACGCCGCGGACCCCCCAATAGAGGGCTCACTCTCCGCCCCCACCAAGTGCATGTCTCGCTGCTGGCCCGAACTTAGACACCGCAAGCAATTTGCCAGTAGATCGTTCCGTTGAAAAGTTGGGATGACCACTGAAAAGAACGGTACCGTGGAAGTATCGACACTCATGAGGCATAGCTATCCGCGATAGCTTCATCTAGGATCTTGGCAATCTCCCTACTAAATGAAACGGAGTTACACGACGTTTCCGCCAGGCTTCGCGCTCGAAGTCCCATTTCCTGGACTTCGAAAGGGTGACCGGCTATCCAGCCGAGACGTTCGGCCCAACCGCCGACATCACCAGGCTCCAGCCAAAATCCGATGCCTTCCCGTTCAATATCTAGATCCACGTGACGGTTGCGGGTCATCAGCACGGCGCGGCCAAGCCCCAGCGCATCCATCAAACTCGTGATACCTGCCAGGCTGTCTTGGGCATGGAGGGGAATCGCGATTGCACCGTGAGCGCGCATCTCTCCACATAGGGTTTGATGCTTCATCCAGCCGCGGTTTTTGCCTGGGATCGGCTGCTCATTACGGGTCTCAATTACTCGAAGACTTGGCACCTTGCGGTAGAACGGGTCGTCCAGATGTCCTTCAAGCCCTATCAACGTGCCAGGGCAATTTGACTTGGCAATTGCCTGCGCGAAGGTCTTGAAATCCCGGCCGGTCCGCCCGGTGGCGATCACGCCAGTTCCGGGAGGGACCCATGGGCCATAAAAATCGACATCCACTCCCCAAGTCGTGGATTCGACGGTCGAGTCCTCCGCACCTGCAATTTTCAATTCGGCCGCCAAGGACTTGCTCAAAGTTGGCAACCTGTCGGCTCCCCGCAGGAAGAGCCGCCGCTGCCACGAACGGAACCTGTCCAGCTTACCCTTGGGGAAGGGATGATGCATCAGCGTGACAATCGGCAGCCGGAATAGTCCTAGGGCGCGAAGGTATTGAAGCAAATGCGTTTGCGAACCACATGGCGCGTACACCACGTCTGCCTCTCGCACTCGGGACAGTGCCATGGCCTGTTGCTGCAGGTCACCAAGTTCCAGGGGAATGCGTAACCAACCAAGCCAAGATTGCAACTTGGCCCACAACCCTTCAGCTGGATACGGAAGAAAGATTGGTTCGTAACCATGTTCACGGAGGCGATTGACACCAAACAACACGTGATCCGGTGTCTCCTGCAAGTCCACTTCACGCATCACTCGGTCAAGGGGATAATTGTTCAGCACTAAAACGAAGCGCTCAGTCTTCGACTTCAGCACAGTTCGCGAAGCCGCCTCTAGAGGCCTGGCGGTTGCGGCGTTCATGTATCAACCATCTCGTCAGCCTGTTACTTTTGCCATTTTGCAGCGATCTGAGCGCGAAACTCGCGAAACCTAGTGTGCCAAAACTGATGATGCGGGCACAGCATACTGATGCAGGCCGCTAGAGGATCGCCTGCCCGTAGGTCCGCGAGAGCCATCCCCTTGATGGAGTACAGAACGTTCCTTGCATAAGCAGTACACGGGACCCTTCCATCCTTGCCGGAATTCCATCGCCCGTAGCGTTCTAATAACTGTGAGACGGAATTGTCCACCAGGCTCCTAACTCTGAGCGACGGATCAAATACTACATCAGCTCCGGCCGCGAGCAGCCTTTCACCCAAATCTGCGTCCTCACTGTGGCGAAGACGAGTGTTGAATCCGCCTGCTTTGCTGACCCAAGATTTACGCACAATGGCACCGTGGGTCGTGAGATTTGAGTAGCGTTGCAGTCGATTATCGGCGCCGAGATGATAGAGATGCCGGGCACGCCAGCGCAATGTAGCTGTTATCCCGCTTCCTTGGGAAAACCTGCCAAAGACTCCCGCGACCAGAGGTTCCTGGAAGAAGTTCATGGCCCCTTCAATGAAATCTGGATCGAGCGCATTGGTGGCATCGCAGCAAACGACTAAGTCACATTGTGCCTCATGCATCGCTCTTGCCCGGGCCGAACCGCGGCCCAAATTGACAGGGTGACGAATGACTTTCACAGGCAGTCCCACGACCGAATTGGCGGAGTCATCGGTGGAACCATCATCGATTACGAGGACTTCCAAGGGGGGGATTGACTGCTCCAGCAAACTTGTGACGGCTTGTGCCACCGTTGCCGCATTGTTGAAACACGGGACATAGGCACAGACTGATTCGTGCGACTTACTCATGGCTCACTCTGTGCGACGACTCGGCCAGTCAGAGGGCAGGGCATCGATGCGCTCCCGCGTCCATCCAATATTTCTGCGGACTGTTCTGGCGGGTACTCCCACTGCGAGGCTGTGCGGTAGAACGTCTGCTGTCACTACCGAGTCGGCTCCCACAATTGAACCATTCCCGAGACAGACATTCTTCAGGATCTGAACTCGTGAACCGACCAACACCCCTTCGCCGATAAAAAGGTGGGTGGCACGATTCATGATCTCGTAAGTGTCGCGATCATAGATCGCGTGTCCATCGCCGCAGCGGATCTCGCAGCCTGGTCCGACCATCGTGTCGGCGCCCACGGTAATGCAACCATCGTCGTCCGTCACAATGATCTCTGCACCTTGAATACTTACGTTGGCACCAATATGGATCCTGCCGCGATCTGAATGTAGCCAGAATCGGCAGTCGTTCACCGAGGCCCCGGCATCGATTCGAAGATCGTTTCCCGATCCCAGACAGGTGATTTGCGCGTTCTGTAACGCCACGCAACCAGCGATCTGAATCAGGTTGTCCGCTCCGAAAAACTCAAGCTTGAATCCCTGGGCGCGCGTAGGTGCCAGTTTGGCGCGGTTTCCAGCCCCATAGTCCGCGATGCCACTCCTCAGGAAAGCAACCTTTCGGCCGATTGCATGCCAGCATCTGGTTAATCTACGTAGTTTTTTCAAACCGATTGTACGCAAGGTATCACTGCGCTTTGGATCTGCCGAGATCGCCAGCGGCCAGCCATTATGCAGCTGCAATTCCCGGCATAGATGGGGTTTCCCGGCTGGACGTCAGCCGCTCGAGCGTTTTCTAAATCGCATCCGGAGGCAGCAGTATCGTCCTCGCGATCTGGCCCATGCTCTGGAACTGTATGGTAGGATACCAAGGGATGTCGACACATGCGCCGACCTGGCGCAGAAACTCACTCAACCTCTGACGATGCTCCGTCACTTTTGAGAGAGTGATTTGGCGCACAAAATCGGGGTCGATTGAAAGATTTGACCAGTGATAGACCGCCTCCGCAATAGCCTCGGGATTCGCCTCACACATCAGACTTGTCCGCTCGTCAAAAAACACCGACCGACCACCACGGCTTGGAGTCGAGACGACGGGGACACCGCACATCAGGTATTCCATGCTTGCAAACATCGCCCCCTCTACCTCGGATAGGCAAAGACCGCATACTGACTGGCGAACGAGATCGGCGACTTGATAACCATGGAGTTTGCCCCCGCTTGCCAGTTCGTCATTCGCCCACCAAGCTTGAGGAACTGCCTCCTTCACAGTTTTCATATAGTCAGGGAGAAAGCTGCCGGGGAACTTGTACGTAATCATGCAGAGGCGCTGTACACGAGCGGCCAGTTCGATCCGCTTGAACGGACTCAGCATAGCGTTATAGATTGCGTCCCATCGAATAGCTGGCCTGTTGTTCGTGGGGCAGAAGACGGTCTCATCGACGAGCGCATTTTGGTTCACGAAGAGGGCCTCCACCCCGGCGGCAATAAAGCGCTCGGCTTGGCTAGGTTCGTTGCAGAGCATCATGATCCGGTGCCGCGGCAATGCTCGCGTTCTCTCACGAACCTGTTCGGCGATGGTCGCGATCTCCGATTCTATATCCCAGAAGAAGAGGTAGAGAATAACAAGGTCCCTGTCCCTGAGCAGGGTATGGAGATGGCGGTCATCGCGCCCCCATACAAGCAGCACGACTGCCGGATCTCTTGAAAGCACACGCGCGTGATTGCAATGCTGCTCCCTCAGATGTCGAAGGGCCTCTTTCCACCCGCGAAGCCGCCAGACACGAGCCAAGAAGACGGAATAGGAAAATGAAGGTAAATACATCGCTGGGGGAGTAAGGACATATCCAAGGCTAAAGACTGCCAAGCTGCGTTAAGTAGTCAATTAGCACTGGGTTTCGAATGAGAAGGGCGTCACATATTGCTTGTAGTTCATACCCGCTTATGCCGACATTTCAGATGGGCCGTTGTCTTGGGAAGTGCGCAAGGAAGACGCGCCATGAGATCTTCTGCAAACGTGGCACAGGGAGGGGAGTTTGATCAGGTTATTCATCAAAAAAAACAGAATGATCGACAGTTTCCATCGAAGCATAAAGCTCGACTGACGAAATTCCGCCGTTTCCGCGTGCAGTTGGGATACATTGTGTCTCCCTCATTCACTACTCTAATGACTGACAATCATGTTGCGGCATCGAATCGGGTGGTGAGAGGTCCATGAGTCAAGTCTCTCATTTTGGGAAATAATGAAGAAGTAGACATGTCTTCAATCCATTATTCAGCCCCGATGCTGTTGTGAATATTCAATCAGTATGGCAACCCTTCGATGACCTCTGGACTAGAATCCATTGTGAAATGTCCAATGCCTAGTGTCATGTCCACACTTTCGCAGAAATACGAGATTGCCCAAACCTTCGCCTTTCCAAGGATTGAGAAATTCCATTGTGAAGACGAGATCGGCCTTAGGCAGCCTTCGCATAGCCTTCCGTAACACGACTTTCCAAGCGCCCGACCTCTTGCATGTAGTAGGACCGGGCCCTTCGGGATGCCAAACTTCGTAGTTGCGATTACACATGATATAGCGGAAGACGCTCTGGAGCGATGGCATCCATAGATCGTGAAACCCGACCACCCCGCCCACCTCAAGCTTTTTGTCTATTAAGATGAATTCCATCAAGGTAAGATCGAAAAGATGCGAAGCGTCGATAAAAGCGAACTGGATGCTGCCCAAGGTCGGGATCACTTCTTCCGCAAACTTTCGGTGAAATTGCCAGAAGGAATTCAAGCCAGCACGCTTTACCATCTCAATGCCGCTATCGTCATAATTCGCCTGAAACGGATCAATTACTACATGGTGACCTGCTCCAATGCTGGCTAACGCGCCAAGTATCGCTAGAGTGGATATTCCTTTGGCCAATCCCACTTCAACTGATCGGGAGGGCTTCAAGGATCTCACGGCTCGATATAAGAGCAGAGCCTCCTCCTCAGAAATGTTTGAATCCAAGGAAACCTGAATCCCTAAATTATTCCAGACTTTTTGAGTTCGGAACACTTCCTCCAATGTCGAAGGTAATTCAGACTCACGGTTTTCTGCCTCCATATTCCACATTTGATACTGCTCTGAGTTCATGATGCTGTGGCAAAAATTCCGCCAAGCTGTTTGCGTATTGCGGTTTCCACTTCGTCGACACTAATCTCGTTCATACAGGCGACGTCATACGGACACACATCGCCCTGGCTGTCATGAAGCCAGCAGGGGCCGCACGCAATCGGTACATATATATTATGATTATTGCGATATCCGGAGTTGGCTGGCGACTCACGACCTCCGTAAATAATGACAGCGGAGACATTTACTCCGTTAGCAGCGTGCATTAGAAAACTTACGCCACCGACAAACAAATCACAATTTGCAACAATTGCCATCGATTGACGCATTGAAAGATGACCAGCGAATCTGGTAACATTCAAAAACTCTGGTTCTGAAGAATCGCCAAGTTGTATAAGTTCAACCTCAGATGCCATGCGTGACAATAGTGCCTTCCATTGAATAAAAGGCCAGTTTTTTACTTTTTCCTTGGTGCGGGTACTAAAAGCAATCCTGATTCGCTCACTAGTGCCCAGTGTACAGCGAGCCTGTTCCAATTCCGGTGCGCTAAGGAATACCTTGGATTGATAGTCGTATTCTTGAATACCAATTTTCTGTAGAGTCTCCTGAAGAATATTTACATCACCTCGTTTTGCGGTGGCAGTTTCCAGATACCAGAATCGTAAATGAAAATAACTCTCAGGCGCATTGATTGTCTCAATATATGGATCAATGAAGACCAATTCACTATGTGCGGTGACTAAATTAACACGAATTCTCGGAAATGTCGTTTTCAGTATCTGACAAAGCATCGCGGAAAGCAGTGTGTCTCCCGGAGCCCCAAAGGCATTTTCAACGGTAAGTCTACCGCGAACGACATTCAACAACCACAAATGGCGCGTCATAAATGCGTTTAGGTGCCAATGTATTTTTTGTAGCAAGCCAGCGACCATCGGTAAATTATCTACAAACTGAAAAAACTAGATTTAGAGCGCCTATAATTTGCTGCCCTCCAAACCTGTAACGCGCGTATTGTGCGCCTGCAGCCCTTTTATGGTTTCGTTGATTTGGTGTGGGTCCCAGATGAGCGTCAAGCTTTTTGCGGTTAATCTTCAAGCGTTTTTTGATCAGCCATCTAACGCTTGCGTTCAAATCCGAGCACCCGCCCCGACGAATTAATTAACCTAAAGTCCTGACTCACTAGCCAGTGCGTAACCGAACCGACGTCGTTTTTGGATAATATATCGGGATGAATCTCGATAATTACGGCACGGATCCCCTTGGGAATTGGGGACTGAACCGCATGGAATTCGGCGCCTTCTATATCTATCATCAGCACCTCTGTACGCTCGCCACACATTTTGAACAATGTGTCGAAGGACAACGCTGGCACCTCGCGCTTGACAACGTCCTTTGTGTTATCAGAGTTCTCGAGTCGATCGGTCCAGAAATCCTCTGTCACGATCAGACTTTGGAATCCATCGTTGTTCGATGCTGCAGCGTGAAGACATTCGCCTGAAACTTTATTGCGACTGTAGTTGTCCTTCAGCAATTCGTAAGTTCCGGGATTCGCCTCAACTGCGACTATTGACTGAGCGCCCAGATTTTTGATCGCGTGGATGCCTACAAATCCAAGCCCCGCTCCGAGATCCAGAATTCGATCGCCGCATTGAATGATGCTGTCAGCCATTTCTACTTCTGCTTTTTCAAATTGACCGGAAATCAGACTTAGCTTCATACTTAATGAGATCCCGGTCACATTGAGTTCGACACCTTTGAGACATATTGCCTTCACGCTTTGCAAATAGCGATGCAGCCTAGCCTCGCGATAAAGGATTAGTCTGCGCTGAATCGCGGCAACTATTGGACTAATGAATAACATGATTGCTGAAGATTGTGGCCTTTGTGTGATATGCAGCCTTTGATGTCAATATTGAGGGAAACCTTTGGCAAAATTCTATTCCAGGCTTTGCCTCACATTTGTATGCCCGGCTTCAATTGAATCTATCATTTGCGTCGCATATTGTCGGCCCTTCATCTCGGCGTCCTTGATCCACCGCGTGCGAAAATCTAGAGAATTCTTATACCGCCACATTGATATCGTTTTTGTTAATGAAGGCTTTCGCGTGACCTCCCTGACCCCGTGCAAGTATTTCAGTAGCACGTTAGAACACCACTGATTCGCTACTAATCGATGGAAATACGATTCCTCTATACGCTGTGACGGAATTAAATGGTCAAGTGCTAGACTTACGAACCGGCCGACACCCCATCCATCTTCTGTCAAGGTCCACAGAAGATCCATGTCTCCACATGAAGCCAAATTTGCACCTTTACGATCCAAAGATCGGCGTAGAGGGTCCTTTGCTACCAGGTCGAAGTAATTCCGCGCTGCTTCTCTCCTCACTGCTAGTCCTGCACCAGGGGGAAAACAATTTAGGTCAGGTTGGTTTGTCCAGCAATCTCGCGTTACCTTGTGCACTGTAATATACCATAGATAGGGTTCCATCCAATGCGGTGGGGGGCTCTCAAAAACTCCTCTCAGATTACCGCACCCCCATGCGCCAAGCATGGGCCACTGGCCCCCAATGTTTACGACATTCTGCAGATAATCTGGATCCAAGACATTATCATCATCGACGAATAGCATGATATCGCCATTGGCCTCCTTCATTCCTCTTGCACGTGCTGGTGTCAGGCCCAACTCTTCCTCTACCAGCACTCTGGGATTGGGCAAATCCTCCAGATCAAGCCATGGTTTCACGGGTGAATTTGAACAATTGTCTATTACCAGCAGCTCCCAAATTAGTTCTGAAGTTTGCTGTAGTCTCAGTGCCGCCAGCGTAGCCTCCAAGTTGCTCTTACGCGGATTGTGCGTGCAAATAATCACCGAGACATGCATGATATTGCAGTAGTCGAGAACGCTCCAATATTACGCATCTACGCGTTAGGGGCACGCATCTTACAGTGCCGTGCGGTGTATAGCGTGTTCATCTTGCGCGGCAATTCGTATTTGCCTCAGACGATCTTGGAGATTAATTAGATTTGCTACGATGAAACAAAAGAAGCCCTCCTTTTTCCTGGCTGTTTGGGCTGTTCGATTGAAACAATAGATCGAACCCCGCCCTCTCTGCTAGTTCTATGATTTGGGCTTTGCCCCCACCCCCTGTGTGCCACGGGTGCCACTCTAGTATAAGATGCTTCGCTTTCGCAAGCACATGTTTGTATGCCAAGAGAAATTCATACTCTCCGCCTTCAATATCCACTTTGATGAGGTCCAACGGTCCGGACTGAAAATTGCGGAGATCGTCGTCACTCACTCGCATGACTGTTCGAATCCTGCCCTTTTCAGCTAGATTCATTTTTCCTGCTGATGAGTACATGAAGGGGCGTTCCACAAATTCTTGCAGGCCACTTTCGTTCGAGATAATCCCGTTCCAGAATGTGAACTCGGATTTGAGATTGTTTATCTCTATTAACTTCGCCACCGAATCTGATACTCTAGAATCTCCGTCAACCAGCAATGCTTCCACGGCGCCAACTAACCCAAGCCGCCGACGTAATAGAAGGATATAAAGTGAAAAGTATCCGGCGTGACAGCCAAGATCTAGCCACCTTTCAGGCAGAGGGATTAGCTTCATAAATGCTTCATATTCATTTTCAATGAAGATCTCGCTGAAGGAACACCACGCTTCTTTAAAGAATATTGGACACAACAGATCTTTCCCTAAGGGTGCAGCAATATCCAAGGCCTCAAAATGATCATTTTTGAGTTTGAATGCTAACCTTCTCCGAATTGCGTGTATTTTAAGGAGCCAAAACATAATTGGGTCTATTGCATCACCGTCAGCGTAGAGGCTATGGGTGTTAACAGAACAACAATTGTGGCAATCTGCATAGCCTGCGGCGTCGATTTGTATGTAAAGCGCAAGTAATTAGATGGGTCGGTTGGTTTTTTTAACGACATCAAGAGTGTAGATAGGCGGCGACATTGTTAACACGGGACTGAGAAATACAGCCAAGAAGCCGATCCGCGATATGATCCCAAGTCCAACGAGCGAAATTTTGCCTTAGTTCCTCAGGCTTGAGCGGTGCCGGCCCCTCTCTGCGTGCTGCAATCATTAGCAGTTGTGCCAGTGCGCGTGGATTCTGAGATTCAAACAAAAGTATTCGTTCGTCTAACTGATAGAGATCAATCTGTTCGCGAATGGAAGGGAGGTCTGAGGATATTACGGGAAGGCCCCGCATGGCCGCTTCGGACACTGGGAGTCCAAAGCCCTCATAGTTGCTGGGGAATGCCAATACATCCGCTTCAGTCCACAGGTCTTCCATGCATAGTGTGGACACGTGCCCCAGCAATCTGACGGCACCCCCTGCCTCGACTAGCGCGGCACAAGCTCGTTCAGCTTGAGGATAGTTTCCAGTTCCCGAGAGGAGTTTGTCGGTGCCCGCCCCACAAAGAATTATCTCTATTTCAGCACCCCAGTTTTTACACAGCAGGGCCGCCTCAAGCAATAGATGTTGACCTTTGCGAAAATGAAGGAATGCCGGGCAAAAAACTTTGAGAGCCCCGCGGGCCGGGTTTCTGCGCGTGCATTGGCGATTCAGCTCATGTGAACAGGGGCCGATCGGCAGCGTCACCAGTCTAGCTTTGGCCTCGGGCACCCTCTTTGCTACCTCACTTCGAGTAAACTCCGACACGCAAAACACAAGGTCGGCGTGCTGGCACCAGCGGTCCATATTCTGAAGAGTAGCCGAAGAGAGAGTGGGGGATACATCATAAATAATTCCAGCTACCTTTTTTGTCCAACCAGCTAGTGGCTGATTCATGATACAAGGTGAGAGGGTCCATTCTGCCCTGGATTTTTTCGCATCAGTCGCTGTTTGCTGGTCTCGCAACTTTTGCCGATAATTGCGCATTTTATCGCCAAAATCGCCATTCTGATTGCCCAGGCGCCGCAGCAATCCGTCCACAATCTGCATTGCAGTGCCGCGTTTCCACCCTTGGCGCTTGACTGAAACATTTGAGTTTCCGCGCACCATGGCCATGCAAGCTTCCTTGCGGCTATCTGACACGATCCAATGCAAGGAGCCAAGCCTTTCAGCAAGCTTGGGTATCAGCCGGCTCCGAACCACGTCCACGCTATGTGATACGTATTCCATGTCCTGCAGAAAAACGGCAGCCTCGGACCTGTTTGGCGGCAGCTTTGTGCTACTGCGATCAGTCATTGAAAGTGTCATATCGTCCCCGAGGCGGCTGAAGCCCTTTTACTGTTCGTCTGGGGAATACTTAGCTTTGCTTCATGGGCCGCCGCAGCAAGAGAGCCTGAAAGCTCAGTACCTAATGCGTCCATGGCAAAGTGTCTTGTCGCAAATTCTAACGCCAATTCTGATGCGAGTTTCCACTTTGCCGTATCCACTGCAAGGTGCATAATGGCCTCCACCAACTCGGTTGCATCGTTTGAAAGCCAAACGGCTTTCCCTATTAAACTCCTCAGTTCTTCGGCAGTGGCACTGTCAGGATGAACGGAGCCGACCACTGGCAATCCGTGATGGAGAAAGTCAGCGATTCTAGAGGGGAATGAATACCTAGCACCCCATTCATTTTTGGGATCTGTATCAGGCCCGGGCAACAACGCCACGTGCATGCGGCTCAGTACTTCATCCCGTTCATCATCACTCAGCGCTTCTAGAACTGTGACTTGCAAATCAGATGGTATTTGCCGACTTTTCTCTTTAGGTCCGATGTAAAAAAGCTCAAAGGACATGCCAGATTTTTGTATTTGATTTAGCACTTCCGGCCATACCTGGTGAAGGCTTCCGTAGGCTAGTGTCCCGAGCATTACACAGCGTATAGGGCTCGTCACATTTGGGGGTAGACATCGTTTCTGCGTCGGCCTGCGGGCAATACCCAGCTTACGCGTGCGATCGATCGTAGAGCAGGAATTAATGGCCCTTTGCAGTGCTCCCGTGAGGGCATACACCTGCATAGCGTTGCGGCATAGCCTTGTAATGTGAGGGTGCTGCGCAGGGCTCAGCTCCTCCATCTCCATAAGGTCCATCCAGTTGACGACATAGGGCAATTTCAGCAAATCCAAGCATGCACCGGCGATTTTTGCATCCTCCTCTGAGGCTACGATCACATAAGCCGCGCCAAATCCTTTCTGTCTCAACTGTCTGACTCTGGAAACGGAACGCCCCGAGAGCCTACCGTCATCCCACCACAGCAAACGGAATCTGCGTTGAATTCTCCTAAAAAAACCGCGGCCTACTATCCACGGCCAGTGATCTAGAACGTCTTCGTACAAATTTGTCACGGGGCAAGGTTCGTCTCCCACCAAATCGCCCCGTGCCCAACAGAGTTGATGGCAACCCTCTCCAAGGCTTCTAGCCAGATACTGCAGTTGCTTTCCAGTTCCGTGGGTGTGATTCGCCAACGGTGGATTGATGAAAAGAACTTTCATGCTACGAACATCTACATCGAGTGAAAACCAACATTTGTATTATGCAATACATGCACAGCTTGCACGTCATTCTGCCAGATCGTGATAAAGCTTCAAATGGCGATCAGTGCATTGTTTCCAGCGAAATCTTTGGCGCGTTCTATTCTTTTTTATTAGAGAATGGATCGACTCTTCCTTTGACACTCGGAGGATACAATCAGTCCACGGATCCTGAGCGGTTGGATCGAGCATGATGGCTGCATCCCCCACTACCTGCGGCAGGCTTGATGTATTTGAAGTGATAGCGAGTGTGCAGCAACTCATGGCTTCCAATGGCGGCATTCCGAAACCCTCGTAGACAGTTGGATAGAGGAATGCCTTACACTTGTTGATATACACGGATATCATGCCACGGCTCAATGTCCCGCCGCACACTTTCAAGTGACGTGTTCGGGTAACGGCATGCGCAGTTGCAAATTAAACGACTATTTGATGTGTGCGATCCCTTAACGTTCGTCTTGGCGCTATGGGATCGGCGCTTGTTAGCTAAATCATTCGGATAACGTATTCGTCTGGGGCGTTTATATTGCTAACGGCTAAGCTAATTCAAGAAGGTAGTACCTTAGCTTCGCGAATCAACTGCTCACCTAGCCTAGCAGCCTCACTTCCAATTTTCATCGATATGCGACGCTCCCGCGATGATAGTGCGTAATCAACTTTCGCCATCATCTTAAACCATATCTTTCGCCTCCATCTGACCTGAAGCGGCTTGCTGGATGATTGTGGCCTGCTGGATGATTGTCTCAACCACGTCATCAATTGTATGGAAGCCTGGGCATGTACTGCCAGCTTGAATAGGTAGTCCGCGGAGGTTCGATACTTTGGAATCAAATGGGTTAATTTAAGCCGGGCAAAGGCCCCGGATCCCAATCCAATTTCGTAACACGTAAGCACCAGATCGGTGTCTCCAGCTCCCATGAGGGAATTCCCCTTCCGGTCAAGAAATCGTTTCTGGGGGTTTTTGAGGACTGATGCAGCATATCTATGCGCCACCAGTTTCCTGACGCATAGGCCAGCTCCAAATGGAATATGATCATGTGGGTAATTGGCCCACTGATCTTGCTCAAAGGCTCTCAGGGCAAGACACCCGGTATATTGAGTGTATTCCGGGGCGGGAGGGACCTCGAACTCTGGCCGGCTTTGGCCTCCCCATGCACCCAGCCAACTGTGGGTTTTGCCGATAGCCTCAGTCTGTTCCAGATAGTCCGCATCAAGCACATTATCATCATCCACAAAGACCAATAAATTGCCCTTTGCTTCTGCAATGCCGCGCAATCGCGCCGGAGTCAGGCCTAACTCTTCCTCCGGGACGATTCGGGCAGATGGATGCCAGGAAAGATCCCACCGCTCTGCCAACGGTTCGGTGGAAGCGTTGTCGATCAGAAGTAACTCCCATTGGCCTGAAGAGAGGGTCTGGACCTTGAGAGCCTCAAGTACTCGCTCCAAGTAGTCCCGGCGCGGGTTGTGCGTGCAAATGATAACACTAATCATCGTAAACTATCCTCAAATCAATTCAGAGACTGATTGGAGCTTTCTTGGAGGCAAAGCGACGCATTCCTCTAGTTGCTTTCTGCCTGACTGCCGATAAAAGCTGTTTGATATACCAGCTTGTCGGCTTAAAGCCGTTCTGGATCAAGGACTCTGACGCCCTTTCAGAGGTCGCATCTCTGATGGCGGCAATCGCGGACGCAAATTCAGGGTGAATCACCTTTGGTATTCTGGGCTCGCTGCCAGCTTCGCTGTTGGATCGTACGGCTGTAATTATGTTCTGCCGATACCAAACCTCTACCTGCGTAAGATCCCAAATCCTCCATCGAAGATCATCTGAGCACACAAAGCCATTCTGATTGAACATTGACTGCCAATACTCCGGCCATTGGCAATTTACATGGTGCTGTCCGGGCTGACCGGGACACGCAGCTGAGAAGATAATGACATCGCTATGTAGACAAAGCGATCGGACGAGGTCCGGGGCTGCCGACGGGGGGAGGTGTTCCGCAACCTCAAGGCAAAGCGCAACATCAAATGTCTCTCTCAAGTCGAATGGTTCTTCAAGGTTCACCTGCTCAAAAAGAATCTTGGGAGCGCAAAAATCCGAATCGGCCACAACGACACCATCAATGCCTTTAACCCGAGCGATTCCTGTATTAAGTGCGGCTCTCAGCCAAGTCCCGGTTCCACAGCCGACATCGAGCAGTGAGCGGATATCTCTGCCGCGTATGAGGTGGGGGAGCGCCTCTCCGGGACCCACCACACCATGCGAATTTTGGGAGTGATCGTAACAGATTTGCTGAGAAGTCATGAATTCCTCCGTGTCAGAAGTCCGACCTTAGTTTGTATGAATTTGCTTTGTTTGCTAGGTATTGATGTCTAGAGGACTGTCTTGGCGCATACATTCCATGCTATGCATGGCGCCTACGTTTATCAATCTCTATACACTCCCGCATTTTGTAAACTATGCGGCCCGGCTCCTATGTCGAGGAGTCATGAATGCGCCACTCCGCATTTACCTTGAAATGCCCAATATGTCTCGCCTGTGGAAGGAGACTAGATCTTGATTCACTGTTGAGATCAATCGTAATAGCGTCAATTTTTTCGTCGTAATCATTTTCCCAGTCGCCAAGCCAAGCTGAAATCCTGTAGCGGCCGCCGTGCAGCGAGATGTTTTTTAAGTGCACGATCCCGGTGCCGCAAAGGATAGTGTTCGCTGTAGTCAGAGGCAGGTCGAATCGAGCGTTTGTGCCAAAAAGCGGAATGCCAAGCTCAGAGCTTAAGACTATTCCAGGAATTGGATTGCGAAGAGGATATGGAGACTCAAATTGAATTTCGATGATAAGATCATCGTCGTCACGATTAGGTCGCACGGCGCGAACAGTTCGAATCGATGGCTTCGTAGGGGAAACTGGGAATTCGCGAAAGTCTACAGGCGCCTCTAATCCAGCATAGGCGGAAACCGCTGAATTAATGTCGCCTTTATGAAGCACCGTCCCAGTTCCAAGCAAGACGCCGGAACCGCAGAGTTGCTGCATAGACGCCAAATTGTGGCTCACAAATAGCACCGTTCGTCCTTCTTTGGCGACTTCTCCCATCTTGCCAATACACTTTCTTTGGAATTCCGCATCACCTACCGCCAGCACCTCATCGACAATCAGAATTTCTGGTTCTAAATGAGCCGCCACAGCAAACGCCAAACGCACTTGCATGCCAGATGAGTAGCGCTTTACCGGAGTGTCCAAGTAGGCTTCACAGCCGGAGAAATCGACGATTTGATCGAGTTTGGATCGAATCTCCGCCTGGGTCATACCCATTATGGCCCCATTGAGAAAAATGTTTTGTCTCCCAGTCAACTCGGGATGGAACCCGGTACCGACTTCGAGCAGGGAGGCGATCCGGCCTTTGACCCGGACCGCGCCAGTAGTCGGGGCTGTTACGCGAGAAAGAATTTTTAAGAGTGTTGATTTCCCGGCGCCATTCCGTCCGATGATGCCCAGTACTTCGCCTTGTTTCACTTCGAAGTTGATGTCTTGGAGAGCCCACACCCAATGACTCTCTGCTTTTTTTGTGCGATCATTCACCTGACCGACCTTCGTATAGGGGTCTTCCTTTCCGCGAAACCGGTGCCACCAGCGGTTCACATCATGCGCAAGTGAACCGGTCCCTACCTCGCCAAGGCGATAGAGTTTGGAGAGCTTTTCGACCTGAATGACAGTGTCTGACATACCTTGCTTTTACACGGTATCCATGAAGGTCTTCTCAACTCGATGGAAGATTAGCAGTCCGAAGAACAGGGTCACCAAGGTGAACCCTGCCGCGTATGCAAGGGAACCTGCGGACCATTCACCGGCTCCGAGGTAGATGCCGCGGAAGCATTCGATGATTGGCGTTACCGGGTTAGCTTCCAACCAAGGACGGTACTTTTCAGGAATGCTGCCCAGACTATAGATCACTGGCGTGCCGTACATCAGGAGCTGGACTCCAAAACCCACGAGGAACTGCATATCGCGATATTTCGTGGTCAGAGATGACACGATGATGCCGCAACCGAGGCCGAGAAAACACATCAGCAGCAAAAGTAGGGGAGTAAGTAGGACGATCTGCGACCAATGAGGATGCACTGGAGCACCTGCCACGCCGTGCCACGCAAAGAAGCCAAGGAAGAGCAGAAACTGAATGCCAAACTGGATGAGATTGGACACCACCACCGAAAGCGGTATGATTAGCCGGGGGAAATACACCTTTCCAAAGAGGCCCGCATTCGCCGTGAAAGTGGTGGAAGTCTTAGTGAGACAGGCGGCGAAGTAATTCCATGCCGTCGTTCCGGCGAGGTAGAAGAGCATCGGTGGTAATCCACCAGTTGGGATCTGCGCCATGCCGCTAAACACTATCGTGAAGACCAGCGTAGTGAAAAGTGGCTGGATGAAGAACCAGATTGGTCCCAGGACGGTTTGTTTGTAAACGGCGACGAAATCGCGGCGGACGAACATCCAAAGCAAGTCTCGATAGCGCCACAGATCATCCAGTTGCAGATCCAACCAGCCATCTTTCGGGCGGATGACGAGGTCCCATTCCTCAACTTTTCCGATATTCGACTCGCTGCCGTCGTGGATGGGCGGAGAGGAAACCTCGGCACTTTTTGTGTCGGTTTCTAAAATCATGTCTTCTGAGTCTTCAACGGAAGGCGCCGTTCTCCCTTACGTGAATGACCTCGCGAGTGTGAGATTCGGTGCGATGCCGCGGAATTAAGCATACTCAAGAAGATGCGCGAATGTTGCCGTTTTTGCACATTTCCGCCGCCACAGATGCCCCGACCGTTTGTGGCCGCCACCCCAGCACTTGCTCCGCCTTGGAGGCGCAGCCAGACAGGTGTTGAGGGTCAGCCGGCCGGTAAAATCTGGGATTAACCCTTACGAGGACTCTGCCTGAACTTGGGTCTCTTCCCACTTCTGCAGTTTCTTGCCCGCTGAATTCAAGGCTTATGCTGTTCTCGCGGAAGGCCGAAATCGTAAAATCCCGCACGGTGGTCGCGGTGCCAGTTCCTAACACAAAGTCGTCCGATGAATCGGCCTGGAGCATACGCCACATGGCATCGACATATTCCGGCGCCCAGCCCCAGTCGCGGGCGGCGTCTAGGTTGCCCAGTTCGAGAACCTCATCCGACCCAGCGGCGATGCGGTTTGCGACGGATGCGACTTTTGCGGTCACGAAATTCTCACCTCGCCGCGGGGATTCGTGATTGTAAGCTATCCCGCTGCACACGTGGAGGCCATGGGCCTCCCGGTAGATTCGGCAAAGGTTGGTGGCAAATGCCTTGGCACAGCCATACGGGCTGACCGGTCGAAAAGGCGTGTCCTCTGTTTGAGGGAACGTATTGGGGGATCCGAACACCTCAGACGAGGACGCATGGTAAATTTTGGGAGGCGTGGGGAGATCGCGGCAGATTTCCAAAAGCGACAGAGTAGCACCAGAAGTTTCCTGACAGGTTGACTCTGGAATTTCGAAACTGAGTCCCACGTGACTTTGCCCTGCCAGGTGGTAGAGTTCGTTGGGCTTGATGCGCGTAAGCAGGCGCCGCAGGGTGGTGTTGTCGGTAAGGTCTGCGTAGTGGAGAAAAAGTCGTTGGCTGTGAATCTCAGGATCGTTACGCAGGTGCTCGATGCGCGAGCGGTTGAACATGCTGGAGCGGCGGACAATTCCATGCACGGTATAGCCTTTATCAAGCAGGAGTTCCGCCAGGTAAGAGCCGTCTTGCCCCGTGATTCCGGTGATGAGCGCGGTCTTCATGCAGTAATACCAAATCTCTTTAAACGCAGAACTAGGTGTTGGGATGTATCCGGGGCCATGCACCAACCTGATCGCACTAAACTCAATCAGCGACTCAAATTGCGATATCCATTTTTAGGGAGCAAGCTTCTCGAAATGCTACCGCCATCGGTCACGGGATGTCATCCGACCTTTCAATAACTAATGGGGGATTATCTAGCGTTGCGTAAGATTTCCGCAAAAACCTATGCCATATGTATCTTTTAGCGTGCCGAGTCCATCACCCTTCGCTCACCTTATCGCGAAGGCAAAAACGACATGCATGTAGGTCAAAGCCTACATGACTCATGGCGAAAACAGAGTTGCTGCATGCTTGCGTGGAGATTTGATGTGCTATTCTAACAATAGCATGGTAAAACGTGGTCTGTCGTTCCTCAGCGAGAGCATTCTCAAACGTGATCGGACATTTGTCCCTCGAGGCTCTAGGGGATACGAGGACTCTCGGGCAAAACACGCAATAAGCCGGGTCGCGATGGGTGAGATTTTAAGGATCAGAGCAGGATATGGAATATTCCTGATAATATTGGGCGCTCCCTTTTTGTGGGGAGGAAATGAGTTACTGCCTGAATCGTGTTTTATCGTCTCTATCTTGCTCGTGACTTTGGTTTGGGTGGCTTCACTGACCTTTGAATCCAGATTGCCTCGCGTACCCCCGTTAATCTTGGGGTGTGCGATGCTTGTTCTGACTCAAGGGTGGATCATGACCTGGAACGCCAGATCTGTATTGGATAGAGAATTTCTGACCTTTCTCCCGTTGGAGAATAGCCTTTCCTTTCTGCCTGCGAGTGTTGACTCAGCATCGTCGGCGAGGGCAATGATAAGGATTTCAGGATTACTGATGATGATGCTCGTCGTGACGGACCTGGCCAAGAGCACACGGTGGCTGCGGCTAATGATGCATGCCCTTGCGTCCAGCGGACTGTGCTTTGCCCTGCTCGGTATTTGGCAGAAAACCGCACGCGAGCCGTTGGAACTGTGGGCTGAGGGCACTCCAGAAACAGCTTTCTCAACTCTAGGCTATCATGGAAGCGCAGCTGCTCTCTTGAACATCGCATGGCCAGCCTTGCTCGCACTGACAATTTGGGCATTCCGTGCACGAGGGGGCGATTATTACAAGGCGCTCTGTCTCGCTGGCTTAGGGGCGATCGCAGCAGGATTAGCAATGAATCCGTCCAAAGCCGGACATTTGATTGCTGGAGGCCTAGTTTGCCTGGTAGCACTGGTGTTTTTGCTTCGAATTCGATCGGTGATTGTAAAACACGGGTGGCGCCAAATAATCGCATTTTCCGGTCTTTCAGTGGCTGGGTTGGCGATCCTCATCACTTATGTTGATACTACAGTTTCTGCCAGGCGATGGGAAGAATGGTATGGACGGAACAACTGGGATTCGCGCCTGGATGTAGCGGACATTTGCTTGGAGACGATGCCGAAATGGAACTTGTTCGGGAGCGGGCCAGGCACTTTTGAAGGCGTATTCTATAATCGCGCAGCTGAGATCGGTCGCAAGCCGGGGGCGATTTGGAAACATGCACACAATGACATCATTCAATATTTTGTGGAATGGGGGTGGATTGGGGGAGCAACTTGGCTGACTTTGTGGGCGGTTTGCTTTTATCGTGGTGTTTGTGTGTTCTGGGCACTTGTTCGCCCCGGCTTTGGGTTTGAAATCCGTAGGCCAAGACGAAGCAGAGATCGGTGGAACAATTCATTTGATGCAATGCGCCTTTATTTATTGTTTGGGGTTAGTCTATCTTTTATCGGGGTCCTTACTCATGCGGTGATGGACTACCCGCTACAGATACGTGTAGTGCAGATTTTCACCTTTGCGGTAGCGGGTGCGTTGGCGGCCATTCCGAACGCAAAAATAGGGGATGTGGCCTTCGTCAAGCATTCCAATTCTACTAAACACCCGGAAAAAATTGACATTCGGATGTTAGCAAAGAACAAATCCTTATGATGTTGGCATGAATCTTGTAAGCATTTCGCCTATTATCCATGATTCAACTGTCCATAATGCAGTCACGCTCCAAAGGTGTTAGTATGCTTATGAACAGTGCAGAAGGGAAGTCCCGCTCTCGCGTCCTCATCGTGGATCCTCAGGAAGTGGTCCAACAGGGGCTCGCTAGCGTTTTCGGCAGCGCAGATGGTTTTGAGCTGGTTTCCGCGTATACCTACGGTGATGCTGTCCAGATCGTTCACGACAATAAACTAGAACTAGTTATCATGGATCTGGAGTTGCCAGGACGAGGGGGGATTGATCTCATCAAAGAAATCTACTCTATTCGTCGCGACCTCCCCATCATCGTCTACACCATGCACGACGAGATCGAATATGGGTTAAGGGCCATCAAGTGCGGGGCTTGGGGGTTTGTTAAGAAGTCGGACTCACTAGTCAATTTAAGGGAGGCCGTGTCGCAGACTATGAGCGGCCGTCGATATGTGACACCCGAGCTTGCTCAGAGTCTGATGTCTTTTATTCGGAAAGACACGGATCGACCGCCGCATGAAATGCTTTCAGACCGCGAGTTCCAGGTTCTCTGCGCCTTGGCGCGGGGACAACAAATCAAGCACATCGCGGCCGAACTGTTCTTAAGCGTAAAAACGGTCAGTACTTATCGCGCCAGGATTCTGCAGAAACTTGAATTAAAAGGACTTGCCGATATTGTGAAATATTGTCTAGACCACAAGCTGTTCTAATGGACCCCTTTTGCCAACGGCTCGTGGCTTTTGCTTTTGGCTCACCATGCCGACTGAGGGCCTGCTTTGGAAGCATCTCAATAAGGGCGGCAGCCCAACTGACAGATTGTAAGAAGATCCGCACTATTTATGAAGCGAGCCCTCATTACCGGCATCACAGGTCAAGATGGTTCCTACCTCGCAGAACTGCTTCTGGAAAAGGGCTATGAGGTCCACGGCATTATCCGCCGTGCTTCGAGCTTCAACACGGCGCGCATTGACCACATCTACAGCGACCAGCACTTCGATGACACGAAGATGTTCCTGCACTACGGGGATCTGACGGACTCCGTGGCTCTGGTGAAGCTGCTGTATGAGCTGAAGCCGGACGAAATCTACAACCTCGGAGCTCAGAGCCATGTGCGGGTGTCTTTCGACATCCCGGAGAGCACGGGGGACATTGTGGGCCTCGGTGCCCAGCGCATTCTGGAGGCGATCCGGGAGTCCGGACTGATGGGGAAAGTGCGCTTTTACCAGGCGTCCTCCTCCGAAATGTACGGGAAAGTACAGGAGGTGCCGCAGACGGAGACGACCCCCTTCTGGCCGCGGTCACCGTATGCCTGCGCCAAAGTTTATGCCTACTGGCTGACGGTGAACTACCGGGAGAGCTACAATCTCCACGCGAGCAACGGCATCCTTTTCAACCACGAGTCGCCCCGCCGTGGTGAGACTTTTGTCACGCGCAAGATCACCCGGGCGGCCACCCGCATCAAAATGGGCCTGCAGGAGGCTCTCTATTTAGGGAACATGGATGCAAAGCGCGACTGGGGCTACGCGAAGGACTATGTGGAGATGATGTGGATGATGCTCCAGCAGGATCAGCCGGACGACTACGTGGTCGCGACGAATGAGACGCACAGCGTGCGTGAGTTCGTGGAGGAAACCTTTGGCTGTCTGGACCTCGACTGGAAGCAGTATGTGAAGCACGACGTGCGCTATGAACGGCCAGCGGAAGTGGAGCTGCTCATCGGTGATCCCGCCAAGGCAAAGCGTCAGCTCGGCTGGGAGCCCAAGGTGAAGTTCAAGGAGCTGGTGAAGATCATGGTGGATGCAGATTTGAAATTGGCACTGGCAGAGAAGCACGCAGCCACTTTGTGATTGGAGGCTTGTCCGGCGTGTCTGCTAGCCAGACCGTCGAGTAAGCGCCATGCAGTGTCTTCGGCGCGGCGGTGCAGTCCGATACCGATGGCTGTCAGCTTCGAGCAATGCCGGATGATCTTGCCATACTGTTTGCTGTCCACCGGAAGGCGATGTTCAGTGCTGTCGATTACAGTTGTGGCTTCATGTGCACCGTCTCCAGGAAGTTAGGCGCCCTACACCCTAACAATTGCTCGACATCTCTTGGACCAGTGCGCTAATGGAAAACACGAGGTCACCGGGATCGTGCCGCGGTCACGTGGAAAGTGCTCGAATTTTGCCAATACGGATTCTGCACCTACATTTGCCTGGGAGCTTGATCACTGTGGTTGTAAATGAGCTTAAAGCAGCAGAAGAGCAATCAGAAGCCGCAGCGATTTGGCAGGGCGTTTCGGTCGCTATGGCACAGCGCATACTGTCAGAATGTGAACAACGAACGCGTATAAAAGCCCCATTACTGTGGTCACGCATGATTCCAACTATCGATCCTCGAGATTCCCTGATTATAGGAAGCGACTGCACCCTTCATGCGGTTCGGGAGGCGACGCGAGCTGTGCGGAGATTCCTGGAAGAACATGGGCTGAAGGAGGAAGATCTGGATGACTGGGAATTAATTGCCGCTGAAGCGAGCAATAACGCCGTGCATCACGCTACCCCTGCCCAGCGCTCACGAAGTGTTCAATTCCTTGTGAAGGTCCTCACTGATGTCGTTGAATTGACCCTCATTGACCATACAAACGGGTTCGACTGGCCAGACAGAGTAAGTCTTCCCGATGACGAATCTGACAATGGGCGAGGTCTCTTCTTAATCTCCGCGCTATGTGATCATGTGGAATATCGTAAAGGATGCAGAGAAAATCTATTGATAATATGCAAAAGGCGACAGGTCGGGGTTTGCTCATAATTGCCAGCGTTGCCGCCAGGTTAATTCACGCGGGATTTAGGCAGCCCTAATGGTTTTGGGCGATGGATTAAATGTGTGTTAACGGACGGGGCGTATCTTCAAAGTCGAAGGGTAAAGCTAAGTTCCCGATGCTTAGAAATTCAAGCAAATCATCGTTGTGCATGGCTCTAATTTAAACATTTTTGGGGCAGTTGTTCAGTCACAAAACGCCCTTCACGCTACAAGCGGTTGCTCGGGGTTGGACCCATGTCGAAGCGCATTCAAAACGATCTCTTTGAGAGATTGAATACAAAAAGGTTTTTGGATTAGGCTCAGAACCATCCCCGCAGATTGAGCCATAACTTGATCCATTTGCGTTATTGACCCGCTACATAGGATGGTAGGTACACGGATATTCCTTTTTACAAGCTCCTCAATGAGTTGATGGCCTGACATTTCAGGCATTGTCAGATCCAGCACCAACACATCAATACCATGGTCGGCACGGCAGATGCAGTCCAGAGCTTCCTTACCATTCGTTGCCAAATCCACGCACAGCCCTGCCTGCGTAAGGACCGTTTTCGCGAGCAGGCGGATCGCCGGTGCATCGTCAATCACGAGAACTCTTCCTATGTTCAGTAGTGGAATTTGAACTGACATCATTTTGCCAATGATCGCGGAAAGATGACTTTGCAGATCCGATTTTTTGCGCACGCTCTTTCGAGCTTGGGCAAAGGTATTAAGATCCGAGGCTTCTGACGTAAGTGCTCCATAATGCCAACAATGTGAAGACATTAGAGGCAGATCTGCATATTAGCAATGGCGATTGTTGCCAAACCGTTCTTGTTCGGCATTTGCTGTAATCTGCATGGCGACCATCGTATCGACGGACCTTCTGACCAGCGGATAGGTGAAAAGCATATTACGGTGATAGCAGCAACTGACCGAAAGGTGAGCGATACAGCGAGTCGACTATTGAGCGTTACCAAACCAGGGCCATCCGCGCTCATGCGCACGCGTGTTTGTTGGAAGGGTGAGATTACATCAAGATCGGCGTTGCGCTCATGACGTAAGGGTTTGTTGCACATCAGCATAACAATCCGCCTTTGGATAGGGCGGCTTTTTAAAGGGTGTACATGTGAGCCCTACCCAACGTGGTTATCCGGGACGACGGGGAGCTTCAGTGCGCTTGCGGTGTTCTCTCCTCAGGTACACATCCCACGCCTTGAGGGACGCCCTGACGGCGTAGATAGGGCATAAAACCAGTTCGTCGCTTGACTATCACACTGGAAAACTATAGATACGTTACGGCCAGCTGCGCGGCCTGTCCCGCCAGAAGGATTGAACTCTTTGCCTTCCGCGGATGACGAGAACCATGCCTAAGCCCATCAACACAGCACTGTTGAGGGCGCACAGACTCCAGAGGATAGGCCATGTCTCGAAGCCAGAGATCAGCGCAAGCACTGTAGCACAACCGGCAAGACCGGACATAAGTGTGATCACTCCGAGCTTATATTGCGCGGGATACCGCCGCACGATCTTATGGCGCTGAGCATGAAGCATTTTCCTTTATCCCTTGTATAGCCGTAGAACGCTTGTGAAAAATCACTTTTTCCTCTGTAGGATTGCGCTTACGCGGTAGGTTGACAGGGCGGGGCTGATCAATTCTTTGGATTTACTTCTGGTCCCTCTAGAGTGGCCAAAGGTGATTTTGAGGCGTTTGCCATTTCTGGATGAGTTTCTCGCGTTGCTGTAGGTCGCTAGAATGCGGCTTCCTTCATCGTGATTCACCTGCCGCTCTGAAGTCACTTTCACATCAATTTCCCAGTTCAATTCTGCGGGTGACGGTCATCCTGAGCAAAGATGCGCTGGCATGCCAGGTCGTTCGCAGGATGAGCTCGGGGCTTTCTGGCATCATGAAGGACAAATGCTCTTTGTCGGACGGCACATGCTTCGTTTCGAGCAAGGCGGAACAATTAGGGATGCAGGGCACAGAAGGTGCTGAGGTTTTGACTCGATGCAGCGGCCGGTGCTTGCCGGCCACACCAAATGGGGAGAAAGAGAGTGCTCTGATGCCCGATTGTTGCACGCGTTGCCCTGTGCCTAATACGCTGTTTCACAACAAGCGGCTTTGGCCAATGAGCCTCATTGCATCTCTTTAATCGCCTTGGCAGGAAAGCACGTTACCAATCATCCCCGCAACAGGTCGTGTGTTTGTGTTATATAAGTGTGACGACCCCAAGGTCGTCCTATCCAATGGCTAGACCAAGTCACTACGTCCCCACCATCCGGAAGGAAATCGTATGTGCACTCTATCACGAGGCGCGTCTCCGGCATATGCCGATGACCCGTCTGGTGAACCATCTCTTGACCCAGTCGCTTCAAACTGGAGCAGGATGGCAGATTGCCCAATCGAAAAAATCCGCATGGACAGGACAACCTGCGACTAGCTGCGGTTTACCGCAGTGAGGTCACATTAACCTCTTACCATACAGGGAAGCCCGGGCTCTTGGCGAGTCCGGGCTTCTTCGTTTCCAGGCAAGAGGATTCCATCCCCAAGACAAAGCAACGAACACCGAAAGGAATCATCCTTATGGCAGTTAAATTATCCGCCAACTACAGCAAAAAACTCGGGCTGCCTGCCTACAGCAGCCACAACTTCAGTGTCTCACTCGAAGTCGAACTCACCGACCTTTCCCAAGTCGAAACCGAATGCCAGAAGCTCTATGCGCTTCTCCAGCAGTCGGTCGACCGGGAGATTCAGCAGGTAGGATTCATCCCGGATCCCACCTGTTACGGCCTCAATGGTACCCACCACCATGAGTCTAGCGGAACAAACGGGCACCGCCGCAATGGCTCCTACAGCAATGGAGCTGCTGCTCCCGGGAGTGGCACCAACGCCGATCGCTGGGCGTGCACTGAAGGTCAACGGGGGTTCATCCTCCGCATCGTCAACGAGAACAACCTCAGCAAGGAGGACGTCGAGGATTTGGCCCAGCAACTCTTCAGTGCCGGAGTTAGGCATCTGAACAAGATGCAGGCCTCACAGCTCATTGACGAACTCCTCGCCAAAGCCGGCAAGCCCCGGCAGCAACGCTGGCAACGGCCCCAACCTACTACAGCATCATGATCGCTGTTCTACCACCCTCCTCCGCTCCTGCGGTGACACCGCCAGAAATCCCGGAACGCAAGACCATCAGCACGCTGCAACAGACGGTGTCAGCTTCCCGGCTGACCCTATTTCTGCAGTGCCGGCTGAAGTTCTACTTCCGCTACGTGCTGGCTCCACCCAAACCCAAGACCCCAGCCCTTCATGTCGGTAATACCGTGCATGAGGTGCTGAAGGCGTGGCACAAGGCCCGGTGGCTTGGTCATCCTCTTTCCCTAAAGCAGACCCACGAGGCTTTCGAGCTAGCGTGGCAAGCTTTGCCAGAAGGGAGACAGGACCAGACCATTGACTGGCAGGGACAGGAAGCCGACGCCAAGCTCACCGCTTGGCGTCTGTGCGAGACCTACCTGAGAGAATCCGCAACCACTGCCTTGAGCGCGAAGCCAGAGGCGGTGGAAGTCCCGGTGGAAGCCGTCATGGACAACCATGGGCTACCCCGGCTCATCGGCATCCTTGATCTTGTACAAGGCGGCCGCATCATCGACTACAAGACTACCTCCAGCACCCCCAATGCGGAGAAGGTAGGCCACCTCCATGAGGTGCAAACCTCCATCTATGCCGTCCTCTATCGTCACAACACCGGGCGCCAGGAGGAAGGCATAGAACTGCATCACTTGGTCAAGCTGAAGCATCCCAAGCTCGTCATCACATCCCTGCCTCCGATGGACGACCGCCAGCAACGGCGATTGTTCCGTCTGCTGGAAGGGTATGTGGAAGGCCTCGACCGGTCGGACTTCGTGCCGTCACCCGGTCTCCAGTGCCAGAGCTGTGAGTTCTTCAACGAGTGCCGCCAATGGCAATGATGCAAGCAGGCGGAACTCACTGCGCAAACACTTGAGCAAGGCCGGTGCCTCAAAAGCACCGGCCTTTTGCTTTTAACCTCCAACCCAATCTGCCTATGAAAACACCACTCATCATTCTTCTAGTCACAGCATTTGCCTGTGCCTCTTGTTCCGAACAGCCCGCCTCTCCACCCCCGGTGGATCAGCTGGCCCGCAGCCGCATCGCCGAACTGGAAAACCAAGTGCAAATGCACCGCCGCAACGTCGAACTCGGCGACCGCGCTGACGCCGAGCGAAGCGCCACGGATCACTGGAAGACCATTGCCGTATCCCTGGGGATCGGCTGCACGGTCATGCTCATCATCGGAACCGCTCTTGGATCGAGGACACGCCATGACACCCGACTCTCCTGAACCCCCGTGGCCCGACGAGGACGACTGGGATGATGACGAGCTTCGCAATCTCCTGGAACATCGAGACCACGACGAACGTCCTTCCCGGCGAAGTCTGGCTAAGCAAGCCTGGCATCCCGCTGCCCTGCTTCCACCCCGAGTGGACAGCGAATTTGAGCTGCTTGGACCCATCGAACGCTCCGCCGAGGTCCTTTGTTATCAGTGCCGCAAAGCCGAATACTGGCTCTCACCCGGTGGCTGGCTTCGGGAATGGATCCGACTCAACTTGCGAGTCGCCGTCTTCCTGGCAGTCCCGGCTATCACCGTTGGTCCTCTCATGACCTTCATGCTAGAAGGTGTGAGTTCGTGGGTGGTTCATTGCCGCACCATCCAAGCCAGCCTCCTGCAGTCGCCCTTCGCGGCATTGCTGCTGATCGGTGTCTGCCTGGCAGTGGCGTGGGTCATCCGCGCCTTCCGCCGCTCAGATGGCCGTAACCCATGGTCCCGATAGCCCGGTAACAGCCGCGCTGTCAGACCCACCATCCTGAAGCCGGGTGTCCTCCTCAAGAGGGCACCCGGCTTCTTCATTTAACCCCTAACCCCAAAGAATAAACCTATGGAACAAACGACTCTCTACTACCGCCAAGGCGGATCGGACAAGGTGTATGCCGCGTTCATCGAGCCTTGCCAAGACGGACACATCGTCCGCTTCCAGTTCGGACGACGGGGCACCGCCCTGAAGTCCGGGCAGAAAACTGCGGCTCCTGTCAGTTATGCTGACGCCCGGAAAGTCTACGATAAGCTCATCCGCGAGAAACTCTCCAAAGGCTACCAACCAGGCGAGAGTCAACCGGCTTATCGGCCCCCCCAGCAACGTCTCCCTCCCTCCCGGGATTCTTCCTCAACTGCTCAACGCAGTGGACGAAGCGGAAGCTCTGCAACTGATCCAGCAACCGGACTACTGGATGCAGGAGAAGTTTGACGGACGTCGGTTGTTGCTGTGCCTGAACCGCTCTGGGTTGACCGGGGCTCAACCGGCAGGGCAAGGCCGGGGCGATTTCAGAGCCTCTGCTGAAGACGGCTGAGCGCTTCACGACTGGTTACATCCTGGACGGAGAACAGGTTGGTGACACGTTTCACGTGTTTGACCTGCTCCGCCTTGGTAAAGAAGACCTGCGTCCTCGCCCTTATCATGAACGCCTCTGGTTTATGCACCAGTTGCTGAGCGAGACTTCGGAAGATAGCACTGCTATCGTCCCGGTCTCTACGCACAAGGTGCCTCAAGAAAAACGGGCTGCCGTTGATGCCATCCGCATCGCCAACAAGGAAGGTGTGGTCTTCAAGGATCGCAATGCCCCCTACACTTCAGGTCGTCCTGCCTCCGGAGGACCCCAACTCAAATGGAAGTTCTGGGAAAGCGCATCGTTCATCGTCACCGCCCACAACCGCCAGCGCAGCATCGTGCTGGGACTCTACCGCCAGGGCGAACCTGTCCCAGCCGGTAACGTCACCATTCCGCCCAACCATGCCATCCCAGACGTTGGCGAGGTCGTGGAGTGCCGCTACCTCTACGCGTTCCCGGAAAGCGGGATCATCTATCAGCCCACCTACCAAAGCACTCGGGACGACATCCCCGTAGAACACTGCGCCCCCTCGCAGCTCAAATACAAACCCGGCTAATACCGGGATTCAACCACGCTACCGACCCCTGCAGCCCATGCGCCGTCCCCGGCGCATGGGCTGTCTGCGTTAAACCTAAAACCAAAAAGGAACCGATACCCTATGCATGCCATTACCCTGCCCATCGCAGAACTCAAACCGGCCCTCAACGGCCTCGCCAAAGTCATCAACCGCCAGGCAGCCTTGCCGGCTTTGCAATGCCTCCGCGTGGAGCGCACCTCCGAAGGCTGGATCTGCCTGACTGGCTGTGATCTCAATTCATTCGTAACCGTGCGTTTCGAGCAGCCCGCCTCCGGATCGCCCTGCGCCATGCTGGTCAATTTGGAGGAACTCACCCGTCTTGCCAAAAATTTTGGCAAAGGCGGGTCCTTGGAACTCATCCTCTCTGACAAGGGAGATGTTGCCGCCCGCTTCCCGTTGGCAGGTCAAGCCAATGAAGTGGAGATCAAGCCGTATCGCCTCGCGGACTTCCCGGTCATTCCCCGGCTCAAACATCCTTCCATCAAACTACCGGATCCGGTGCGAACCGCGCTAGAGCAGGCGCTGGCCTGTTCCAGCAACGATCCGGGGCGGGTTGTGTTGATGGGAGCTTACCTTGATGCCAGCAAACCGAATGCTCATTATCTGGTCGGCACCGATGGCCGCCACCTCTACAGCAGCAACTCGTTTTCGCTGCCGCTGAAGGAATCGCTCATCATCCCGAAACACAAGTTCCTGGGATGGCGCGACTTCAATCTCGACGGTGAATGGCAACTGCGTGCCGGGAATGCGGAGGGCCTCGACCAGACCTATGTGCAGTTCAGCAGCCGCCGTTGGCGGTTCATCAGCAAGACCGTGGATGGCAAATACCCCGACTGGAGGAACGTTGTGCCGAACCCGCAACAGGAACAGACGTGCATCACGCTTGATCCGTCCGCAACTCATGCGGCAGACCGGGCTGTGGGTCTGCTGCCCTGCCACGAAGAAACCTACCGGACCATGGGACTGGAGTGCCGCCAAGGCCAACTGCACCTCATGGGCAAAGCAACTGGAGACGTCCCCTGGCTGCGCACCCTCATCCAGGGAGCCAGCTACACCGGCCCAGATACCACTGTTTATCTGGACCGCCGATTGTTCCTGAAGGCTCTGGAGTTCGGCCTGCTGAAGGTCGGTATCATTGACCCGATCTCACCGTTACGGTTCAGCCACGAGGGTCGTCAGATGATCGTGATGCCTATTAGGATCCATGATCAGCCAGAACCTCCAGCACAGGCGCCACCTGTCCCGGCCATTCCCCCAGCGCGTTCACCGCACAGTGGCCTCGCCGCACCTCCGCGTCGCTACTGCGAGCCCCCACAAAACAATGAATCAGGTGGTTCTCCCACATCGAGCGAACCTTCCGTCGAGGAAGCGCTTCAAGCCGTAGAAGAGCTCCGCGGCACCTTCGGAAGCGGACTAACCCGGCTCCGCGATCTCTCCGCCAAACTGCGGCAGATTCAGCGTGGCCAGAAGACCAATGACCGTGAACTGCGATCCGTTCGCCAGACACTCAAGGTGCTCCAGGGCGTCCGCCTCTGAGGAAGGACTGATGCCTATCCATGGGAGAGCCTGAGGACCGCGCCAAGCGGTCCTCAGGCTGTTCCGGTAACCATTATCCACTCATCACTAAATCCATCTATCAAAAGCTATGAACACTCTATTTGAATCTCCTGCCAGACGCAAAACTCCCAACCTCATCCTGCACTGCGGCGCACGCGTTGCTTCTATGGATGAGGTGAAGGCTGCACTCACGCCATCCCCCACTGAGAGTTGGTGCCCCATTCCTCATTGGTCGCTGATCAACACGATTCAGCGAACCCTTACAACCACCAATCTGCGCATCGGCACCCAGGCCCATGCGCTCAGTCATGAAGGCCAACGGTACTTCGGCCTGATGGAAATCCAGGGCCGCCGCACTGATGGTGACTATTGCTGGGTGCTCGGACTCAGGAACAGTCACGACAAGACGTTCCCTGCCGGGATCGTAGCCGGTGCCTCGGTCCTCTGTTGTGACAACTTGAGCTTTTCCGGTGAGGTTAACCTCGCCCGGAAACACACCCGGTTCATCCTGCGGGATCTTCCGATGATCACGGAGCGCGCTATCGGTCAATTGATGGCCAAATGGCATGACCAAGACAAGCGGATTGCTGCCTACAAGGACACTGACCTTGCCGATGAGATTGCTCACCACCTGATCATCCGGGCGACGGATGTCGGCGTGTGCAGCAACCGCTGCATCCCGGGCGTTTTGCACGAATGGCGGGAACCTCGTCATGAAGCATTTGCCACTCGCAATGTCTGGAGCCTCTTCAACGCGTTTACGGAGACGCTGAAGGATGGCAACCTGGCAGAACTGCCCCATCGCACGCAGGCCTTGCACGGCCTGTTGGACACTCATGTTGGGCTTGGGCTCAACTGATTGTTCTCTGGAAAAGTCGTCCTAGAACAGGAGGGCTTTTCTTTAGCTATCAAATGGTGCGCCCCGGCCATGTGGGAATGTCCCCCCACCTACTGCGCTTCGTGGCAGCGTGTGGTGGAGCGCCGTCTGAGACTCCAGACCTTATGGGAGTGTCAGCAAGTCCATGGCTACTCTCGGTGAGTTCAATCCCCGTCTGGAGGGCACGTAATCTTTTTTGGTTCAATGTGTAACCGGGCGATCGAAGTCCGGTAGAGAAAGGGACGCGTAGGCCTTTGCTCAACACACTCTTATGTTTCCGCATAACATCTATCTTAACACTGGTCAACACATCTTACCATTATCCCGTGGTATGATCCTTCGTTTTTTCGATCAAGTTAACTCAGGCTATGATCCGACCAATGCCAATTCCATAGATGACATTGAGATTCGCGTGAATAGCCCTTCGCGGCCCAGTGAATGTCGATAGCACCGGTAAAGAAACTCGACGTCGTCTTGCACGAACCCCCCCCTGCGGATTGACAAGAGCGACTCCTGGAATCAAGCAGGCGCAACAGCAGCACCCTGACATACTGCATCCGCGTTCCCAGGATGCAAACTGTCGGTGCAGATAGTGCTCAGCAGGACGCCCCGACGGCAGGTTAGGGATTGATATGCAAAAAAAGTGTGACGCAACCGATATAGCTGATAATGTAGGAACACCTAACGAGTGAATATGACTAACGAACCCGTCCGGCATCCAATCTCCGAAAATTCGGTAGGGCTTCTTGCTACCAAAAAAATATCCACGCGTCTTCTGGTCGTGGACGCTCAAGAGGTCGTGCAACAGGGCCTCACGAGCGCTTTTGGGGGGGGGGTGGATGGGTTTGAGATTATTTCCGCCTCCGCTTATGACGCTGCCCTCAAGATCATCAACGAGACAGATGTCAAGGTGGTGATCGTGGATATTGCTATGTCCGGCAGAGAGGGGATCGATTTTATTAAAGACATCTATGCTCTGCGTCGAGACCTCCCCATCATCGTGTACACGATGCGGGGGGAAGCAGAATTCGGGTTAAGAGCCATTAAATGCGGTGCCTGGGCTTACGTGAAAAAATCAGACTCGCTCCTTTGTTTGAAGAAGGCCGTGACAGAGACGCTCAATGGTCGGAAGTATGTGACTCCCGAGCTCGCGCAAAGCTTAATGTCGCTTTTACGAAAAGACAGCGACCGGCCTCCGCATGAGGCGCTCTCCGACCGCGAGTTGGATGTCCTCCGCCGATTGGGCGACGGGCAGACCATCAAGTACATCGCTGCCGAGCTATGCCTGAGTGTGAAAACGGTCAGCACCTACCGCGCGCGGATTTTGGAAAAACTCGAGATGAAGGGGCTTGCGGATCTCGTGAGATACTGCGTGCACCACGATTTTATTAACCCTTCGTTAGGTGACGCCCGATCGGCGGAGAGTGAAGTAATCCGGCATTAAGGGCTGGACGTATCCTACGGCTAAAGGGCGCCTTGTGCATGGAGAAACGGTCGCGTGGAGGTCCAGTTTAGACCAGCCCCTAAAGTGGACTACAATGCGGAGACGTTGAGGGCGCCATGTTGAGGCATATGGCGCAAGGTCGACGGTGTAGTATCGCCTACTAGCGATCGACCATGCGGAGAAAGGATCTCTGCGGTTTTGAGTGGGGAATGCCTCCCTGATATGGAGAAACGGCGTCGCCACCTTGCAAAACAAGTCCCGGCATATGAATGGCAATTTTAGATTACCTGCCTCGGAAGAGTCCTAACCTGATCCTGCATTGTGGCGTCCAACTGGCGACCCAACGTGCGTGTCCAGCAGCCCGTGAAGGGCCTGAGTGCGTTTCGGCAGCTCGGCGAGGTTGCCATCCTTTAATGTCTCGGTGACCGCCAAGAGAGGCGCCGGGTACTCGCACCTCTCCCTTCATGTGCCCGATGCCGAAGGGCGCTATCTGCATGACGTCGAGTCAAAAGTCGTCAGCCCGGACCGGGCCTTCGAACGCAAATGGGTGCTGGAGTTGCTGTATCTGGCTAAAGAACATCTGCGGGCTCATTACGCCCTCAAATCGAAGCTGGCGCACTTTGAGCAATGGAGGGTGGGCTACTGGATTCGCCCCCATTGGAATGGGCAGGGCGCCGCGGCAGCGGCGTTGGGTGAGAGTGAGGAGACGGTGAAGGTCGCCATCCACCGAATGCGCAAGCGCTACCGTACCACGCTACTCGCGGAAGTCGCCAAGACCGTAACCGAGGAGAGTGACGTCAGAGATGAGCTGGGCCACCTGCTGGCGCTCTTTTCCGCCTGACGGGATAATATGTTAATTTTCTGCAAAAGTGTAACGACGAGGATGGAGTCCGGTAGATCAGGGAAGCAAAGAGCCTGGCTCGCTGCACCGCCCCTTATGCATTTTGCCATCCGACCCGCCACCTCCAGAAATCTATGTCGCCACGGCAACCGTTTGTGACATGATCTTCGCGACAGCGGATGGAGACATCTTAGCCGGGACGGCAGCGTTGGAGCGGCTCACGGAGATCGGCGTCTCCGCACCCTTCAGGATGGCCACGACGCCGCCACAGCGTCTGGTAGAGGGGTTGCAAACGCATGCGGCATGGGAACTACTCCCGGGCTCGGTGTCCGCCCTGGCTAGCATGTTGGGCTTGGGTGGGCATCTTTGGAAAACGGACCGGGGGCGATTTGTGTTCTGCTCCGAGGAACCTTCAAGCAGGGCGCGTCCGCATCATGGCTTAACCGCGCGGGAATGTGAGGTGATGCGCTGGGACTGCGAAGGTAAAACCAATGCAGACATCGCCAGCATCCTTCAGGTTACAGTTCATACTCTTAACAGGCATATAAGAATGTACGTCGGAAGCTCAATGTGGAATACCGCCAACAGGCTATTGTCGCCGTGATGGAAAATAACAAAACGTATTGGCAATATTGCCAATGGAAACCTCAGGATCTATCAGCCATTTCCTTTTCACGACGGTCAAGCAGCACTCTGGCTTTTGCCCTCACTTCTGTTCAAGTTAAGCTTGAGTTTCATTTTGAGAAGGGCTTGGCATGGCGATGCAACGCGTCTCCAGGCAGATCACACAACCGGGAGAGCTCCCTCTAACGAATTTAGGGAAGCATCGTAAAAAGTGGTACACCCGGGTATAAAGCTTACGTTAACCTAACAACGCTTATGACTACTCAAACTGCAACGTGTTCGATCACAGCCGGTGCTTCGGAAGTTGGGTCGGCCCGGAGAATGAAGGATCGCCTTCTGGTTGTGGATGCACAGGAGATCGTTCAACGTGGTCTCGTGAGCACTTTTAGCGGCGGAGCCGAGGGGGTTGAGATCGTTTGCGCATCTACTTACGACGCTGCTCTGCGCGCAATTCACGAAATGGATATTAAGCTGGTAATCGTGGACATCGCCATGCCCGGTAGGGGAGGGCTCAGTTTTATCAAAGATCTGCGGTCAATTCGCAGAGGTCTTCCCATTATCGTGTACACCATGCGTGGCGAAGCAGAATTCGGGATAAGAGTCATCAAATGCGGGGCATGGGGATTTGTGAGGAAATCGGACTCGCTTCTCATCTTGAAGAAGGCCGTGTCTGAGGCGCTCAACGGCCGGAAGTATGTTACTCCCGAGCTCGCGCAAAGCTTAATGTCCGTTTTTCGCAAAGACTGTGATCGGCTGCCGCATGAAGGCCTCTCCGACCGGGAATTCGATGTTCTGCGTCGTTTGGGGCATGGGGAGCGGATGAAGCAAATCGCGGCTGAGCTGTGCTTGAGCGTAAAAACGGTCAGTACTTATCGCGCGCGGATTCTCGAAAAATTTGAGATGAAGGGACTTGCGGACATGGTGAAGTATTGCATAGAACATCAATTATTGGGTCTGGCTACCACGGCGACCTGGCTGTGAGTCTGAGGTGGGCGGTATCGCGGCAGTCGACCGATTCCGACGTCTGCTGTGTGGAGAACCGTCGAGGATGTGAGGCGAGAGGCGCCGATGCCTTTTTGCCCTGCAGGGGGGTGGACAACAGCGGCAGCAGATTCGGAAGATAACGCACTACGGTGTTTGCGAGGAAGGTCAAATCGTGGCGATGTATCCATCGGTCGAGATCACATGTCTTTCACTGATGCGAATAAGGAGGGGTTTTTTTGGGAAAGCTCTCTAAGGGCGCCGCAATCAGGAGCGTTCATCCAGTGTTGTCGCAGCATCGCGTCTGTCTCGCCAGTAGCTGCGGACTCCAAGCCTCGCTCTAAGGACGAGACACAGGCTTGAAAGTATGATCGTAAGGCTGCAAATGGAATACGAGCCAAAGAATGCTATCATCGTCTGGGTCAGAAATAATGGTGGTCCAAAGCAGGCTGATTAGCCCCTGCGCTCACCAGCACGAGACCCCGCCTATGCCAGGCCGGATAGCGTCGGATGATACGAGGACGCTGAGATTCGAGCATGCCGAGATATGTCACAGATCGGTGATTGCTTACAGCAAAAATTTGTCGTGCATGCTAGAAACCAGCCCGTATCAGGCGACATTGCTAATGAGAAGCGCTGTCAATGCCTTGAGTTTGTTAGTCTTGACACGGTGTCATCGCGAACAGCGCGCGAAATCCGCCCGGGTAGAAAGCTGGAGATTGCATCGGGGTAGCAATCTGAACGTTGCCAACTATACAACGCCATCGTGGGCGGCATCCACTATATGAGGGAGGAGGAAGATGGCGCTCGACAAAGCCGCAGCAAATGGTTTATCCAGGGATTGTGAAACCGTGATTCTCGGGATGGGAACTATCGTTTGCAGTCAACAAGGTCATGATCAGAAAACACCATCGTGGGAATTCGCTGGTCATCGAAACCGATTGTAACGTGCAGGCGGTGCGGGAGGCAACGAGGTTGTTGCGGCAGTTTCTGGAAGACCGGGGACTTACGCATGAGTAGCTGAATGATTGGGAATTGTTGGCGGTGGAGGCAGGTAATAATGCGGTGCAACATGCCCCGATGGAGCAGCGCTGGTTAAGCGTGCAGTTTCGCGTCGATGCCACGCCGGAGTTCGTAGAATTGACCGTCGTGGACCACACAAAAGGGTTCGACTGGCCAGAGCGCGCGAGACTACCTGAGGACGAAGCTGCTGGCGGGCGAGGCCTCTTCCTATTGCTACGCTGAGTGACAGTGTCCAGTACCAGCGGGGAGAGAAAGAAAACCGGATGGTGGCCCAAAAACGCCGACTGAATAGCTAGGCATGCTCCCTGCCGGGGAGAAGCTGTCTTTCGTAGGGCTCAAGACTTTTTCACCGGCACCGACCGGCCACTTAGAGTTTAATCCGCGGTTCTTCACGCGGTGTCATCTCGCGCGTCGAGCGGGAGGTCAAGGCCACTGCCTGCAAGGTCATCCGGATCGTTGAGGATGATATTGATGACGAAGAAGAAACCGCTCGACTCGTGAATCATCTTCCGCGCAAAAGAAGGCGTCCGTGAAATCCACAACCAGGGCCTCTACGGCGGCCAGCGTGGCTGACGCGGCCACCTCCTCCAACAAATTCAGCGCCAAACGGGCAGTCAAACCTGCGCAAGGGAATGATCTCGCGAAGTCTGATGCGGCGGCCAATATCTCCCCTGACAAACCGGCTGGGGCGGGGAACAACCGAGAGGCAAGGCCGACAGTGGCTTATGCAAGCCCTGTTGCCGGAGAGCGGGGTTTCATTTTTCCTCCTGGTGCGCCGGCTACTGCTAGGAACAAGTTGGACGTGCGGGGCCTAGGTTCAGGTCAAAAGGCACTTGACCCTAGGACGGGAGAATTTTTTGTGGTTCCGTAAAGGCACGAGGCATGTTCCGGAGGCAATAGCGTCGGAGTCCATGGGTGCTGGCTCGGAGCGCTCTTCCAGCGGACTTGCGCCTCACCAATCAAGCAACATTATGCTTTCCGAGTTCACCCTTCAACGTACGCTGGCGTTTTGTTTCATCACCATTGCCGACGCGGCCGATACGCAGTTGTTGAAACTCCCGCGGGCGCGGCGGCGGTGCCCGAAGTAAGCGGCGTTCCAACGGAGGATCTCAGACATGATCCGGATTGAGCCGCGGAAAAGGACACATCGCCCGAAACCTGCTTTAGGCACCCGGCAAGCTTTTGCGACGCCTTCGCTCGGACTCATATCGTTACTTGCGGGGCCGTGCGGAACGCCGCTTTGCATTAGAACTCCTTTCTGGACGCCCTTTTGTCATCACGCGCAGGAAATGGGACGCGCAACCGCAACCGTCGAATTCCTTAAAAAACCTGGCTTTCACAGGAGTCATCAGTCGCCTTCTTACCATTTCGCTGGAAAACCTGCACGCATCCCACTTCGGACCCGAGATTGATGAGTGCACCTCAGGTTTGTTGCGCACTTCTAGAAGCGAATGAAGAAGTGGACAGTAGAAATCACTGTGAGCGACACGCCAGCAAAGCCTCTGCAAAGCGGGTCCGTCGACAATCCAAGCATAGGTTCCCGGTTCCACGATTCCTCCACCCAGCGGACATGAAACCTGTCTGGAGGGCCGAATAACGACCATATAAAAATCGGCAGGGCGTAAGGAGCCGTTCTGCAAATCTTCTAATAGTTCCGTGGCAAACTGTTTCATGCTCAATACTGCTGACTAGCTTTGATACTCACTTCAAGAGATATTTAAAAAGATATAATATATCCAGGTCAACGGATTGACCATGTCAACAACCCTGCCTCCATCGGGCAGGGTTGTTGTGTCAATGGTGTTACTAGCGATTAGTAGGCTCTGCACAGTAAGTCACCGCTGACGCTGCCAATGTCAGCGTTTTAGTCAAACAGTGCAGCTATGCAGCAGTCCGCTGGGGCATTCTGTCACAGATTTCTTCTTCAATAAGCGATCCAGTGCGCGGTCGCGGGTCCGATAAGACAATTGATGGAAGGACCGACAGATGTCACGTCGGGAAAGTGGACCTTTCCGTTTAACACAATCCAGAATCGCGTCATCCACCTCTGCATCGTCAATACTGTCAACACCGCCATGTTCAAGCTCTCCTCCAATGGCGTTGACGGCATCACGCAACGAGTCGCAGAACCTCGAGTGCTCTTGGCTTAGCCAAAGTGCGATCTTGCATGCTTTCTCCATTGTTGAATCACTGACTACGAATTCATCAGGTTTGTCCTCCTGCGTAAACACATCCAGGATGCTCAACAGCAGTGCCAGCTTCAGAGTGATTTCCGGCAAAATCTGCTGGGCGGTTGATTCCGACGGATGTGCCACCTTTTCAAATTCGCATCGATAGGCATGCAACCTGTGTGCGCTCGCGGGGCTCAATGACCAGACCAATGGCATCATAGTTTTGCACCTTATCGAATGAAGCGCTTCAACATGACGGCTCCATACACCAAAGATGGGCTCCTCTAGCGGCGCCAGATGGTTAGCGTTTGATCCATGGTAGGCAATAAGCAAAGGTGGACAGCATTTTTTCCAGGGGGAGCGGCGGGCATACATGAGAGCGGCGAGATTCTTTGGGGTCATCTGCCAGCAGAGATGCACCACCCCGGGACACGGAATCCCACTAGAGTTAGGCAGTTCCAGTCCCTTCCAGGAAAGCCAGAGCATCTCCCCTAGGTCATTGAGATTGGCCTTGGCTCCTGGCGCGTCCAGCGCCACTGCACCAGGTTGGTTTCCGAGACTTACCACGCACCTGTCGAAAGAGTGGTCAAGCAGGCCGGTCAGCCGCTTAGCAGATGAGGAATAAGCCGAAATGACTGGCCGCAGCAATTGTTGGTTGTTCAGGATGTGCTGATCCAGCTCATAGGGAGCCGGCCTGCCAACTAAGCCGACGGGCATGGCTTCCAGTTTCCGCAACTTCCGCTCTTCTTCCTCCAATATCTTTCTGCTTATGGCATGGTGCCGCTCAGTTCCTCTTCGGCTGGCCTTGAGCAGCGGGCTGGCGAGATGCTCAAAGATGTTGCCGCTCATGCCATCACTGACACAGAAGATAATGTTGAAGGGCGACGTAAGGCAGGCCGGACCATACTGAAGCTGCTGCGCTGCTCCATTCGCGGCGGCGAGCACCTGCAGGCACGAAATTAAGGCCGCACTAGGCTCCATGGTCCACTGACGCGCTGCATGGTGTGTCAGCTCAACCACGAACGATGGCAATAGTTGCAAGATTTCCTGAATCTTAATGTCATTCCCATGCCTGACCGGGGCGTCAGAGGCTGTCTCTCCCTGCCCTGCTGGCGTGGGAGGGGTGTGCTGCCCTCGGCCTGCCTGGTGTCCTTGGACTTTCTCTTGGTCGGCTTGCTGAGACTGTGTTGCGGGCGAGATCATACCTTCAAGCAGTAGCGGTTGGAATCAGGCTCCTGAATGATCCGGTTCTGTTTTAGCAGCCGCTCAACCGCGCCGGTAATCTCCGGTTGTTTGCCGCGACTGATCGACCGCTGCATTTCACGGGGCGTGAGAGCCCCTTTACTCTCAAGCGCTATGATGAGTTTCTGCGCCACCAAGTCCAGGCGAAGGTCACTGCTTCGGGAGCGGCAATCGTCTAGAATGGCTAGGTGACAGTTCAGAGCATACTTGGCTGTCGCTTCTGCCGCCAAGATAGGCCAAGCGCTGCCCTTGCTCTCGTCAAGCAACAGGAAAGCCCACAGTAGCTTGTAGAAAAGTGAATCAAACGCCCCGAGCAACCGGTCGGTGGAGCCGGCCAGGCGGTCTCGTATTTCATTGTCTACCCGCACGAGCTCCTTTGCGTTCTGTGGACTCATAGCGAGAATCGATCTCCTGCGGAGAATACGATCATTCATGATTCTCTCAGTCTGCCTTATCAATGGCTGCCACCACGCCTGTCCACATGCTTGAATCGGAACGGACCGCGGGTTCCACAGGATGGATTGACCGATAAATCCTCGCTCGGAGGAATCATCATCAATGGCGTCTGCAAGATCCCACACTGGCATTGAGGCGATGAAACGAGCTTTAGCGTACTGATACATCCCGTGGCCCTGATTGGGGTGGAGCGGCGGAACCTTGATGTCCATCCCGTTGAGAGCTGCTGCGAAATAGGACATGGCCTGATTGCCCTGCTTCGCGCCCTTCGTGAACGAACCGCGGAAAAAACTGCCGGTTGTATCCAGCAGCAGGACATGATGATCGAACGAGTCCAAAAGTTTTGCTTCGAGGTCCATCACGTCATTCGTGCAGTGAAGCAATGAGGGCCTGTAACGGATCCCGGGTATGCGGCTAATCAACAGGCGATGTTTGCGCTGCGCCTCCGGGGCAAAAAATGCCTCGGCATCGAGTTCGCGCCACCCTCGGATCATGCCATCACCTGCACTGAGATCTTCAATCATCACCTCATTGACTTTCAGGCTTCGTTCGTAGAGATAGTCTCGCCACTGGGAATCGGTGTGCATCTGATTCGGCACCCCGAACGTGTATTGATCCAGAATCGGCCGGTGTTGTGATTGCGCCTGGACGCGCAGCGTATTCTGGATCACCAAGGCGGGACTGACGACTTCCTCGATCGCGCGTTTCGCAACGAGAGACGAGCTGCTTAATCCAAGGAGATTAAAACCCGGCGTAATCAGTCGTCCGCTATCTGCCTGTAAGCCCGTCATTGGCCCCGCCAAGTCACCAAGAACGGCTGCGGCGAGTAGCGCCATATCTTCCGCCCGAATCCCCGCTGCCAAAGACATGCCGCAGAGGGTGTTGCCGAATGTCTCGGTCCAAGGGCTTTCCGCGGTGTGGTATTGAGAACTGGAGTTGCTGGAATTCATTTTGGAAAGTCTCGAACAGTTGGATCAGATAGCGCCGCCATGCAGAGTTGGTGCTCTCTTCGAAAATTCAAAAGAGTGTGATTTTGCGATTACCTGAGGGCGTCAAAACGATGTGGCCTGATGATTATGGGTCTTGGCACTACAGCGCAGGCACTGTGGCCGCCGGCCAATTTAGCAATCAGTCGCCTATGCTCTTTGTCCTTAGGAAAGACGACGCAACCGAATTTTCCGCTCGGGTATATGACTAGATGATTTCCCTTCTGGTCGGATCCTGTGCTGTTGCACGCTGGGCATTGAGCAATAGTCTTGTCTTCATGAGTAGTGACATTCTTGAGTTTGGAGAGATCAAGGGACATAATAATGGTTTGGTGACAGCGACCACACAGCTAACACAGCTAACACGGCTAACACGGCTAACACGGCTAACACGGCTAACACGGCTAACACGGCTAACACGGCTAACACGGCTAACACGGCTAACACGGCTAACACGGCTAACACGGCTAACACGGCTAATTCTGTTTTTGAAGGTGGAGCAAATAGGGGCAGGCATTTACGAGAGAGTAAAATAAGGACAAATATGGGCTCTGCCGTGTCAGCCGTGTGGCTGTTACATCTGAACCTTCCCGACGTCAGCATCGGCACTTGAAAGGACCCGAACGCCGGCATAGCCCCGCTTCCGAACGCCATGCTGCACGACGTTTTCTGATGAATGCGCACCATGAATTTCAAGAAGTTCGGTACCGACGCGCTTTTGAAAGAGGCGCTCCGGAATTGCATCGAAACCCGCGTTGGCGCAGTACTCACCGTAGGCCAAAAACAGTGTTGCAGTCGTTGTGTAGCCTTGGGAATAGGCAACTGTCCGTTGGGCCACGAACGAAGCGATGCTGTCGCTCTCAGTGAGCAGCTCAGTCACACGTGCTTTTTGGTCGGGATCCATAAAAACTTGGCCGAACTGGTGAATGTCCTCCAAAAATTTGACAGCTCCTTCGACCATCCAAGCGAAGATGCCGAGTCCTTCCTCTTCAATCAAGTTGCGGGCAAAATGTGGAATCGGCTTTACGAAAGAGCTCCGCAAAAACCGAAGCACGACTAGGCGGCGCTCCCATGCGCTTTTGTCCCCCTCGAGAGCCACAAGAAGACGCGTGTTAGTTGTTATGAATACGGAGAAGACGCCTCGCATGTTCTGGCGGCCCTGCTGCCCCTTCAACTCGACCTCAAGCAGGTCGCCCCCTGTGAGCTTCTTCAGAACGGATGCACCTGCACCGTTCAGGAAAGTGCCGTTGACGTCCCGGCCGCACAGCAAGATCTTGCCTAAGAACGCGCCCAGTTCGAAGCGGTTAGTCAAGTGGGACGTTCTCAGCTCGGCTACATTGCGTTCGCCCACAATCAAATCCAGGACTTCAGAAAATGTCCCCTTGCCAGCCCCTCCAGGCCCCTCCAGGACCACGACTTTCTGAGAGAGGTTCGAGCCAAGCAACACTTGTCCGCACAATTTCTGGAGAAGGGCGATGTCCCCTGGAGACATTGCAGGATCCAAAAGCTCTTTGAGGAATCGAGGACACTGAGCAGTCTTGTCATAAGTCCACGGCAACTGATGCAGTGAACGGTAATCAGGGTGGAAGGCAATGAGGTCCGGGGTGCCACTACTGAGATCCAGCATCCCATTCGCAATATGGATAAGCTTCCGGCGAGCAGTGTCGAAAGCACCTTTGTGTTCCACAAGACCCCGAAGCTGCGAGACTAACGAGCCGTGAAAGCTAGCTTTCCGAAGGTGAAGGATGCCGGGCGCATTGAATTCGTCTGCTGCGCTTTTGAGATCCAGAGAGAACTGGTGTGCGATTGAGGCTTCTGTCCGTGGTGTCCAGACGCCTGTGCCGCCGTCATACTCGTAAAATCCCCGCTCCGGGTCATGAAGCACGAGATGCTCTGCCGCGAATTTTGCGACAAACCACGGTTCATTCAGCATGATGCGACCGCGGTTTGTGGTAGTGAATGGCTGGCCATACTTAGTAAACAACGTGTCATAGGCGTTTGGTATGCAAGTTGACGTCCACCCTTGGGGCCAAACAATCTGGTTAAATTTGAGAACCGGGAATCTGTTTCCCTCCATTTTGTACTTCACCCCTGAAGGGTGAAGCCCATCCAAGATGGTGAGGCAGTGTCCGGCGCGAAATTCGCCCACATTGACCCCCTGCACATTCTTGATCTGGCTGCAGCCTACTGGATACTCGCCCTCCAGACGGAAGAGCAAGTTGAAGCAGCGGCTGCCATGCACCCGGAGCATGTTTTCAAACGCGTCTCGATTCAGTTCAAGGAACTCATTTGAGGCGTCAACATCGTCAAAATCGATTGTGACGAGATTGTTGGATCTTGGACCTGTGAGTAAGGCGATGTTATTGCGTTCCAACTCCGCAAGGTAGTTTTGATTCTCCATTACTGAAGCGTTGAAATCCGGATAACCGATAGCCATTCGGGTTGGAGTCTTCGTGCCCCATCCGATAGGCACTAAGACAGCATCAAAACCTAACATGTAGCGCAAGGAAACTACGCGGTGGGCATGTCGGAGACAATAGTGGTCTCCTGCGGTAAAGCTGCGGTTGAATGGAGGGGTCGGTCTGTCGTCATATCCTTTCGGAGCGGTTTGCTCTTGCAAATAAGAGGAGGTTGCAGCATTTTCATGCTTGTTCACAGGGATCGTCCTCGCAGGCGTATTAGTGTGGACTGACCCCTGGTTGGCGCCAGGGGTCGTTTCATTATTGGGGGTCATAGGAGTTAGGAGTTTGTAAGAAAACGATTAAGTTCTTCAGCAGAGATCAACACATGACGCAAAGCGCGACATGGTTTCAGAAGACCGCGTTTGATCATGCGGCGGACGGTCACTTGACTGACTCCGAGGAGGTCAGCGGCCTCGGAGAGTTTGTAAGCTTTTCGAGAGAACGAATTTGTTTGTGGAGTGCTCATGCACTCCCATCTTCCCTCTTCAGTCGTTTATCGTCTGTGATTAAAAATGCGAATAAATGTCACTGACTTTTGCAAAGGCATTATCGGTGAACTCCGCGTATGCGCAGAGCTCTACTCTTGTCTCGTAAGCTGGCGATAGCGCGGAGACAAGCACACGCAAATCATCGCTGGAATGTTGTAACTCGGCGAGACGCAAATGGCCCTTGAACGGGTCAGTTTTGAGTGCCATTTGCAAGTGGATGAAGCGGCTAACCTCAAGGTCCAAGAGACCAATTTCTTTTAGAATGTCGCGGAGAACCGATGAATCGGACAGACGCAAAAACGCATCCACTCCGGGAAAACTTTTCGTTTGTCCCGCCAGACGTCTGAGTTCACCATCTAAGCCTAGACAAGGGATCCTTTTCGTCACGCCGAAAATGACAGTGCTCATGTCCTCCAAATTGATGTGATAATCTAGAGTCGCTAATGCCTTGGCTAACGCTATGGCGTTAGATTTGCCTCTCGCCGATAATGGGAGGGCCTGAACCCTTTTTTCGATGAAACCCGCCGCATCTTCTCGACCGTTCCACCTGCTGAATTCACACGGCGCATCTGGACTTGTCAGATACTCGATAAGCTGATTGACGTTGCATTCCGACAATGAGCATCTTTCCAAGGGAACTATCCCACGCGAAGCCTTAATGTACTCGACAGGATTGGGCGGGCGTTTTAATTCTTGCCCTATCTGGATATACACTCTGTGAAGCCGGTCGAGTAGCCTGCTAGGAAAGAGAGGTTGCCTCATCTCTCTAACCGTCCGTGCAAATTGCGCGCGATCCATCCATCCCTCTGCTTGGTATTCCCAGTCAGATAAGAGTTTTTTGGGCAGAACTGATGGATCAAAAAAACCGTTTAATTTCTTCTTGCCGTTCTCTGTTTTGCGATACCAACTCCAAAACCGAAGTTCCTTCAGGGTGGGATGTCTTAGGCGGCTTGCATCAAAAATCAAAAAAGTGGCATTTATATGTAAGCGCTCTTGCATTTCTGGGTGGCTAGCGCGGTCCCTTATCTTACTGAGTGTCTGCCCCAAGGAGATCAGGTACGTCGGGCCTGCCTCCAACACGCGTTGATGAATCCAATCTTCAACTTGTTTAAGCGGCGTGAAGCGGTCATTCGGTTCCCATGGACGATGAACACACGTGGGTTCGCGACGAGCATGAGCTATCGCATCATGGTAGGTGAGTGCTATATCGAATTGCGGGTCAAAAGCAGCATTGCCAAAGATGTAGAACAAGAATCGCCGCATTCGTCCTGCTTCCGCCAGGCGCGGCGAATGCGGCGGTCTTCCTCGGTTTGGCTCGTTTGCAGTCATTTGCGAATGCCGGTTGTTCAGTTCAAGGTCAGCTTTTTAGCCATCTCATCAGCGTGGGTCTTCCGGACATGGCTGTAGGTCGCGAGAATGAGTTTGCCTCCGTCCTGATGGCCTTGCCATTCAGAAATCACCTTCACATCGATGCCCAGCTCAATGCAGCGGGTGATAAACATACGGCGCAAGGAACGCTGGCTATACGCCGGCATCCCCAGCCTCTTGCAGGAGGCGCTGAGGGCTTTCTTGGCATCGCTCAGCACGAACACTCTCTGCTCAGGTGGCATCGAGGCTACGCCCATTCGGTCCAGCAAGGGAAGGAGTTGAGGGTAGAGGGGCACTTGGAAGGGTGTCGAAGTTTTGACGCGATAGAGTCGAAGCCGCTCTCCTCTGAAATCGATATCTGCCCGAACCAATCGTCCAATCTCCGCCTGGCCAACTCCCGCCAATCCCATAAATTCCAAAAAATTCCCGCTGTCCTCGGAATCTGCGTTAAGCGGTTCATGGCGCACGTCTTCAATGATCCGCCAAAATTCCTCCCATGAGGGGGTGAGCCGGACGGGCTTCGTCCGCTTCTTGGCTTTGATGTTTGCAGCCGGGGACTCCGCGATAATCCGGTCTTGCACGCATAGATCAAAAATCCCTTTGATAGCCTGGAGGTAAAGATTTTGAGAAGCGTAGCCGAACGTGTAGGACGCGAGCCATCCTTCCAGGTGGGAGGGTCTAATTTTTGAAACAGGAGCGTTTGCGCCTCCCGGGAACCGGGACAGCAGTTGCTGGATGATGTCCCGTTTACGCCTGATGGTGCGGGGCTTTTGATTCTGCACCGTCGCCATGTAGCGCACGCACGACTCGCCCAAGGTGACCCTGCCGACCGCTGCATCCAGACCCCCGATGCTGTTCTTCAGATCGGCGAGTTTTCGCTTCGCAAACGCCTTGTCAGTGGTCTCCAGCGACTGCCGTTTCTGCTTGCCGTGGTTCTTGAGCAAAGCATAATAAACCCCATTCGATGAATATCGGTACAGGCACTCTCCCACCTTCTCGAAACGCGCCTTCGGTGCGGTTTGGCTCGGCATTTTCATGTCCTGCCACTATACGGGTTACAAAGATGGGTTACAAAGCTAAAATGAGCGCCCTCGAAATTCGTCGTAATGACTTCATTTTGAGTGACTTGGGGGTATAGCTCAGTTGGTAGAGCGTCTCGTTCGCAATGAGAAGGTCAGCGGTTCGAATCCGCTTATCTCCACCACTCAAACCGTGGATCGCTAAAGCATGCTTCTCATAAATCGGAAGCATCCGGATGGCATCGTTCACGGTATTGGTTCTAACGCCCCATGAGTTCAGCGAGTGTCGCAGCGAGCCCGTCCCAGGCGCCGTTATCGGGATCGGTATCGGCACCTTCCTCTGCGTCCGCACTGATGCAGGAGATTTTAGAAGCGGACGCCTTTGCTGGAATTTGGGAATCAATCCGCAAAGGAAAGCGCAATGGCGTGGCTCTGGATCACGTCGCACAGCCCGCCTGGCCGTTTGCGGCGGCTGCCATTGTTCGATGTGTGGCTCCCCGGCGAGTCTGGATCATCTGTGAGGATGCTCGCGTCCAAGAGCAGATGTATGCGGAGATGCCCGTGTGGGGAGCGCCGGGGCTCTTCTTCCCCCGGCTCATGCATGCTGGCGGCGACGCTCTGCCGGATCCTGAAACGGCTTCAGAGCGCATCTCTGTTTTGTCCAAATTCAGCTCAGCTTCCTCCACGGAGGCCTCGTCTATTCTTCTCATTTGCCGGGACTCCCTGGAAGAATCAGTCCCTGCCCAGAAGGAATTGGACTCCAAAAGCCGCGATCTGAAGGTCGGAGATGAGCTGGATGCTGAGAAGCTGATTGCGGAACTCGGGTCGCTTGGATACGAGCGCGTCCCTGTTGTGTCAGAGCGCGGCCAGTTCGCGCGCCGCGGCGCCATCATGGATATCTACCCCTGGCAGGGAGAGGAACCTTTGCGGTTGGAGTGGTTCGACCAATCCATCGAATCCCTTCGGATCATTGATGTCCATTCGCAGATGTCTGCCCGCCGCATCGACTCCGCCCGATTGCTCCTCCCGGAACTGGAGACCGGCGGTTCGGAAGTGCCGTTGAAGAGCTTCCTGCGGAAAGATGACTTGGTCGTCTTCATTGAATCCGAAGAAGGGGCAACCGTTCTCGCCGGCTCGGTACGCATTACCGCTGGAGCCGCCGGCCACGGAGTCGAAGATTACACCACCGCGTTTTTCGAGAATCCCTTGGGAGTGTTCGGCGCGGGCGACTTCGTTCTGCACGAAGCACGCCGGATGGAATTCATCAATCAGGTGGAAGCATGGCGTCGCGATGGGTGGCGCATGGTCATGTTCTTCCACAATGAAGGGGAACGTCAGCGTTTTGCCGAGTTGGTCAGCGAAGACTGGCTGGATGAGGTGAGCGTGGAGCGATCCCTCGGGTTCATCCATCGGGGGTTCACTGTTCCAGGGGCGAAGACTGCGGTGCTGGCTGGGGCCGAAATCTTTGGTCGTCACCAGCACGTCCGCCGCGTGCGCGGCTCAAAGTTGGATGAGGCGCAGATCCTGCGGCAGGCTCGCGAGCATCTGCGGGAATTGCAGGCTGGCGATCAGGTCGTGCATCTCGATTACGGCATCGGCCGCTATGAGGGCATCGTTACCCGGGATGACGACTCAAAGCAGGAAGTCATGGTCATCCGCTATGCGGAAGGCGCGAAGGCCTTCGTGCCATTGTCGCAGACCCATCTAGTGTCCCGCTACGTCGGAGCAGGGGGACGAGGCCCCAACTTGAATAAACTCGGCGACGCACGCTGGGGGAAAACCCGCCAAATGGCGGAGAAAAGCATTGAGCAGTTTGCGGGTAGCATGCTTTCCATCGCAGCCCAGCGCCAATCACTCAAAGGCTATGCCCACGAGCCTGACTCGAAATGGCAGGTCGAATTTGAACAGTCCTTTCTCTATCGCGAAACGCCGGATCAACTCCGTGCCGTAGAGGAAGTTCGGCGCGACATGGAGAACGAAAAACCCATGGACCGCCTGCTGTGCGGGGATGTGGGTTTCGGCAAAACCGAAGTAGCCATCCGCGCAGCCTTCAAATCGGTCATGAGCGGACGTCAGGTGGCGATCCTAGTGCCCACCACGGTTTTGGCGCAGCAGCATTGGCAGACACTCCGCGAGCGCATGTCCGACTACCCCGTTCGGGTGGAGATGCTAAGCCGGCTGACGCCTCCGAAGCGGGTGAAGCAGATCGTCAAAGACCTCGCAGAGGGCACCGTGGACATCGTCGTCGGCACCCATCGCGTCATCTCGAAAGACATCCGCTTTAAGCAACTCGGCCTCGTTGTCATTGATGAAGAGCAGCGTTTCGGCGTAAAACACAAAGAGCGCTTCAAGGAACTTTTCCGCCTCGTAGATGTGCTTACTCTCAGTGCTACCCCCATTCCACGCACCCTCTACATGGCGTTGTTGGGGGTGCGAGACATGTCCACACTTGATACGCCACCCGCCAACCGCATCCCGGTGCAAACCACCGTGGCGGGCTACGATGAGCGGCTCATTCGCGATGCCATTGATCTGGAAATGGAACGCGGTGGCCAGGTCTTCCTGCTGCATAACCGCGTCATGACCATCGAAAAGATGCGGGATAAAATCCAGGCCCTCTGCCCCAAGGCCCGCATCCTCATCGGTCACGGCCAGATGGAGGCGGAGGAACTGGAGGAAGTCATGCAGACGTTCGTCAATGGCGATGCTGATGTCCTTGTCTGCACCACCATCATCGAGAGCGGGGTGGATATCCCAAATGCGAACACCATCATCATCGATCGGGCCGACCGCTTCGGCCTTGCAGATCTCTACCAGCTCCGCGGCCGGGTTGGCCGGGGTGGGGGACGAGCCCACGCCCTGCTCATGCTGCCGCGTGACATGATGACCGGCGGTGATGCCCGGAAGCGGGTGAACGCCATCAAGCAATACACCGCTCTCGGGAGCGGCTTCAAAATCGCCATGCGGGATTTGGAAATCCGCGGCGCGGGCAATCTCCTTGGCACGGAACAGAGCGGACACATCACCGCCATAGGGTTCGATCTCTATTGCCAGTTGCTCAAGGCTGCCTCCGCCCGACTTCAGGGTCGCCGCACCGCCCAGCCCATGGAGGTCAGCCTTCACGTCGATTTCCTGTGCCTCAGTGAGGCGCAATGGTTGCGTGAAGCCGAAGCCCCTGCCGGGAGACGGGTCACCGCCGCTACCGCCCACCGTCCGCCTGACAAGCAGAAAACCGTGCCGGAAAAGTCACGCTCCATTCCGGCCTTCATTCCCGCTTCCTATATGGAGGACGCAAAGAGCCGCATCACCGCCTACCGCCAGGTGGCAGAGACCATGACCCGGAAGGAACTGGACTACTTGGAGCGCGACTGGCGGGATCAGTTCGGCCCAATGCCCCCGGCGGCGGAAAATCTACTGGTTTGCGCAGGCATCCGCCTCGTCGCAGCCCACCTCGGCATTTCCGCTGTCGAGATCAAGGAAAGCAAACTGATGCTCACCCGAAAGGGGCGCTACGTGCTTCTGGACGGGAAGTTCCCGAGGCTAACGGCTCTTGACGAGGGCCTACAATTGCGCGAAGCACTTCAGTTGTTGAAGAATTTTTGATATGAAGAGCCTCCGTATAAAATCCGCATTCCTCGTCCTGGCCCTCACGGTTGGCTTGGCAGGATTCGCCCAAAGCCAGGTCAGCAATGGGATTGCCGTCGTGGTGAATGGCAAGGTCATCACGAAGTCCGAAGTGCGGGACGCGGTTCAGGCCCAGGAGCAACTCATTCGTGTGACTCTGCGGAACCCCTCCGAGCAGGAAGCCGCCATCAAGGAACTCCACGCCAATGCCGTTTATGCGCTCATCGAACGTCAGCTAGTCCTTAGCGAGTTTGAGAAGCTGGGCGGCAGCATCAAGCCCGAGTACGTGGATGATGATGTGAATTCCGTGATTCGCGAGAATTTCGAAGGCAATCGCGAGAAATTCCTCTACGAACTGGCCAAGAACAACATGACGCTCGCCAAATTCCGCGAGCAGCGCCAGAAAATGATGATTGTCTCCGTTCTGCGCTCCCGCCAGGTGAAAGATTTGCCCCCTCCGGCTCCGGCGGATGTCGAAGCATTCTACCAAAAGAACGCCGACAAATTCCGGGACAAGGACTTCATCAAATTCAGCACCATCACCATCCCCATGTACCCCATTGGCGTGCCAGGGGCGACGCCTGGGTCACAGAGAAAATTGGCTGAGGAAATCCGTTCCAAGGTGTCCGGCGGCTCCGATTTTGCCACCATGGCGAAGACCTATTCGCAGGACAGCCGTGCGGAAAGCGGCGGGGATTGGGGTTTGCAGGAGCGTGCTACGCTGAACAAGCAATTGGCCGACGTCGCTTTTGCACTCAAAAAGGGGGCTGTCAGCAAGGTCATCGAAATCGATGTGAATTACATGATCATCTATTGCGAGGATAAACAGCCTGGCAATATGGAGCCTCTCGACAAGGTTCGTCCGCAGATTGAGAAATACATCCAGGCTGAAAAAGGCCGCGAGTCCTTGAATCGCTGGCTCTCCAATCTCGCCATGAAGTCGATCATCCAGCCCGCAGATATGCGGACAAAGTTCCTCAACTGGGTGCTTCACGAGAAGGACAAAAACAAGCCTCAGAACTAAGGTTCGCTCAGGTGGCAGTTCATCCAGCCATTCTGCATGAAAGAGCCAGCTGGGGGCAGAGCGTTTGCATCTGACTCTCCGCTCATGAATCGCCGCCATTTCCTTCAGACCACTTCGGGTGCCGCGCTGGCCACCTTTCCAATAGTCTCCCACGCCGCGAGTCTGCCCAAGAAGGTGCGCCTTGGCATGGACCATTTTGCTCTCCGGGCTGCGGGATGGAAGGCGCCCCAGTTCATCGACTACGCGGGTTCGCTGAAACTCGACACCCTTTTCATCTCCGAACTACTTCCGTTTGAGAGCTTTGAGGACGACTATCTCGCCAAATTGAAAACTCAGGCGGATCTAGCGGGCTTGGCTCTCTACGTCGGCACCAGCAGCGTTTGCCCCACTTCGGCCCGGTTCAAGGACACCTTCGGCATCGCTGAGGAACATCTTCGTCTTTGCATTCGTGTCGCCAAGGCTCTGGGCTCGCCCGTCGCTCGTTGTTACCTGGGCGGAAACGACGACCGAAAAGGAGACGGCGGCATCCAGCGCCACATTGAGTCGCTCCTGAAAGTCTTCGCTGCTTGCAAATCCTACGCCAGCGACTCCGGCGTCAAACTCTCCATCGAGAATCACGCCGGTGATATGCAGTCCCATGAACTGAAGGCGCTGATCGAAGCTGCCGGCAAAGATTGGGTCGGTGCCAATATCGACCCTGGCAATGCCGCTTGGGTCATGGAAGATCCTCTTCGCCACCTGGAAACCCTTGGGCCTTACGTGAATTGCTCCAGCATTCGGGACAGCATGATCTGGGATACGCCCGAGGGCGCAGTCGTGCAGTGGACCGCCATCGGTGACGGTATCGTGGACTTTAACAAGTATGCCCAACGGTTTGCGGAACTCTGCCCCAATGTTCCTTTGCAGATTGAAACGATCTCTGGGTTTCCGAAAGTTTTGAAATACAAGGACGAGGCCTTCATCAAGGAGCTGGGCTATCAGAACATGCCCGCGGACGATCTGAAAGCCTTCCAGGACTTATCCAAAAAAGGTCGTGAGATCCCGCCCTTCAAAGCGCCGGACAAAGAAGCCGACATCGCCTACCAGAAGGAGCAGTTGCAGCGCAGCATCGCCGCTCTGCGAGGTTATGGTGTGGGCGTACGCACGCCTTAGCCGGTCATTTTGCACAATGCCGGCGAACCGTTTGACTCTCACTGACCTTGGCTGGAACAAGGGCTTTGAAAAAGCGTTCGCCCCGTATGCCGGGAGCGGGTGGAAACCCGCTCGCTTGATCCGCGATAACAAGATCACCTACGGTGCCCTGCTCATTGAGAATGGTAAGATTGAGGAACTGGAAGTCGTCATGGGCGGCAAGGTGTATCATGATGCCGAGACCGATGCAGAATTGCCGGCCGTCGGGGACTGGGTTGCTCTCGATATTGCAGACGAAACAGTCATCCGCGCGCGCTTGCCTCGCCAGACCTGTTTCTCCCGTGAAGCCGCAGGAGAAAGTGGAGAAGAACAAGTCATTGCAGCGAACGTCAATACGGTGGTCGTGGTGACAGATCCGGGCGTGGACCTCAATCTGCGCCGTATGGAGCGCTACTTCGGGCTGATCGGCCGCAGCGGTGCCAAGCCTGTGGTCATTGTGAACAAGTCAGATCTCTATCCTGCCAGCCAGTGTGCAGAGGCCGCTGAGGCCATCCGGGCTTTAAATCCCGAGGCGGATGTCTTGGTGACGAGTGTGGAAAAGCGGAAGGGCCTGCGTCCCTTTTCGACGTACCTGAAAAGAGGCCAAACTGTCGCCTTCATTGGCTCCAGTGGCGTGGGCAAGTCAGCACTTGTAAACCTCCTCCTTGGCGATGACTGGCAGTGGATCGATGAGGTGAATGAGATCACAGGGAAAGGGAGACATACCACCACGGCTCGTGAACTCCTCTTGTTGGATCGCGGCGGTCTCATCGTAGACAATCCCGGCATTAAGGAAGTCCGCATGTGGACGGATGAAAACACCCTTCGCGAACAATTCGCGGATGTGAGTGAAATGGCCATGCAATGCCGCTTCCAAAACTGCAGACACGGCACAGACGCTGGCTGTGCCATCCGCGAAGCCGTGGCTTCTGGAACCCTTCCTACAGATCGCTATCAGGCTTTCCTGAAGTTGGATGAAGAGATCGAGAAGCTACGCACGCGTCGGAAAAAACGGCAGTTGACCTTGGAGCGGCATTCCAAGCGCCTCGTGCAGTCGAAAGCGAAGAAGCACCTGGAACGCAAAGGGCATTTCAAGGACTAGGAAGGCGCACCCAAGGCATGACAGGACGCGTCACACCATCGCTCGCTCACATACTTCCGTTGGCGGTATTCATCCTGTTGAATGCGGTTCCGGGACTGATGGCCGTAGACAATGAAGTGCTCCCTTGGTGGCGCCGCGCGCCGGAGCATTGGGTCTATCCGCTCCAGACGATCCTGGTGGGCGGCATGTTATGGGCCTTTCGAAGGCACTACACTTTCCGGCCATTGCGAGGTTTTGGTCTTGGCACGGTGTTGGGAATCCTCGGTATTGCGGCATGGCTCATCCCGGGACTCATTTATCAAAAGCTGTTGGCTTCCGGCATCACGCCAGCGGAGTGGCTCGAATGGCTGGGAATCGCGCCCAGGCTGGAGGGATTCAATCCGGATATCTTCAAGGATCAACCGGCTGCTTATGGCACGGCTATCATACTACGCCTTGTTCGCATGACAGTCGTGGTTGCTTTCGCGGAGGAGATCTTCTGGCGGGGTTTCCTCATGCGTTATGTGCAGGCGGATGGTCGCGGCTTCCAGAAGATTGCGTTTGGACGTCATGACTGGCGCGCCTACGGCATCGTCACCGGATGCTTCATGCTCGCCCACCAGCCGGTGGACTGGCTTGGCGCATTGATCTTTGGCTCAATGATGTACTGGCTGGCCGTCCGGACAAAGTCCCTTGCCGCCTGCGTCCTCATGCACGCCGTCGCAAACTTGCTCCTGGGAATCTACGTTCTCCAGACAAAGCAGTGGGGCTTCTGGTGAGCCTTGTCACTCAGTGCCCTCGCCGCAGAACTACTCATTCTGTCGCACGTTCACTCTGGCATGACAGGCACCGGAGCCAGCGGCACATTTTTCTTAGCGGCCTTGTCCAGTGTCTGCCGCACCACGACGGAAAGCTCCGCCAAGTCGAAGGGCTTCAGCAAGGTCGCGTTGGGTAGGGTGCCGTAAGCTTCCTTGAATCGGGATACATCAAGTGGCAACCCGCTGCAAAGCACGACCGGCATGTCTGGCATCATCTCACGAATGATGCGCGTCGCATCGCCACCGGAAAGTCGCGGCATGGTCACGTCCATCAGTACCAGATCCACTTCGCCTGGATGAGCCTTCACCCAATCCACTGCTTCCTGGCCATCCACGGCGATATTGACTTGATAGCCGGCGCCCTTGAGCAGCCGGACGCTGACCGATCTGACCAGCGCGTCGTCATCTACGATCAATAGACGCTCCGTTCCTTTGACCGCCTTGGCCGTAGCCTGTGGCGCTACCGGTGCATTCTTGCAGGCGCCCGTTCCCCTCGGAAGGAACACTGAAAACGTTGTTTCGCGCCCGGGCTCGGAATCACATTCGATCCAGCCACCCATCTTTTCGGCGATGTCGCGGCAGATGGAGAGTCCCAAGCCGGTACCCTCACCTTCCTTCTTGGTCGTGAAGAACCTTTCGAAAAGTCGTTGCCGCACATGCGGGGGAATGCCCGGCCCATTGTCCTTCACTTGCAGCCGGATGAACTCAGCACCGCCCTGTTTGCTCATGGCAGCATCAGAGGCATGCCGCGAATAATTTGCAGCCAAGATCGTGATCCGTGGGTCTGGCCGGTCCTTTAGAGCATCCGCTGCGTTGACGCACAGATTGAGAACGATCTGCTGCACATGGTGCTCGTCTGCGAGGATGTTCCACAGGTTCTCGGGCCAATGCATCTCGACCTTGATGAGCGGGGAGATGGAGTGCTTCAGAATGTTCCTCACATCTGTCACGATCGCTCGCAGATCCTGAGTCTCGATCTTGGTGCTCCGGCGGCGGGAGTGATCGAGCAATTGTTTCACCAGGGCGCGTCCACCCATCGCTGCCTTCATGGCGTCAGACAGAAGGGATGCCACTTCCTCACGTTTTCCGTGATCCAGATTGGCCAACGCCAGACCTATATTGCCTCCGATTGCGGCGAGCAGGTTGTTGAAATCATGCGTGATACCGCCGGTCAGCTTGCCCAGAACCTCCATCTTGTTGGCCTGCTGTAAGGATGTATCCAGGAGCCGTCTTTCCGTGACGTCGTGCCACACCACGACACGTATGGCGCCATCATCGTGTTCCACTTTGGAGAGGCTAGCCTCCAGGACGCGGTTTTGAGGTTTGACGATGTCCCACTCTGTTTTCTCCCCGGCCAGGAGTTGCTGCCATTTTTCTTCAAAGACAGACTTCGTCGCGAAACATCTCGCCAACTGCTCCTGTAGTGTGCCCGGTGAGGACGCACTGATATCAGATGACTTCACGCCAAACACTTCCTCGAAAGGCAGATTGTGATGAACCGCTTTGCCGAAGGCATCCACGACAAGAATAGCGTCTTTGGTCGCATCGAAGGCGGCGCGCAGAAACGATTGATCTTCCGGCGGCGCAGGGCTTTTCGGCAATTTAACGCTGGATGTGGTGGTAGCGGTCATGAGCAGGCGAAAGGAGGCGTGTCTGCTTGGGGGGCTTATTGCAATGGTGCAGTGGCAAGCGCCAGACTGGGGTGGGCAGGGGATGTCTGGGTCTGCTGTAGGGATGCAGATTGCTGGCTCTGGTCGGCGCCGGTAGGAAGGCAAAGCGACATCACCGTGCCCCGGTGTTCGTCGTTGTAGGCCTGAGCCCAGCCGCCCAGTCCATGCAAGGTCATATGACATGTCGCTAGATGCATCCCCATGTAATTGGGGCACTCCTGCCGCACGAAGAACGGCGTAAAAACGGAATCCAGGCGAGCGGCTTCGATGTCCGGCCCAGAGTCACTGACTTCCATGCAAATGTGCTCGGCCACCCCGGCTTTACCCAGCCGATGTTCCAGGACAATGTGGATCTCATTCGCGGGCTGCAAGTGCTCCAGCTTGTCTTCAAGGATGAGTCGAAAAACCTGACTCAGCTTGTCTCGGCTGCACGTGACCGTAGGAACTGACTCCCTGGCGGTAACAGATACGTGGATGTTCCGGTCTTCCAAGGGCACGTCGAACTGGTCAATCACCTCAAGCCAGAGACCATGGACGGACACCGCGTGATCCTTGGCGAACTGATGCGTAGCCGGCACGGAAGCCAGTTGCCCCAGCATATCGGTGATGCGGCGAAGCTGTTTTTTGGCCTCCCCATGCAGTTCCTGAACGAACTCTTTATCGTAGTCTCCGTAAAAGCTCGATTGTTGCTCATCACCACCACCCACCAGTTGAAGATAGGTCTGCATGGGGACCAGGGCATTGCGGATGTGGTGGTTGATGCCTTCAGCGAGGGCACCATAGCTGGCCAGCCGATCAGAAGCGATTAGCTGCCGGCTCATGGAGGCCTTCTCTTTTAGCAACCGCTCCCGTTCAGCGCACAACACAAAATGCTCCATCCCCCCACGCAGGCTTTGTAGCAGCTTGATGGGGTCCCATGGCTTGGCCACATACTGGTAAATGGCGCCATCATTGATGGCAGAGACCGCCGTGTTGATATCGGCAAAGGCGGTCGCCAGAATCCGGACAATGTGGGGATAAGTCTGCCTCAGATGGGCTAGAAAAACAGTTCCCGGCGTCCCTTTCAGGCGCTGATCCGAGATCACAACACCGATCTCCTCATGCCTTTCCTTCACAATGAGAGCAGCTTCTTCGGCACTCGGGCAGGTAATGACTTGGAATTCCGCGCCGACGAACTGCTGAAAATACTTTAAAGACAGCAGCTCATCATCCACATAAAGAATGCACGGCTGCGGAATAGAAATTCTGTTTTTTCTGTGCATTATAGTTAATATGGCTAATATTTCAGTTATATCAAGTAACCATTACAGAAATTTGAGGGTCTGAACTAAGGCTATACTCAGTGGCTGGGGCAAACCGGAGGACAAATTTGGCGCCTGATCCCGGTTCGGACTGCACGGCAATAGTCCCGCCGTGAGCTGTGATGATGCGGTAGCAGAGCGACAGGCCCATACCGGTGCCTTCGCCACTTGGCTTCGTGGTGAAAAATGGATCGAAGATGCGGGCCAGGTTTTGGGGGGCAATACCCGGCCCGTTATCCCGGATGATGACTTCGATCTGTTGCTTCAACTGACGGGCTTCCACCCAGATTTGCCGGCCATCCTTTGGTGTTATGGGGTGACTCGCCAGCGCATCGACGGAATTCTTGATGATGTTAATGAAGACAAGCGTGAGCTGATTCCGGTCGCCACTCACGCAAAGAGCTGGATCAATCTCTTCGTGGATTTCAACCATGCTTTCTTTCACTTGTGGCGTCAGCATGCGGACGGCGCTTTGCAGTGGATCCGCCAGGGCACAGGTAGCGCCTAGCGCCGTCTCGGGGTGACAGAACGTGCGTAGATCGGAAACGATGGTAGCGATTCGATCCATGCCCTCACGAAGGTCGGAAACGATGTCGCCGATCTCCTCACTGGACCCGTCGGGCAGTTGCTTGGCTTGCCGGTCCAGGACATACAACGCGCTCCGGGCGAAGTTCAGCGGGTTGTTGATCTCGTGCATGATGCCGCCCGTGAGAATGCCCAGCGCCGCCATCTTCTCAGATTGCATCAGTTCGTTTTCCTTGCTCCGAAGTTCCGTGAGCGTCTCTTCGAGCTGAGTATTGCGCGACTCCACTTCCTTTCTCAACTGGAAGGCCGTCACCAGGTTATGCACCCGGGTATGGAACTCAGTAAGAGAGAAAGGTTTGACCAGCACATCATTGGCGCCGTTGCGCAGCGCCGTCATTTTGACATCCTCGTCGGAACGCGCCGTCACGAGCATGATCGGCATCGAACCTTGTGGCCCCCTGGCCCGCAGCGCCTGACACAGCGCTAAGCCATCCAGATTCGGCATCATGTAATCGGAGATGATCAGATCCGGCTTGAATTTCTCAGCCAGGGTCAAAGCGCTCATCCCCTCGGAAGCTTCAATCACCCGGAATTTGTCCTCCAGTTCGGATCGGATGAACCGCAACATTCCGGGCTCGTCGTCGGCTATCAGCACCAGCGGTTTGCTTAGATCTTCTTCTCCGGGAGCCGGATAAGTTTGATTGACCGAAGGCGGCGGCATTACCTCGGCAAGAGCCTGAGATTGTTCCGCTTCCTTGTAGATGGACTTAATCCAGGCCGCTAACGCATTTTCTCCCGCGGCGGGCATGGTATGTTGGTCTTCGTCCTTCCCTGCCTCAGTCAGCAGGGGATTTTCGGAGAGTGTTTCCGCCGATGCTTCAATCGCGGACTCAGTGGGTCCACCCAGGTAAACTTCCACGCCTTCGCGACGGATGGGCAGCGTGACCCTCATCGTCGTGCCTTTGCCGACTTGGCTCTCGGCTTCCACGCGACCGCCCATGCGCTCCACGAACTCCTTCACCACCGAAAGTCCCAACCCGGTTCCAGGATGTTGGCGGGTGGACGACGTATCCGCTTGCCAGAAGCGGTCAAAGATGAAAGGGAGGCTTTTCGTAGGGATACCGATCCCCGTGTCGGTGACTTCGATGATGAGATCCTCCTGCAACTCACGGACTCTGAGAAATACCTTTCCGCCGCTCGGCGTGAATTTCACGGCGTTGAACAACAGGTTCAGCACCACTTTTTCCAGCTTGTCTTCATCCCCGCGCACCTGATCGAGATGGCTGCGGTAGGCCTGACCAACTTCCACGCCGCCGTGCTGCGCCATGGATTTGAGTGAAAGGAGCAACCGGGAAGTAAAGGCGGGTAGCGAGAACGGATGGGAGGCAAACTGCATCCGGCCCGAGTTGGCACTGGAAATATCCAACAGGTCGTTGATCAACCGCAAAAGGCGCAGGGCATTCTTGTAGATCCCGTTGAGTTCGGTCGATAGCCCTGGCCGCTCGTGAGAGTCCATGTTTTCCGCGGCATAGAGCCTCTGCAGCCTCTGCAGTGGCGCGAGCATAAGGGTGAGGGGAGTCCGCAACTCATGCGTCACATTAGAAAAGAAATCGGTCTTCAGCCGATCCATCTCTACCAACCGATTGTTCTTCTCTTCCAGTTCCTTCTGGTTATCGGCCAGCCGGAAACGCGAGATCACCTCGTTCTCTCGAATGCGTTGGTGCACATGGCTGCCCGTCGCGATGATGATGCTGTTCGCGACCAGGAAGATCATGTTGTTAATGAATTGACCCTCGTCCACGCCATTTCGGATCACGGGGTCCAACAGCAGTGGCACCGTCGCCATAAAAAAAAGGCTGATGGTGCAGAGGATCGCGATCAGGCACTCCACGTAGCTCCACTGATAAAGATAGCCCACCCCCACCAGACAGAGTGCCAAGCCCGCGTAATACGGCGAAGCGGGATCACCGCATCGGTGAATCATCCATACAATGCAGATGACCGGCATCATGGGCACAAGCAGCATCAACAGCCGCAGGTACTTCTGCCCGAAAGCCAGAAAAGTAAGGGCGAGCAGGAAGATTTCTACCGAGGACACCAGTACCCGCGCCGAAAGGAATGACCACCACAGGTGTGGATAAGCGAAATAGTCCAACAGCGAACATGCCGGAACCAATGTCATGGCGATGACGCTCAACACCCGCACATTGCGAAGCATGACCCGGCGATTCTCCTCTTGGAGAGGAGTTAGCCAGGGTGAGGATTCTTCCATGATTACAGAATTTGTGTAAATAATACTCCAATTTCTATAATATATCATATTTTTTATAATAAATACAAACGAAAAGGGGCTTCAGGTTTGACCCTGAAGCCCCAGAATTCACTTCCAGCCGGTGCTTACGCCTCGGGTTTGCGCATGTGGAGGAAGATTTCCGTTTTACCCGGAGAAAAGACCGTCTGCGTCTCTGGATTGAGGCTGTCGTCTACCGCCATCACCCGGACTTCCGGTTCTTCGCGGTGGATCAGTCGCCAGTCCAGAACGTAGTCCATGAACGCCCGCATGGGGTTGGGAGGAGCAAAGTTGGTCGCTACGATGGCCGCCCCTGGTGCCGCCATTTCCCAGAAAATCTCCAGTATGCGTTTGCAGACTCTCTCCGAGAGGTAGTCAAAAAGGCCTGCGCAATAGAGGATGTCATATTTACCGCGCGCCAGCATCCCAGACCTCAACAGTCGAGGCTGGGTCACAAGCCGCGTCCCTTGCGCCAGCATTTGCTGCACAGAGAATTCCTGGATGTCGACTTCGGTGCTCCGGCCGGTCGCTGCCTTCGCTTCTGCCATGCGTTCCCGCGCGTATTTCACGGTCGTTGGATTGAAGTCAAAAAGGGTAAACGCGGCCTGCTCGGAGATCGCCTCGTTACGGATCAAACGCTGAACTTCGGGAGCGCAACCGCAGCCCAGGCTTAGAATACGGGCCGGACGGCCTTTCTCAGCGACTGTCCGTTCGATCTCAGTCTTGAGGAAGTCTTCCATGTAGCAAACACGGTGACGATAGGTGGCGCAGGCCCCACTCCGAATCACCCACGCGTTGAACACGCGGGAAAACAGAGATTTGCCCTCGAAGGGATAGCCCAGCATGTAATTCATCACACCAAAGTCGCCAGGATAGAAAAGCGGCTTGGTAAAAGCCCGGTGGACGAACGGGGAGCACAGGGTAAGGGGGTGCAGTCGCGCCCTCACATATTCCGCGTGGTAGCCGATCAAGTCCGCAGGAATGCGCAGAGACTCGTCTTCGAAAACCTTGAACACCTTGTCCAGAGCAGGGCCGGTTTCTTGCATGAGCCATTCAAGCCTGGTTTCCTCGTTGGCGAGGTCTCGTGCTCCTTCCTGAACCCAGGAAAGCTCAACGCCATCAAGCCAATCTTTGAGTTCCTGTAAAAGGGCAGACACATCCGCGACCGCGAGTTTGAAGGAAGGCAGGATCTGCGAGGTGGACTCCCATTTTGTGAGGAAGTCCGTCGTTGCCTCATTCAAATGCTGGGTCGGGACCCCATTGGAATTCTCTGTCCAGCTACCATGCAAAGTGAATTCACAGATGTGGCTGGAGCCAGTGGGTATCACATGCTGTAGCGTGCCGGCGCCTTCGTAGGCCATCGAACTTCCCACCCAGACTTGGATATTCTGCAGGTCATCACCTGCGGTGAGGCCCCACTGGGAATCATAAACTTCACCATGAAGCACATTCCGGCTCAGCCGAAGCACCTTGGCTTCGATCTTCTGCCCTGCGGGAAGATGGATTTCCATCCGGTTGTCGGAAGGCACTGTCGGCATACGGCCGCGCCACAAATCGACCACGGCAGTTTGCCTTCCGGCCGCCGGCGTGAGATTCCCACCTGAGAGCTCCGAAGCAGCGGGGAGTTTCAAACAGCGCGAGATCACCGAAACAAGATCGGTTAATTCAAAGGGCTTGATCATGTATTCCAAAGCCCCCAGCGCGATCGCCTGCCGGGCAACTTCGAGATCGGCGTAACCACTGATGATAATTACCGGCACCTTTGGATGCATCGCGCGGAACATCCGGAGTCCCTCCAGTCCATTTTCCCCCGGCATGGAGTAGTCCATGACCACGGCAGACGGCGGACGGCTGCCGGCTTCTTCCAAAGCTTCAGCTACTGAACCCAAGGCGTGAACCCGGCAGGTCGATGCCAAGGCTCTTGTGAACAGTTCTCTCTGCGCCGGCTCATCATCCACCACCAAAACCACTCCTGAGGATTTGCGTGGTCTACCTCCGACATTGCTGCCGGAGAGTTCTGTGTCAAACGCGGGCTGAATAGGCATAACCAATTAATTTATTAAAAATAGAATAGCACTGATATGAGCAAATCATTAACCAAATTAAATGCATATGTTTAGCTTTTTTGCATTTAGACATAAATTAGTGAAAGCGCATGGAACAACTTAAGATTTGATCCTAAGGGTGATCCTTAATGCCAACAGGCGTGCTGCCCAACAAAATGCTGCGGCCAGTATCAGCTGCTTTTCCCTTGGCCCTAGCCCGAAAACGTATAGCCTAACCGCTGTTTGCAGCGGAATTTGCTGCTAGTCGAGGCCTTGGTTTTTAAGTAATTCTAGTAATAAACTTACGTCAAAGTTACCTAGGTATAACTTTGCCTATAACCCGCAGAAAAGCCCCCGCATGCATCTCGACGGGCTTAAGATCACTCGTCGCCAGTCGGTTGCCAAACAACGCCAGCATAAGCGGCTCATCCAGGCCGTATAAGGCCATTCCTCACCAGGATGACCGTGAGGCTATCAAGTCGCGTTTAACTCGCAGATGCGAATTCAGCGAAGTATTACTCCGATCGCTCGAAAGTGTGACGATCATATTCCCGGCGCGTTCATCGGCCGAAACAGACCCACCATCACGCCCTGAATTACCAATTCGCGTGCGGGGATCAAATCGGGATATCGGGGATTTTCAGCCCGCAAAAAAGGCGACCCATTTTCCATGAGGTAACGCTTCAGGGTGCTTTCGCCATCCAGCAAGGCGGCGACGATATCCTTGGGGCGGGGCTCCCGCTGGTCCAGAATAACAAAGTCTCCGTCCTGGATATGGGCTCCTGTCATGGAGTCTCCACGCACCCGCAATGCAAAAGGTTTGGCCCGGGTAGATAGCCCCAGCATTCTCGAATCGATGGTCAGCGTGGTCTCCGCCTCTTCTTGAGGGTTGTCGGCCGCAAAACCCGCCGGAATTAGACCGAACACCGGGATACCAATGGTATCCCGATTCAAGTCATCGGGAAAAACAACCGCGCGCGCTTTGCCTGCCAGTCGCTTGATCACGCCTTTTCGTTCCAGCGCCCGTAGATGGCTCATGGCCGCAGTCTGGCTGGCGAATCCGAAGTGCTGCTGAATGTCACGCGTGGACGGCATGACACCGTATGACCGCTGATAGAAGCGGAGGAAATCCAGAAGTTCCTGCTGTCGATCGGTTAACATACGCTTATGATGAACACTGTTCAGTCGCGCAGTCAAGTTTTTTATAGTTGGTAGCAGCGCCTCCGCTCACCATATTGTGACATGCATCGTTACCTGCGAACGCTCCTTCTTTTCGGAGCCCTGTGCGGCCCGGTCAGCGCCCAATCTGAAAAGCCCGAAGCCGCTCCTCCCGGACCGGCGTTGGGACTGGCCGATCAGCAAAAAAGCGGTGATTTGCCGCCTGTATCCAATCACCTTTCAGCAAAGGCTTCTCAAGCCTTCTCAAAGCGGGATTGGGCTGCCGCCCGAAGCGCGTACCTGGAAATCCTCAAACTGGATCCCACCAACGCCCTCACATTGGCAAATCTTGGGGCGGTGGAACAACAGGCAGGCCACCTCGGCGAAGCTCAAACCTACTTCTCAAAAGCAGTCTCCATCAATCCAGCGCTGCAGCAGACCTGGGTCGCCCTAGGATTGGTCAGCTACCAAAATGGAGATCTCTACCTGGCGTTGTCAGCTTTTGGCAGAGCCATCCATGAGGATCCCATGGACGCGAAATCGCATAGCTATCTCGCCCTCGCTCTGAAACAACTTGGCTGGCTGGATGCGGCTGAGGCTGAGTTGCAGCGGGCAATTGAAATCAATCCCGGCTATGCGAACGCCCATTTTAACCTGGCACTGATGTATCTTGAGCGAAAGCCGCCCGCATTGGAACTGGGCAGACGTCATTACGCCACAGCACTTTCTCTGGGAGCAGCCAAAGACGATCTGGTGGAAGAGAAGCTAAAGGACAAATAGGCGCACAGCCCTTGTTACCTATTCCCAGTTATTCATGACCGGCGGCACCTCAGATGCGGATGGTTCTTCCGGCTGGCCCTCGCTGGCCGAGACCGCCTCCCGCGAGCTCAAGTCCATTGCAGCCAAAGGGTTGCTCCGCCGCCTGCGCCGGCTCGAAGGAGAGGTCGGCTCGGAGCTCACTCATGAAGGTCGTGCCTTGCTGAATTTCTCCTCCAACGACTATCTCGGCCTCGCCGCCTCGGCGGATCTCAAAGCTGCGATGGCGGAGGCAGTGGATCGTTTTGGAACCGGTTCCGGTGCCGCACGCCTAGTATCTGGCAGCCTCGCGCCTCATCACCATTTGGAGGAGACTCTCGCGGAATGGAAGGGCGTGGAAGCCGCCATCACGTTCTCCAGTGGCTATGCCACGGCGTTAGGCGTCATCCCGGCGGTCATCGGAAAAGGGGATACCGTGGTACTGGATAAGCTCAGCCATGCGTCCCTCATTGATGCTGCCAAACTGAGCGGTGCCGACCTGCGTGTCTTTCCGCACAACAATACCCACCGCCTTGAGGAGATCCTCACCGCCATTCGGGCCAAGGATAGCTCCCGCAAAATCTTGGTCGTCACGGAATCCATCTTCAGCATGGATGGCGACGCAGCGCCGCTTCCCGAAATCGTCCGCATCAAAGACAACCATGGTGCCTGGCTTCTCGTCGACGAAGCTCACGCCGTCGGCGTCCTCGGTCCCGAAGGAAAAGGACTGATCGCCCAACTAGGCCTTACTCCTGACGTGGAGCTGCAAATGGGCACCTTGGGAAAAGCCCTCGGAGTGAGTGGCGGTTATCTGGCAGCGGCTCGTCCTGTGGTGGATTTACTCGTGAACCGTGCCCGCAGTTTCATTTTCAGCACGGCACCTCCGCCTGCGGTGGCGGCTGCTGCAGGTGCGGCCGTTCATTTGGTGAAGGGTGGGGAAGGGGAGAAACGCCGTGCGTTACTGGAGCGAAACCGCTCCCTCCTCCACGATTCTGCTCTGCAATCCTTTCGTCTGCCGCCCCCGGCTGCGATCTATCCGATCATCATCGGAGGTGAAGATGAAGCCCTTCAGGCGGCGGCGTTCTGTTCCGGAGAAGGCGTATTCATCCCGGCCATCCGCTTTCCCACCGTGGCACGTGGCGCTGCACGCCTGCGCCTCACCTTAAGCGCAAGCCATGAACCGTTCCAGATCGAACGTCTTGTCGCGTGCCTTCACGCAATGACACAGCAGGTGGGGATCACGCCGCTTCTCTCGGCCCAGGAAGTCAGTCAGGAGACAGTGCCGGAGGCTTAAGCCCAGATCAAATTTCATCCCGGAATACCGGGCAAAGGCATGCAGAAGTTCCTTACAGGTCACTTCCTTGGCAAAATGCTTTTTCGCGTGCTGCAGACCGGTCTTTCCCATCTCCTCGCACAGATTTCCATCCTGCAGCAGACCTGCCAGCAGCCCCGCCAATGCCTCGGGCTGTTTCTCTTCGCAAAGTAGACCGGTCACCCCATTGACCACCATTTCCGGAACGCCCGCCACTCGTGTAGACACACACGGCACGCTCGCCGCCATCGCCTCCATCAGGACCGTAGGCAGATTGTCTTTGCCACCATCCTGTTCGGTCTTGCAGGCGAGGGCGAAGACTTGAGTTTCCTCCGCCAGCAGCCTGGTGATTTCCGGCATGCCGAGCGGCCCGGTCAGAGTAACATGCTCTTGCAATTTCAGGTCTCGCATCTGCTCGCGCAGTTCATCTTCCAAGGGGCCTTCTCCTACGATCCGGCATCGGAAATTCACGCCTCGATCTCGCAGCAGCCCACAGGCCGTCACCAGATCATCAAACCCCTTCTTTTCGATCAGCCGTCCCACGCTCAGGATATTACCAGGCGCTTTCGTTCGATCCGCCTTGGTCCGTGCTTCCAGGAACGGCCGGAGATCCAGCCCATTGTAAACCCGTTGCACCCGGCTTGCTGACTGAGGAAACCTTCGTTGCAAATCCGTCGCCGTATAATCGCTCACCGTTACCACCAGGCTTGCTTGGTTGATCAACACCGTATTTGATGGGGTGATCTCCTTTTGCTGGCAGAAGATGTCGTTGGCGTGCGCCGTGAAGCTGTAACTGAACCCATGGAATTTCCGCATCCACCAGCAAACACGAGCCCCGATGCCAGCGAAATGGGAGTGGGCATGGCTGACACTGATGCGCATTTCGCGGAGCTTCGCGCCAATCCAGGCCGCTTCATAAATGCGGTTTTTGTCAGGACGCTCTCCCCAATGGCGAAGAGTGAGCACCACACTCTGTGGTAATTTGCCTGCATCCTTCAGCGCCAAAACTTGGCGGACGAGCTCCGGTTCCGGCGGCAAAATGACGATCCTTTTGCGCAATTCCTCAGGAAAATGGCAGACCTTTTCCCCGCTCGTGTCATGAATGGAAAAGATGACGGGACGCACTCCAGCACGCTCAAGTTCAAGGATTTCCCTCACACAGAAAGTCTGTGTAAAGCTCGGAAATCTCTCGAAGATGTAGGCGAGGTGATGACTTGGCATCCGCCGTTAATAAAAGGGAGAATTGTCCCGAGGTAAAGTCGCAAGGTATGGCGGAAGGCCAGATACTGGAGATGAAGGAAAAAACGTCAATGGGGCGTTCCTGTCACGGTACTTGCGAATTTTGCGTCTGCCACCTAGACTCGGCCTTCGCTAAAGAAGTCCCATTAATCCCTTCTTAAACCCAAGATGATGAAAGCACGCTATCTGTCCCCCATTCTCGCCTGCGCCTTCGCGGTCTCCCTCTCTGCTCAGGAAGCGGAAAAGGTCACACAGCCCGGGGCGATTTCCGGCACTGTGAACATCACCTTCGCCACCCGCACCAATGTGGATGACAAAGGTAGAGCCAAGGTTGGCGCGAAGGATGTTTATGAAGTCGCGTTGAACGTCGCCAAAACCACCGAGTTCAAAGGCAAGGTGGAGCGTTTCCCACTGCTTACCAGCAGCGTTCTGGGTCGTGTGGAACAAAAGGGCCAGCTCTTTTACTCGCTGGATCTTGCAGTCATCAATCCCGTGGACATGACCCAAAAGAAGACCGTGGGCAAATGGGTCGGCACTGTGCCAATTGATTCCAATGGCGTTTATGAATTGGAAGGTGCTGGCGACAGCAAACAACGCATCAGCGTTAACGCCATCGGCAAAGCGCCGGCCTTCACGGACAACTTTGGTGGCCGTCTTTTCGGCAAAGGCAAGAAGACCGAAGGCGTCATGTCCTATGTCCGTCAGTTGCAGGGCAAGGCTGTGAAGATCGAAGTAAAGAACGTCGACCCTATGCGTTTTGAGAACGTGGCCCTCGCTCAAGGCCCTTCCCAGAACTACTCCCGGTGCATCGTGAACGGCAACCTGGACTTCGATTACGAAACCGGGAACTGGCTGACCAACGGCATCCGCTTCCACTACACTCACAACGGCAAGGAAATTGACGACGTCGTCACCGGCTCCATCAAATGGGTGGAAGACGCCAACCGCGCCACCAACGGCAAAGGCCAGTATGAGTTCAACCTGCGCTGGAACGAAGCCAACAACAAACCCGCCAGCACGGAAGCCGATGCTTTCACTGGCGCCAGCGATGAAGAAGCCTTCTTCGCCGTGGACAACAGCGTGCCATCTCTCTCAGGCGTCGTGAAGTTTGAAGACACCATGGTCGGTGGTAGCGAACCAATCCCCAGCGCCAGCAAGATCACGTATCAACTGGACGCCAACCAGCTTACCAAACAGCAGATCATGAACTTCCTGAAGCTGTGGTTGGTGGGCATCGGACCGACAAACGACGAGTAAGCACTACTGTCCAGACCTCGCACCAACATCCCATTCCACCCCGCTTCGCCTTATGAACCGCGGCCGTACCCCTCTGTTCCGTTCCGTCGTGCGCATGCTGCGCGAGACCAGTCCTAGCGTCCCCTCCCGGCGTGAATTTATCCGCCTGGCGGGAGCTGCCGGGATGACCTCTGCCATTGGCTTGCAGGGGAAAGAACCGGTTCCGGTTCCGGCGGATGGCACCGTGCCCACTCCGCCTACGCCAGCTCCGGCCCCCACGAAAAAAATCGAGGGACCGGTCGCGATTGTAGGCGGCGGCATCGCTGGTTTGACGGCGGCTTACCGCCTCATGAAAGCCGGTGTCGAAGTACATCTCTATGAAGCGAGCCAACGCTTCGGAGGCCGTATGTACACGAAGCGGGATTTCAATGCGGATGGGATGTTCGTGGAGTTGGGTGGTGAGTTGGTGGATTCCAACCATACCGATCTTATCGAACTGGCCAAGGAGTTGGGCCTGGAACTGCAAAGCCTCAAGGAAGGTGATGCCGGATTGGATTTCTACAGCTTTGGCGGGAAGATCTACACGGATCACGATGTCATCAAAGCCTTCGAGCCGCTCTCCAAGCGGATCGCGGAAGATGCCGAAGGCCTCTACGATGACAAAGAAGAGTTCACGGACAAAGCACGTCAACTCGATGGCTCCAGCTTGAAGGAATATCTCAAGTCCATCGCTGGCGGAGTCGAGCCTTGGGTCATTCAAATGCTCGAGGTGGCCTATGTTCCAGAGTACGGTGTGGATACCGAACGGCAGTCAGCCCTCAACTTCGTGGACTTCATCAATCCTGACACCAGTAATGGCTTTCAGATCTTTGGCGACAGCGACGAAGCCATGCGTGTGAGCGGCGGTAATGAAACGCTTCCTGCCGCCGTCTACCGCTCCGTGCAGCGCAGCATCAAATCCTATGCCGACCATCGCCTCGTGAAAATCGCGGAGGACGGGAGCAAGATTAAACTCACCTTCGTGGCAGGCTCCAAGGTCATCTCTCCTTCTTACGAGAATGTCATTATGGCGATTCCCTTCACCATCCTGAGAACCATTGATGGAGTAGATGCACTCAAGCTCTCTGACGACAAGAAGCGGTCCATCAAAGAGATGGGCTACGGCACCAATATCAAGGTGATGTACGGCTTTAATGACCGTCAGTGGCGCACGCCCTTCGGTGGCCGCGACTTCTTCTGCAACGGCAGCGTGTATGCCGACAAGAGCTTCCAGACCGTCTGGGAAACCAGTCGTGGCCAAAATGGCAATCGCGGCATCATCACCAACTTCATGGGCGGTTCCGCAGGTTCGCAATACTCCGCCGATCAGATCGAGAAATTCATCGCCGAACTCGACACCATCTTCCCCGGCCTCAAAGCCAAGCATGACGGCACCCGTACCATGATGAACTGGCCCAACATGAAGACCATCAAAGGCAGCTACAGTTGCCCGCTGGTCGGCCAATACACCTGGGTCTACGAAGCCGCTGCCACCCCTGAACTGGATGGCCATCTCCTCTTTGCCGGTGAGCACACCAGCAGCGAGTTCCCCGGCTACATGAATGGCGGTCTCGAAACCGGCAACCGTGTCGTCCGCGAACTGCTTGGAATTGAAGCTGAGGCTTAAAGTTTGATGAGGCCCATACGCCATGACCGTCTTATCGGTCATGGCGTCGATTAGGTGCTGCAAGTGCGGTTGGGTGTTTCAACCGGCCCAGAAAAGCGTCAAGTGCCGCCCAGCCGTGTCGGAATACGCGAAATACCGTACTACGTAGTACGGTATCGCGGGAAAAACGTGGAACGGCGGCGCAATCGCCGGCTAGAGACGAAGTCGATTCGCGGCCCGTGTGCATGCCGTCAATGGTGCTCGAGACTCGAGCATCTTCAATGGATCACAAGGGCAGTTGGCCTTAGCCCTCCAAATACAAAATCCGTCCGCACTGCTCGCATTGCGTGATCTCTTCATCCAGATCCAGACTGTGTAGTGTCCCGGACACCAGCCGCATATGGCAGCCTTGGCAGGTATGCTTTTCCATGAGCACCACTGCCGCGTCACCTTTGCTTTTCATGAGCCGGTTATACATCCCTAAGGGCGTCGGATCGATGGGCTCCGCCAATTCAGCGCGCTCCTTCTGCAGATCCGCCAGGCGCGCCTGCAGGTTCTTGGCCCGCTCATCAAGTTGGATCAGTTCCTCCTCCACGCCCTTCTTGGTGGCTGCCTGCAATTTTTGGGCATCGGTCAGCGCCGGCTTCACGGATTCCAGCTTTTCCATCAACTCTATCTCCTGGTCTTCCAGGCTGTAGACTTCCTTTTCGTAACGCTCGATTTCGTGTCCCATGGCGCGGAACTCTTCGTTCTTCCGCGTCGCAAACTGCTGATCCTTCAAGCGCGTGACGGTGGTCTTGCGTGTCTGGATGTCCAGTTCCAAACTCTTGATCTTCAATTCCACTTCCCGCACCTTGCCCAGCGCGGCTTCCACCGCCGCGGTGTCATCATGCAGCCGCGTTTCCGCCCGCTTCTTCAGATTGGGAATTTCCTTCAACTCTTTGCTGAGCGAGCGAATGCTCTGGTCACGGTCTTGCAGGACGAGGAGTTGGCGAACGACGGGAAGCATTGGTGGGGACTGAGAGTTAAGTGGAAAAACCAAGCCTTGGAAACAAGAAAAGGCAGCTTAGAAGGGCAGGGGAGAAAGACGCCGGCATCAGTAGAGTTCCACGGGTGACCGTTTCCCATCTTCCACACTCAGATCGCGAGCCTTCTCCTCGCCCAGAGTATCCACGCGCAATTGCCAGATGGCCTCGTTAATCTCTTTAAATCTTTCCACGCTGAAAACAGTGGGACGGGAGAGTTTCTTCTTGGCCTTTTCCATCCTCGTCAATGCGTCGTAGACTACAGGATCAGGGAGGGCTTCCAGATGCTGCTTGGCTTCCTCCACCATTTCCAGACGATGGCATATCATGACCATGTCATTGCCCGCCTTGATCGCTTCCTGAATGGCCTGCTCAAACGTGACTTCATTCAGGATCGCGCCCATATCCAGATCATCGGTCATGGCCAGACCATCAAAGCCAAGCTGATCCCGCAGCAGTTTTTGCACGATGTTATGGGAGAGAGAGGCCGGCCAGCGTTCATTTTGCGGGTCATAGGCTGGATAGTTCGCATGGCACACCATCACGCTGTCCAGCTCTGGCATCAGCGCGCGATAGGGCAGCAATTCATCCCGCTCCAGTTCTTCGCGGGTCTTTTGAATGATGGGCAGAAACTCATGGGGATCACATTCCGCCGGTCCATATCCGGGAAAGTGCTTGGCGCAGCTCAGCACACCCTGCGAGCGCATGGCCCGGTTAAAGATGCCGGCGTTGTCCACCACCTCTTGAGGGTCACGCCCATAGCAGCGTCCCTTCAGCGAGTTGTCCGCCTGTTCGTCATAACAAATGTCCAACACCGGGCAGAGATCCAGATTGATTCCGAAAAGCCGCAGCAGTTGCCCGGTCAGTTTGCCGTGTTGTTTAATCAGCGCCGGGTCACCTTTCTCACGCAATTGCTGCGCATTCGGCGGCTCCTGCCCGATGTAACGCAGCCGGGAGACTCGACCGCCTTCCTGGTCGATCGTGATGATCGGCTCGATCTCGCTCAGATCCCGGAGGTCATCGCAGAGTTTACGCAACTGCGCGGCATCTTTGAGATTCCGGCTGAAAAGGATATATCCACCAGCCTGCAAATTCTTGAGGCGCGCGGCGGTTTCGCTATCGAGTTCAGTGGAAGGAATGCCAGTCAGCAACAACTGGCCGAGGCGGGAAGAGTGGGCGGACATTCCTCGCAGACTAGCTGGGCACCGCCTCCGTGCAAGAGTCGGCTCGCCGATTCCACTACTCGGTGTTTAGAAACATTGCTTGGTTGAAATAACATCCTCCCACGACGAAGGACATTCCCGCATGAGAACCCCTCTTTCTTGGACCAGTGCCACAGCCTTATTGTTGCTGACGGCGTTGTTGGCCAGTTGCGCCGTCCCTGCTCATCAAGGCGGCGGTGGTGGGGGCAGGCCCTCCAGTGGCGGCCCATTCCGTCTCGGGGTGGATGTCCTGGCTGGCAATGGTTGGGATCTCCTGCGTGGCAAACGTGTCGGCCTTATCTGCAACCAGACCAGCATGAATGCCTCTGGCAGCACGACGCGCATGGCCATGAAGCGCGGCGGGGTGAATCTGGTGGCGCTTTACGCGCCGGAGCACGGCATTGATGGGACCATAGGCGCGGGCATTCATGTCGCCAATCGGCGCGACGCGCAGACCGGTCTGCCCGTCTATTCCCTCTACGGCAGCACGCGCAAGCCCACCCCCGCGATGCTCGCCCCCATCGACGTCCTCGTTTTTGATCTCCAGGACATTGGCTGCCGCAGTTACACCTACATTTCCACCATGGTCGTCGCCATGGAAGCCTGCGGCGAAAATGGCAAACAGTTCGTGGTTCTGGATCGCCCCAATCCACTCGGCGGTCTGCGCGTCGAAGGCCCGCCGTTGGAGCCCAAGTGGAAGTCTTTCGTAGGCCAGGTGCCCATTCCTTATGTCCATGGCCTTACCGCCGGGGAACTCGCCATGATGGTCGTTGGCGAAGGATGGATCAAAAAGAACCCCGATCTTCGGGTGGTGCGCCTGTCTGGTTGGAATCGCTCCATGGTTTGGCGGGACACCGGGCTGCGCTGGTATCGCACTTCGCCAAACATTCCTCACGCGGACTCCCCGGCCTATTATGTGGCCACGGGAATTCTCGGCGGCGCGACCAATGTGGATATTGGCATCGGCACGGAGAATCCCTTCGGCTACGCAGGTGGACGCGGCATCAATGCGGCCACCTTTGAGAAATATTGCGAGCGCCTCCCCATGCCGGGAGTCAGCTTCAGTGCCTATGAACGTAAAGGCTTTGGCGGTGTCCGACTCTCCATCAGTCCGCGCGCGGGCGCGAACCTCACGGCACTCGATGTTTACATGCTCGCGGAACTCAATCGCATGAAGCGCGGTGCCATTGTCAGCCAGATAAAAGGGGACAAGCTCAGCCTCTTTAACAAGGTTTACGGCAGTGATTCCTTGCGCAATAGTTTGGTGCGTGGAGTTTCTCCGGACCGCATCGTTGCATCATGGCGTGGCTATGAGAACAGTTTCCGCTCGAAGCGGCAGCGGTATTTGTTGTATTAATATTCCCAAAATGGCGAAAAAGAAAAGTTCTCCCACTGTTCCGGTTGATCTGGAAAGAAGCATGGCCTTTGCCGCTGCACTCTATGCAGACGACAAAAAAGCGGAGGACATCGTCATCATGGATGTGCGGAATCTCTCGCCCGTCACCGACTATTACGTCATCACGACCGCGACCTCCATGCCGCACCTGAAAGCGGTGCGGAACGAAGTGCGCGAGCGTTTCTGGCTCGAACACCGTCGTAAGCCCATCGCCTCTGACGACAATATGGAGAGCCTCTGGCTCATCCTTCATTACGGCGATGTCATGGTGCATATTTTCCACAAGGAGAAGCGCGATTACTACGCGCTTGAGGAACTTTGGGGTGATGCCCCACGCGTCCCCTGGGAACCACCCGCGCCTCCCGCGCCGCCTAAACCCGCACCCGTTGCCAAGAAGGTTGCGAAAAAGGCCCCCGCGTTGAAGAAGACCGCGACCGTGAAAAAGGCGGCCAAGAAAGCCGTCTCCAGCGCCAAGCCCAAAAAAGGCCCCGGCGTGAATGGCTCTCGCTAAGCGGGCGTCCAGCCCTCCTTCAGTCCACTTACCGCTACGCCGGCGGTGAGGGTAGTGCGTGTTTCGTTGCCGCTGCATCGGCGCACCTGCGCGGTTCGCCCACACGTTCAGCGACTTACCCACCCCGCCTCGTCTTCCAAAGACGCCACTTGCCCTCCCGCCTCATCCGCGACATGGAACAAGGCTGCATTTTTCCCAGCCTAACCCAGACACATGCGAATCGAGATCATCAACACGGGCACCGAGCTGCTCATCGGCGACGTTATTAATACCAATGCCGCCTGGCTGGGGCAGCGCTTGGTAGAACTTGGGTTCCAGATCCAACGCTCCACCTGTGTGCCGGACGGTGACGCCATCAATGTCGCCCTTGAGGAAGCCTGCCGACGGTCTGATCTGGTTATTGTCACGGGAGGCCTTGGGCCGACGTCGGATGATGTTTCCCGGGAAGCCGCCGCCTTCGTTTTTGGCGTGGAGTTGGCCATCAGAGATGAAGTTATCCGCACCCTTGAGGCCTTTTTCGCCAAACGGGGTATGACCGTGAACGAGCATAATCGCCGTCAGGCCCTCGCGCCTTTGGCCGCTGAAGTGCTGCCTAATCCCCATGGTACCGCTCCCGGCCTCTACCTGCCAGCCAGCATGGGCACGGCTCGTGGCCTGAATTGCGCGGTCTTCCTGCTGCCCGGTCCTCCGCGCGAACTGAAGCCCATGATGAATGAGCAGGTCGTGCCGAGGCTCAGTGCCTTCGCTGCTTCCCCGTCAGATCGTGTCTGCCGCTATTTTAAATACACTGGTCTCGGCGAATCGAATATCTCCATGGCGCTCCAGGCGGAGCTGGAAGCCATCGGTGACTTGGAGATCGGTTATTGCCTTGGAAAAGGGGACGTGGATGTCCGTCTCGCTGGACCGAGCGCCGCCATGGAACTCGCTGCCCGCGTGTGCCGTTCTCGCCTCAGCGAATACCTCGTCTCAGACGACCGAAAGCTCCTGGAAGAAGTTGTAGTGAAGCAGTTGGCTTCCCGGGAACAATGCGTCAGCACCGCAGAGAGTTGCACCGGAGGCTTCATCGCCAACCGGATCACGGATGTCAGCGGCGCTTCGTCCGTCTTTGGTCAGGGTTTTGTTACCTACGCGAACGAAGCGAAAAGCCGTCTTCTAGGCGTCCCGGCGGAACTCATCGCCACCCACGGCGCGGTCAGTGAGGAAGTCGCCGCCGCCATGGCGGAGGGTTGCTTGGCAGCCAGCGGGGCCGATCATGCCCTTGCCGTCACCGGAATTGCCGGTCCGACAGGCGGATCTGAAGAAAAACCGGTGGGCACCGTTTTCATCGCCCTGGCCTCAAAAGGGGTGCCCGTGGAGGTGCGCCGTCGATGGTACAGTGGCGGACGGGACCGCTTTAAAATCCTTACCAGCCAGACGGCTCTGGATTTTCTCCGTCGCAGATTGTGCGGGTATATCTTGCCCCTGGATTGACAAACCAGTAAAATACCGTCCGGCTTCGCTCCCGGCGGAGCCTTTTCCCCCCTGCCTATGACCGTTCCTGGCTTTTTTGGTAACCCGTCGTCACGTGTCAGCACTGCTACCTTCTGGCGGCGAACTGTCACCGTGTGCGCCACACTGATGTTTGCCTGCATGGCAACGAGTGTCGTCATGGCAGACGTGAACCGCACGGGAACGGAACAGAAGGAAAAGAAGAAGAAAAAAGAAAAGGAGATGCCCGTCATCCCGGAAGGGCATGACACCACGGCCAACTTCGTGGCCGGTCAATCCGTGGATATTGAACTCGAGGCTGCCACAGGTTCCCTGAAACAGGTCGAGTTCATCATCCGCAAGCCGCCCCAATACGGTACGCTGTCCGCCCCCCGCCCTCATCCACGGGACAACAACAAAGCAGTCATCACCTACCAGCATAGCGGCGTTGACTCCCCCCTGGCAGACAGCTTCGCATTTGCTGGCCGCATTTACGGCGGACCTTTCTCTGCCCCTGCCACGGTGACCCTTTATGGGAAGAAGTTTGATCCGATCCTCGATGTCATCAACACCCCTCAGTTCGGCAAAGTCTTTGTCGGAGGAGAGTCCGTCGCCCGGGTAACGATCAAAAACACCGGCGTGGCACCCTGCAGTATGCCGCTGGCGTTTCATCCTCCCTGGTCGGGACCATCCAGTCTTGATTTGGCCCCAGGTAAAACCACGGAAATCCTGATTGGTTTCCGCCCTCAGGTCGCCGGGAACTATCGTCATAAACTGCAACTTCAGCCCGGTATCGAATCCAGCATCCTGTATCTCTACGGTGACTGCGTCCAGGCGCTCACTGTTACGCCAGGCCGCCTCAGCCTCGGCGTCAATCCCAAGACCGGCGAGCGCACGGGGGTTCTCAAGTTGGTCAATTCCCTCAACTACGCTGCCAAATACAATGTGAAACTGCCTGCCCGTCTGCAAGGCCAGGCAACGGTGGATGTGGCTGCTCTGGGTGCGCAGGAGATTGTTCTGAAACTCCCCGCCACGGATGTGCAGCCGTTCCAGGGAGAATTGATCCTCGAGGGTGAAGGTACCGTCGAAAGGGCCCAGGTGGAGGCCAGTGCCAAGCCATCCGAGCTGAAACTTGTCTCACCGGATAACGATGTTTTGGATTTTGCCAAAGTTGAGCAGGGCAGCTACCCGAAACCGACCGTGATCATCGCTAATGTTGGGGGGCAGGCCCTCGTGACCAGCGTGCAGGCGACTCCTCCTTTCTCAGCCCAGGGGGAGGGCCAGACCTTCCGTCTGGATCCAGGGCAGGAGCACCAGTTCCCGGTGCAAGTCAGCACGGCAAGCCTCGGTAAGTTCGCTGGCGAATTGCGCATTTCTGGCGGCGCGACGACGCGCCGGGTGGAACTGCGCGCTGAGGTCGTGCCCGGCACGGCGCCAATCGCGCCCCCGCTGGCTGTGAGCAATCCGGCAAATACTACCAGCAAGGATAAGACAGCCGAGAGTGCCGACGCCGCATCCAAGAAGGGGAAACCGAAACCGCAGAAATTCGCCAAAGACGGAACTTCTTTGGACCCCATGCCGCAGTTGCCTCCGCGTACTCCGGCACAGTTGAAAATCATGAATCTGCTCGCCACCCAGGGCCCTCCCAAACCAGCGACGGCGTTTACCACTGGCTTGGAAGGTGCGAGTGAGATCGAGGTGGTTGCTCGCACTTCCAACACCATTACTCTCGCCTGGAAAAAGACGCTTACTGAGCCCTTCGGATGGCGCGTCGAAACATCTCAGACGATGCTTGCCAAGGCGAGCCAAGCTCACTTCAAGGTTTGGAATCCTGTAGTCCGTTTGCAGAAAATCGATGGTGATCCGCAAAAAGTGACGTTCAAGATTCTTGGCCTCAAGCCCGCCACTCAATACGAATTCCGCACTTATGCCGGGGACAAGCAGGGTAAGTTATCTCCCGTCTCCCCTACCGTGCAGACCAGCACACTTGAACCCTGGCGGATGCCGGCCTGGGTCTGGCGCGTCTTGCTTATCGGAGGCCTTGGCATTGCTCTATACGTGCTGCTCCGCGTGCGGCGTGGAGATTTCGAACTCGAGTTCTAACCGTGCTAAGCAGCATCAGTTAGACTGAACAGGGTAGTGCGATAACGTTCGAGTCGCTAAGTCATCGCATCTCTACCGCAGCAGGCTTTGGATCCTGTGCGGCCGCCTTCCCGCCTTCAGAGATACCTTCACTCCAAAGGAACCACCAAGCGAGCACTCCCAAGGCCGCAAGAAGGACAATGAGGATCAGAACGGCGCAGCCATTGATCTTCCACTTTGGCTCATGCAACGGGCTGTCGGGATTGGGATTCATACGGTTCCAAAGAGAAATCGCGTGATCCCGAGATAGAGGATGTGCGGTTCTTCCGCTGCTCCCCGTCTGCCGCCCGAATCAAGACCTCACTTTTTCAACCGGAAGGACGTGCCGCAATACATGCAGCGGAAGGACCAGCGGCAAAGGACGTCGATAATGGCGGTCCAGACATAGCCCAACAGAGGGAAACGGTGAGCATCCCGATGCTTGTGACAGGATTTGGAATGCAGAACGGTGCCGTGGCACAGTGGGCAACTCAGAGTCTGAGCCTTGGCAAAGGCAGCCACGCGGAGGAAGGCATAGCCGAAGAGCGATCCCAGCGCGGCATAACCCAAGTCGGGATTCGGAGCCATCGCCAGTCGCACGAAGAACCAGCCGAAGGCTACCAGGCTAGCCAGCGCGCCCAAACGCATCATAGCAATGCCGACAAGCATGCCGGGCCTGCTGAAGTGCCGAGGCTTCCGGACGCGGTAATAGGGGTTGGGAGCCCCCTGGACAGGTGTGGGTGAGATGTAAGTATCCACACCGCAATTATGATGGAAATTATAATAAATGCAACTGCAATATCGAAATAAGAATCGTTTTTGAGAGACATTTTCGCTGAACAGTTTAGCTGGAATACTGCGTTACTCATTCGACCTGAGGTCGTAACAAAGAAAACGTTGTCCCGTTTTGCCGCGAACCTGCTCCTCGTAATTTTGGCTCACATATAATAATCCGCGACTCAAAGCTGGGAGACACCAAGTGTGCGGCGCGTAAAAAAGCTGCGCCTGAGCCTCAATGCGGACGCCATCCGGGGTCAGGTCCATCCACATGAGGGTGCCCAGTTCCCCCAGACACAGAAATTTGCCATCCACATGCAGCAGACTGGCGCGCTGGATGCCCAATTGCCCGGGCCGTCCAGCGTTCACTTCCTTGTCGTCCCACATAACATCTTTGCGCCACATCGGCTTTCCAGTGGCAGCTTCGAAGCATGTCAGCTTGGCGATACGCTCTGTCTCGCCGTCGATCCCGTAAAGGTAGCCTTCGTGCAGCACCGGATTCATCCAATGCACCGCGAACTTCGGGCTTCGCCAAACCTCTTTGGCCTTCAGCTCCTCATCGAATTCCAGGTAAACGCCGCCCAGCGGCCGCCCCTTGGGATAGGCAGTCGTGATGAAAACCCCATTCCGATCCGGCACGATGACAGGCGAGGTCGCATTGACTGAGATGTAGTCATCCGCCCGCCAGGGGAAGCGCTCATGCACCTGACCGTTCCCTGGATTGATGCACAACAGCCCACCGGTGGCGGGATCGCTCTCTCCTCCAGTGAAAACCATTACCGTCTGCTGCCCGTGAATCTTCGCGGGCACAGGCGTCGCATAACTCGCGCCCCACTCGTCCTTCACACCCCAGAGCAGCTTGCCAGTCTGCAAGTCGAAGGCCGCGACGGCCAATCGCGGTTCTCGTCCACCGAGGTTCAGGATCACTTTCCCATCCATGACCAACGGCGAGCCGCCGTGGCCAAAGAAGTCCTGCGGTGTATCGAACTCCGCCCGCAGATCCCGCTGCCAGATGACCTTACCTGTGCGCAGTTCGAGACAGGTGAGCTTGCAGGTGACTCCCAGCGTCACCACCAGATCGCCCGCGATGACCGGACTGCCGCGCGGGCCATTGGCATAACCGAAGCGATCCCGATAGGGAGCGTCGTAGTCATACACCCAATAGCGCAGCCCCGTTTCCGGCTGCAGGCATTCAATCGTCTCTTTCCCATCAATCGAATGGAACAGTACTATATAGTCATCTGAGATCGCAGGAGACGTGTAGCCATCGCCCTTGATGATCTCCCAGACTTTAACCGGCCCACTTTCGGGGAACTGATGCAGCAGTTTGGTCTCGGGAGATTTCGCATCGTGATTCGGCCCCAGGAAGCTTGGCCAGGCACTGGTCACGGCATCTTTCGGCAGAGGCTTCGGAGCTTGAAAAAATTTCAGCCGGTCAAACTTCTGCGGCGTGAGTGCCGGAGCGGCGGGATCTGAGCGCGGCTGCACCTGCGCCGGCGCCGGGTCCACGATGGCTTGGGCATGCACCGGCATCGCGCCAGCGAGGAACAAGCAGATGCATGATAACGGGATGGACAGCGGCCTCATATTTCTGCAAGCTACCCGCTCGTATGTCCAAATCCAAATTCTTCATGAGCCTGTTCGCCGCACTGGTGATGACCGGCAGCCTGATGCTCTCCTCGTGCGCCAGCATGTGTCCGGCCAAACCCAAAGCCGGCGAGGTCGAGCACCTCGTCCTCGTGTGGCTGAAGAAACCCGGCAATGCAGAAGATCGCGCGGCTATCATCGCAGCGGCAAAATCCTTCAAGTCCATCCCCGGCGTGCTTTCGGTTTCGGCGGGTGAAGTCATTGGCAGCGAGCGTCCGGTCGTTGATGACAGCTACGACGTCGGCATCGCCATCCGCTTCAGCTCGAATGCTGCACTGGACGGTTACGAAAAACATCCCGACCATGTGAAGGCGGTGAACGAGATACTGAAGCCGAAGCTCAGCAAGCTCACTGTCTATGATTTCACGGTGAAGTGATATAAGTCGTTTTTTCATGAGTGCTCCGGGTAGGCATGAATTTTGTCCGGAGCGCTGCTTCGTATTTGACTCACGGTGGGCTTGACCCACCATTGCGGAACACGCCCATGGCTACTGACACAAAGGATAAACTCCACCTCGTCCGCAATTCCAAGATTCACGGCCGCGGCCTGTATGCCCGGAAGGACATCCCGAAGGACACGTGGATCCTGCAATACGTGGGCACCAAGATCGACAAGGACGAGAGCGACCGCCGCGCCAATGACCTATTGGAAAAAGCCAAGATCGATGGCGGCGCCAAGGTCTACATGTTCATCCTCAATGACAAGTGGGACATCGACGGGAACGTCTCCTGGAATCCCGCGCGTCTCATGAACCACTCGTGCGACCCGAATGTGGAAGCACAGACCTGGAAGGAAAAAGAGATCTGGTTCATCGCGCTCAAGGACATCAAAAAAGGCGACGAACTCACTTTCAACTACGGTTTTGATCTCTCCTGCTGGCTGGACCATCCCTGCCTCTGTGGCTCGCCGAATTGCGTGGGCTACATCGCATCGGAGGAATACTGGCCCAGTCTGAAACGGAAAGTCGCCGCCAAGAATGCCTGGGCTAAACGGAAGAAGGCAGCCCGGAAAGCCGCTAAGCAAGCCACCAAGAAGACGACCAAAGCCGTGAAGGCTGTAAAGAAATCGCCGAAGAAGTCGAAGGCCAAGAAAGCTTGACCCGGTAGGGCAGCGGGGCTTTGTGGTTGGATGCTAGCCCCATTCAACTTGCCGCCGATGCTGGCCACCGCCACGCACGCCGTGGACCCGAACCCATGGATGGTCGCGCCGTTCGTGTTGCTGTTGGTGTGCATCGCCGTCATGCCACTGGCGGCGCATCACTTTTGGGAGCATCATTATGGGAAGATCGCCGTGACACTCGGTGTCATCACCGGCTCCTATTATCTTTTTGTTCTGAAGTCGCCGGACACCATCGGCCATGTGGCGCAGGAGTATGTTAACTTCATGGCGTTCATCGGGTCGCTCTACGTTATCTCCGGTGGGATCAACATCCGGGTGAAAGGAGAGGCGACGCCGATGGTCAATACCGTCTTCCTGCTGATCGGCGCGGTCATCGCGAATGTCATCGGCACGACGGGCGCGTCCATGCTGCTCATCCGTCCATGGATCAAGATGAACAAGGTGCGCGTGACCATGTTCCACATCGTGTTCTTCATTTTCATCGTGAGCAATTGCGGCGGCTGCCTCACGCCTATTGGTGACCCTCCCTTGTTCCTCGGGTATCTGCGGGGCATACCGTTCTGGTGGGTCATTGAAAATGCCTGGTTTGCCTGGCTGTTGGTGATCTGTTTGCTGCTGGCGGTGTTCTATATAATGGACACAATCAATTTTAAACGCGCGCCGAAGCATGTGCAGCAAATGGAGCGGCAGGATGAGGAGTGGACCTTTCGCGGGCTGAGCAATGTGTTCCTGCTAGGGGTGGTGCTGGTGGCGGTCTTTATTCCGCCGTCTTATCGCATCGGGAATGACTCATGGAATGTGCCCTTCAGTGCCTTGCTGATGCTGCTCGCAGCAGTGGTGTCATACAAGACAACACGGCGGGAGATTCACAATGCGAATGACTTCAACTTTCATCCTGTGCAGGAAGTTGGCTTTCTCTTTATCGGCATCTTCCTCACCATGATGCCCGCCCTGGACATCCTCAAAGGAGGCGATGCGCTGGCGATGCTGAAGACACCCATCCAGTATTACTTCGCCTGCGGCACCCTTTCCGCCATGCTGGACAACGCCCCAACCTATCTGGCCTTCCTCGCTGCGGAGATGGGCGCTTATGATCTGGACATCGCGAACAAGGCCGACGTCGTGAAGTTCCTTACGGAGCACAACGCCATGGTTCTGGCAGTATCGCTTGGTGCGGTGTTCTTCGGAGCAGGCACTTACATTGGCAATGGGCCAAACTTCATGGTGAAAGCCATCGCGGAGAAATCGAAGGTGCATATGCCAAGTTTCTTCGGCTACATCCTCTGGTTCACCCTCCCGATCCTCGTGCCTATCCTCGCGATTGTCGGCTGGATCGTGTTACGGAATGGGCATTGAGGCGAAAGGCTGCCGCGCTGGTGCTGGGGGCGGACACGCCGGGCAAGTGTGATGCGGATATCCCAGGTGGAAGTGCGGTTGGGAAGGGGAATGGTGGAGAGTTGGTTCCAGGTGGCGATGGGGCGTCCACGAAAGGGGGTTTAGTATGACTATATAGTCATGGTGGAGTTCCTGAGCATCTATGCAAAGCAGATCATGGTGTCAGCACTCGTGGGGTTAATGATTGGTCTGAGCGTGAAATGGAATGCCTGGCTGACCGCAGGTTTGGCCTTCGCCGTCAGCGGCGTCCTTGCTCTGGTGATCACCGGCGATTGGGGTGATTTTTTCAAAGATGGCATAAGTGTCGGAAGCTTTGTTTATCTGGCGGGGTACATCGTGATCAGTGTGGCGTATTTCGGCCCATTCGGCTGCGTTGCTTCGCTTGTCGGCAGATTGCTCAAAAAGTTGCGGCGGCGTTTTGTTGATCCGCGACCATAGGAGTGCGGTTGGGGTGAATAAAGTGGGCGAGTTGGTTCCAAGTGGAGGTGGGGCGTGCATGAAGAGGGGTTTAGTATAACTATGTAGTTATACTTCCGGGCGTGGGCGTGATGTGATGGCTCTGAAATGGGGTGTGGAAGTGCGGTTGGTTGATTGAACTGGGCGATATTGGTGCCCAAGTGGCGATGGGGTGTGATGCAATCCGCGAAATTGCGTACTACGTAGTACGCTATGGCGTGAGAGAGATGGGATCGGCGAGAAATGAGAGCGCAGGAGAGGGGACTCTGAGAGCACGAGGCGTGATGGCGGAATGGGGCGGGTTCGATCGGGAGCTTTTTCACCGACTAACTTTAGTGGTATCCAAGCCGCATGCGAGAGCGGGGAGGCGCGGTTGGATTCGACAACGCGTCTAAATCTTAACGGTGACTGCGCACGGAGTCAGCCAGTCAGGAGGGTCAACGGCTAGGCCTCATTGTATCCTCGGGCAAGCGAGAGCGGAAGCATCGAGCGCCGCCCTAGGTTAACAGCAAGATGACGTTGAAGCCCAGTAAGGGCGTCCCATCGAAATCACCCTCGATTCCGGCTACTCGTGGATGGAGTATCCCATCATGCCGGATGTTGCCTTGCCTTGCCTTCCTCTACTGGCGAGCGGGGAATCGACCGGTGTTCTGGGCGGTAACCGAATCCTCGAGGCGATAGAGCCCAAGGATGTCCGCTGGTAATTGGTCGTGCTCAAATGGCCCCGGCACGAGGAGAGGGCCGCTTTTGCCCCCTAGCTTTTCCGGAGTGAGAGCAGGCGCGCACTCTGGGGCCACCCCGTTCACCGACCAAAGCCCGTCGCGGATCTCGCCCTTGCGAAGCTTGAGCCATTTGTCCCGCATGATGGGCTTCACCGGCCTATTGTTCAGGCCTTTGGGATGAGGGGTAGATGTGGTGACGTGGATTTTCACGTCTTGCAGAGCCGTTACCTTGAATGCCATGGCGTAAAGGCGGCTGGAAAGGGCGGTGTGTCAAGGTGTGGTTCCGGTGAGGGGGGCGTTCGCGGGCACAACGGGAGTTAAGCGAAGTTGGATGGGAAGTGTGGAGTCAGATCGGAGCGGGGTCCGAATCGCGAAAGCAAGAAAACTAAAAGGGGTATGCGAGAGCCTTCCGGATTAATTTTTTCGACCTCCGCGATTTAGATTTTCTCCTAAAAGGCCAGTGTTTCACAAAGTAGGTTCGGTGGTAGCTTTTGTCGGCCACCACGGAGGCCGCTGGACTGATGAACCAATATTTTTGAGTATCTTGTCCAGATTGCTAATGGGATAAATCCAGCGTGGGCCCAGTGGACTCGCCACGGCAGCGTTCCAAATTGAGTTCAGTAACTCTTTGTCATTCAGAATTTTGAGAGCTTGAGATGCCTCGCCTCTATCGGCCTCTTTCTCTATCAAGTAAACAAACCATCTAAGTAGATTATATGCATTTTCCTGAATTTCACGCCGCGATTCCGCTCGATCTAATATAGCGAGGATTTTAGTCCTATTTCCACGCCAAATTGCGCCTTCCACGTTTAAGATTACGAAACGCTCGAAGGTTCTGTTTGAACGAGGTATGGACACGTTTTTAATGTAGTCAAATTCTTCGAATTTGGATAAAATCGACACTGCGAGCCTCGCGAATAGCTTGTTGCATAATTCTATGCGCAGCTGTTCAGCATTTTTATACTCAACTTCAGAGTGCCACGCCAACGGATCGAATACTTCCAGAAGCTTGGACAAATCCGCTGTATTGCAGTCCACCATGTCACAAATCAGAGTTCTGTCGCTTTCCCAAAATCTTCCAGATATCGCACTCTTACTTTCTGAAAACTTTTCGAGTGAATGAAAAACTAATTTGACGTGCGTCTCATCGATTAGACCGCATTCAGGATCAGCCGAGCCAATATCTATTATTAATTGCCTAAGGAGATTCGAAATCGAGACTATAATAGACATGTGTGACCCCTTATTTTCTTCAAAAAATACCGAATCACCAAGCTCCTTTTCGGACTGGTATTTTCTTAGGGTCGACATGAGCAACTCATTGAAAATGGTTCCAAAATCACATCCCGTTAATTCACGATGTTCTTTCAGCCAATGATTCAAATGAATCGCGGTTGGGTCGTTGTTCCAGTCAGCAAAAAACGCATCGTATTCACGTTTAGTCACCGCGAGGGGACGCTCGCTTATACGAGTCTGATAAACGATTTGATCGACATCTGACCCAAGCCATGTTATTGAATCATCGAGAATAATCCGAAGGTGCTCCGCTACAATGCCGACATCCGCTTCTCTCAGAGCGACGCACTCTTTTTTTGAGACTGTGTCGATTTGCAGATGGAGGGCGTCTCGAATCTTTGATTCATCCTGATTGCGAGACGATATTCGAAACTGATCACTGAGATCATTCCAAAATGAATCGTCCCATAGCAATGGATAGGCTATCTTTGGGTAGTGGATCTTAAGAGAGTTGGCAGTCAGTATCATTGGCCACCTAATTTCAGAAGTGTAATGACGTTCGATCTGAGGTTTGATCAGTGCCAGGAGCCGTATGAATTGCTTAATTGATCTCGGGTTTTTTGGAAGTAACTGAACTGTTTTCTTGATGACTTCAATTGGAACGAAAGGGGTGTGTTGTTTAGACTCTGTGACAGCCAATAGTTCAAGTTCGACGGATTCGATTGGAGGAAGCCATCGTGGATAATCAATGATTTTGTCTAGGAACTGCAAACCATCATCGAATCCTCGATGATGGTTTTCTAACACTTTCCCAACAACGGTGGGATCGAATGCACAAACAAATGAGAATTTTGGCAGATCCATGATTTCTCTCAAAACAAATAGCATCTCAGGAACCAGTTCAGGAGTCGTTCGGTCAAGATCATCTATGAGTACGATTATTCGTTTTGTGCCGAGAACCAATTCCAGTTTTTTAAGATCGGCGGCTCCAATCGAAAACCGCTTTTTTACGTAGTCCACCCCGGCTTCTGCAACGGGGGCCGCCCCTTTATTCAAAATTGGCGCTGCCATGCCAAGAAATTTAGCGGTCCTCTGAAGCCAGCTATTGCGCCGAACAATATCGCCCTCGTCCAGTCGACCCGATTCAAGTTCGACTGTATTGTAAATGGAGGTAACGAATGATGTCCATAAAGACTCTTTATCCCGAAACTCCCAAGGATTGAACCACACAACAAAATGCCCGTCTTCCCTGGCCATGGTGTCTATAAAATTCAGGACGGACGTTTTACCTGTTCCCCATTCCCCATAAAGCCCAATCCTCACGGACCAACCCTGGGGAGCATCCACAGCAGCTCCAAACAACTCCTTTGCAATAGACCATCGATTGAGATGATCATGAGCTCTCGAGGAGATGGCAGCATCATAACCATTGGAATCGGCCTTATTGTTCATCCGCTGACAAGAGTCTACCTGCGAGTTTTTTGCAACTGATTGTGGTTGCAGGCGATCCAAGATTATATCACCTGCCTAAGTGGTGCACCCACCAGGAATCGAACCTGGACCTGCGGTTCCGGAAACCGCTGTTCTATCCGTTGAACTATGGATGCTTGTTTTGCTAAAGAGAGGTCTGCTCGTCACCTTGCGGGGTTGAGACCGTTTGGGCGGCAGGAGGGTGAATAAGACACGCTTCGGCGAGGTTTCTAGGAAAAATTGAGTCGATTTGCGGGGAGACGTTTGTTTTTAACCGCGAAGGCGCGAAGACGCGAAGTTTTTTGAAGGAGGAGGGTTTGGTCGGGAGACGGAGGACGTTGTGGGGTTGGCGAAGCGGATTCCTTCTTACACTAAGGCACGAAGGTCACGAAGGCACGGTGGGCGAGAGTGTGGGGAAGGGGGTTTTGGTCGGGAGACGGAGGACGTTGTGGGGTTGGCGAAGCGGATTCCTTCTTACACTAAGGCACGAAGGTCACGAAGGCACGGTGGGCGAGAGTGTGGGGAAAGGGGTTTTGGTCGGGAGACGGAGAGGGTTTGTGGGGTTGGCGAAGCGGGTTTCTTTTTACACTAAGGCACGAAGGTCGCGAAGGCACGGTGGGCGAGAGTGTGGGGAAGGGGGTTTTGGTCGGGAGACAGAGGACGTTGTGGGGTTGGCGAAGCGGGTTTCTTTTTACACTAAGGCACGAAGATCACGAAGGCACGGCACGGTGGGCGAGAGTGTGGGGAAGGGGGTTTTGGTCGGGAGACGGAGGACGTTGTGGGGTTCGCGAAGCGGGTTTCTTTTTACACTAAGGCACGAAGGTCGCGAAGGCACGGTGGGCGAGAGTGTGGGGAAGGGGGTTTTGGACGGGAGACGGAGGGGGTTGGTGGGGTGGTATTCGGAGTCGTGGGGAGGCTCGAAGGTGACCTCCCGTCGGAGCAAGCTCCTCCAACCGCAGAGCGGCAGCAAGCTGCACGCACTCCAACCTGAGGCGCTGGGTAGGCACGGATCGGGGGCGTGTTGACGTGGAGAGGCGCGGGCGTGATGCCAATGAGGACGGTCCGAGCCAGACTGGCAGGCGTTCGCTTCGCGGCTGCGCAGCCCAGGGGGCTCAATGGCGCTTCGGGCTAAGCGGCGAAGCTATATCGGCTCGCCTAGGCTGTGCGCTTGCGTCGGCGGGGTTGTTGAAGTGGTAGGGTGCAGCGGAGTCTTGTGGCCACGGCTGGGACAGCCGCGCTCCTTTGGGCTCGCGGTGGAGCGACGTTTTGGGGCGAAAGGGGCTTTTTGGGGTTCCTCGGTAGGAGGGGGGCGGAAAGCTACGGGGCGGGGAGATTGATGGCTGATAGCGTCTCGATGCGTCGGTGCCAGGCCTGGTCGAGGCGGGGTAGAAGCTTTTCGATTTGGGTCAGTTCGGTCACATCGATCCTGACCAATGGGATATGGATCTGAGCGAAGAGGTTATTTACCATCATGTCCCTTCGTTTGCGGTCCGGTTTCTCGTGGGTGGGATCATCCAGCTCGATGGCGAGCATGGGGAGGCCGTCCTGGATATGGCAGATGAGGAAGTCGATGTGTTTTTGACTGATCTTATTGAAACCGGCCCAGTCATGGTGCTGGATGAAGTCCGCCAGCCTGGGCTTGCAGGCAATGAGGCATCGCCCCTGTGACATATGCGTGAGGCTGGTGAAAAGACGGCTTTCGGAAGGCGTCAGAAGTGGTTTTGCGCTGTAGTCATGCTTGTAGGCGATTCTGGTGTCGTGGTGTGGGGCGATCAGGCGCATGAATTATGGAAATTATAAGCGTTTTTCCATGATTGCCAACAAAAGCTTTTTCGATGCGGCGACAGGCGATCCGCGACCACGCAATGTCCCTGCGGCACGGAGATGCCGACGCTTCCGAAAGGGCGGTTGAATGGATCGGCCTTCGGCTTACTTTACGTATGCCCAAAACACCGCAGCAACTTGATCTCGAGAAACAACTGGTCGCTGAGGCCGGCGTAGAACGGGTAAAGGATGGCATGCTTTTAGGGCTCGGCAGCGGTTCTACTGCCAGGCATTTCATTCGAGCACTTGCGGCCCGACTGGCGGAACGTAAGGAAAGGGTAACTGCTGTAGCAACGTCGGAGGCCAGTGCACAACTCGCCTTGAGTTTAAACATCCCGGTCATCGAGCCTGAACGTGGGATGCGTCTGGACCTAACAGTTGATGGCGCGGACGAGATTGGCCCAGCTCTTTCACTTATTAAAGGCGGTGGCGGGGCACTGCTGCGTGAGAAACTTGTAGCGACCAATTCCGCTTCGATGCTGGTGATCTCTGACTCTTCGAAGGTAAGACCGGTGCTGGGCGCTTTCCCGCTTCCCCTGGAAGTAATTCCTTTTGCCACCTCATGGATCCTTGATGAGATGGAACGGCTTGGTGGCCATCCTAAACTTCGCACTGATGGGAAAGGGCCTTTGCTCTCCGATCAGAAAAATCATCTCGTGGATTGTGCCTTCGGCCTAATAACGGATCCGTCGTCACTCGCCAGACAACTGGATGGGATCCCAGGAATCGTTGAGCATGGTCTTTTTATTGGTTTAGCAGGAGAGGCGCTGGTTGCCGATGGTGATACCGTGATGATGTTGCGGCCGGATGCGGCGCTTCCACCATGAAGGCTCAGCGAGATTCGCTCCTCAAATCAAGGCCGATCTGCCACTGGTCAGCGAACACTGAATGTCGTTGCCCTGTCGCTCCAATCTCCGCTTTGCTGCCATGAACACGAATGCTTTCAACTCAACTCGCCAGGCTCTGGCGGCATTGGTGATGACCTTGCTATGCTGGTCCTGCGCGATAGCTTCAAGCCCTGCTGCGATTCCCGATGAAGAGCTTGTCCGTTTTGTGCAGGGATACCTCCAGGCAGCGGAGCAACCGAGCCCTGAGGCGGAAGTAGCGCACTACGCTAATCGCGTGCGATACTTTGACAGCGGTACGGTTGATCGAACGCACGTGGCGGAAGATCAGCGCCGGTATTACAAGACATGGCCGCAAAGGTCCTTTGAACTGGTGGATGGGCCAATGATTATCGGGCAGGAAGGCGAGGCTGCGACGGTGCAATTCACCATCCGCTATGACCTGAGAGGGGAGAGTCGGCGGGCTACGGGTATGACCGAAAACTCGATGCAGGTGCGGCGCTTTGGGGACGATCTACGAATCGTGGCAATGTCAGAACGCAAAGCCAATGCGCGGTCTACTTTTTCTCGGAAGTTAGAAGAACCGCGGCAGAAAAAACCACAGGTAAGAAGCACCCTCCCGCCTGTGCAGGTTTCTCCGCCTCCCGCTCCACTTCCGGAAGCCCCGAATCTTCCGGCGAAGGAGCCGGATCCTGGGGTTGCCTCGGAGCGTGCAAGTACCAAATCGAAGAGCAAGGTGATGGATCCGGAAGCTCCGCCTACCCAGTCGAACAGTAAGCCTCAGTCGCTGCCGCCTTCTTCTAACTCCGCCTCCGCCCCCGTCACGGCGGCTGCCCCTACGCCTGCGCCTGCGCCTGCCAAGGCGACGCCTGTCCCCAATTCGCCGGGTTTTGTGTATCCACCGGGCACTGAGCAGACGCCGAGGAATATGATCGATGTGCGTGATTATGGCTCCGGTCAGAAAGTGAAAGATCCGCGGACGGGGCAGGTCTTTATCGTGCCGTGATGGGGAGGTGTGGGGGGATGGGTTGGAGGCGATCCGCGTGCTATCCTGCCCTGACACAACTCCTTCAGAGTTGTTTTGCGCGCTTTGTTTCCCATGGTTGCGTCTTCGCGCAACCATGGGCTATACGACGGAACGCCGTTGGCGTTCAACAAAGCCAAGGCATGAACCAGATGCCATATTCATCGCCTAGACTGGTTCTCGAAAACACTGTCAGAAACGTTGGAACGGGAGGGCATGATTGGCTGCGTCAACGGCTTATCCGTTATGTCAACATAGCGGATTTCGCCCTTTCCTTGCCACTCATACCCTCCCGCCCCAAGTTTTAATCTGACATTCTTTTCGAGAATCAGTCTAAGAAGACCTTTGGGGAGGTGCGAGCGTGATGCCAACTAGGACATTGGCGGCTGCGCAGCCCAGCAGGACCTTCGTGACCACGAACTACGCGGCGCGACCAAGTTGACTACTTGGCGGGGCAAGGTCCGGCAGGTTTTCGGAGCCTTGGTTGTTTCGAGTCTGGGGGCCACGGCTGGGACAGCCGCGCTCCTTTGGGCTTCCCGCCGGGCGAAGTTTGGGGCGAGTGAGGCGTGCTGTGGGCGGTTCGGAGACCGCCCCTCCTTGGTGGGAGCTTCTTTGAGGACGAAGGGATCGCTACTGTGTGGGGAGGCCGAGGGTGCGCCAGTCGTTTAGGACTTTTGGGAACAAGGTGTGCTCGGCTTCGTGGATGCGATTGAGAAGGGCGTCGGCGGTGTCGCCGATGTGGATGGGGACGGCTTTTTGGGCAAGGATGCGGCCGGCGTCGATCTCGGCATTGACGAGGTGGACGGTGCAGCCGGTTTCGAGTTCGCCTTCTTCGAGGGCCTGGACCCAGGCTTCCTTGCCTTTGTATTTGGGCAGGAGGGAAGGGTGGATATTGACGATGCGATTGGCGAAGGTGGTGAGGAGGGGTTCCTTCACGACGCGCATGAATCCGGCGAGGACAACGACCTGGACGCCGTGGTGGATGAGCTGGTCGCAGATCTCCTTCTGGGCATCGGCGGGGAGACGATTCGGATTGGGGCCGGGATTGACGTGCACGGCGGTGAGGCCAGCGGCGCGGGCTTTCTCCAGGATGGGAGCGTCGGCGTTGTCGGAGATGACAACGCTGATGTGGGCGTTCAGGGTGCCGGCGGCGATGGCGCGCTGGATGGCTTCGAAGTTACTGCCGCGGCCGGAACCGAGGACGCCGAGGCGGAGGGGGGCGTTGGGGTTGTCCAGAATGCCATCGTCTGTCTTGGTGCCAATGGCGGGGACGGCTCCGGGGGGCGTGGAAGTATTGATGGGAGCAGCGGGGGTGTGGAGGCGCTCGAGGGTGGCGGTGGTGGATTTCCCGGGGACGATAGGGAGGATGGTGATCTGGGCGCCGACGGCTTCCAGGGCGGCGCGTTCCTCGGGGTTCAGGCTTGCGACGGTGTAGTCGCCGCCCTTTGTGTAGATGTGGGGGCGGATAGCCTCGATGAGGCTGGTGGCGCGGGCATCGCTGAAGAGGACGATGGCATTGACGGACTCAAGGGCCATGAGGACTTCGGCGCGGTCGTCCTGGACATTGATGGGGCGGGTGGGGCCTTTGAGGGCCTGGACGGAGGAATCGGAGTTCAGGCCGATGACGAGGGCGTTTCCGAGGTCGCGGGCCTGGCGGAGATATCGGACGTGGCCGACGTGGAGGAGATCGAAGCAGCCGTTCGTGAAGACGAGTTTCTGTCCGTCGGCGTCGAGTTGGTCACGCCAGGCGCGGACGGCTTCCACGGAGGTGAAGTAGTTCGGCGTGGGGGGAGATTCAGACTTAGGCTCGGCGGACATGAGAGGGGTTTAGTATGGGAGGACGGAGGGGGGATGCAAGCGGGGAGAGGTGGGTTGGTCGGTCGCTCGGAGGCGCGGCGTTGTGGCGGTTGGCGAAGTCTCTTTCTTCTCACACGAAGCCACAAAGGCACGAAGGTGGAATACGGCGGGATGTGTCTTTGGGAAGTGATGGGTGATGGGTGCGGCCGGACGAGTTTGGAAACTCGTCCTACGGCGTCCGGCTTTACGTGAAGTGTGGGGGTTGGGAAGCCCGGGGGAAGTACGGGAGTGATGCCAACGAGGACGTTGGCGTTCCCAGGGGTCGGCGCTTTTTGCTTTACGTTGGGAAACGCAGTCGTGGAGGTGTACGGCGGTGAGGCCGTGCGGGACGCCCGGCACCACGTGGAAGGTCGGGGGTGGATACTTATTTTAAGCCATGAGGCTGGTGCGGCAGAGGCCGGCGTAGAGGCCGTTTTGGGCGAGGAGTTCGTCGTGGGTGCCGTTTTCGACGATGCGGCCTTTTTCCAGGACGTAGATGCGGTCGGCGTTGCGGACGGTGCTGAGGCGGTGGGCGATGACGAAGTTCGTGCGGCGCTGCATGAGCTGGTCGAGGGCGGCCTGGATCTGGCGCTCGGTTTCGGTGTCGACGCTGGCGGTGGCTTCGTCGAGGAGGAGGATGGGGGGATTGCGCAGGAGGGCGCGGGCGATGGAGACGCGCTGCTTTTCGCCGACGCTGAGTTTGATGCCGCGTTCGCCGACTTTGGTGTCGAGGCCATCGGGGAGGGCAGAGACGAAGTCTTTGGCATTTGCATTGGAGAGGGCCTGCCAGAGTTCTTCGTCGGTAGCGTCGCGTTTGCCGATCTGGAGGTTCTCGCGGACAGTGCCGTTGAAGAGGAAGCTTTCCTGGGTGACGTAGCCGATGCTACGCCGGAGCCAAGATTTTTGCAGGTCTTTCACGGAGACGCCGTCGAGGGTGAGGGTGCCGCTGTCGTGCTCGTAGAAGCGGGTGAGGAGATTGATGAGGGTGCTCTTTCCGGCACCGGTGGGGCCGACGAGGGCGATGGTTTGACCGGGGAGGGCTTCGATGGAGATGTCCTTCACGGTGGGCTGACTGCCGTAAGCGAAGCTGACGTTTTCGTACTTCACGTGGCCCTGGATGGTGGGGAGGATCTGGCCGACATTGAGGTCTGGCTCCTCCTCGGAGTCGAGGATTTCGAAGACGCGCTCGCCGGCGCTGCGGCCGGCCTGGAAGAGCTGATTGAGCTGGTGAAGCTGTCCGGCGGGTTCGTAGAAGAAGCGGAGGAGGAGGAGCATCATGGCGAGTTCGCCGGGTTCGATGCGCTTCTCATAAAGAGCGCGGCCGCCGACCCAGAGGACGAGGATGAAGCCGATATTCCCGATGAAGTTCATGCCGGGCCGGTAGACGGACCAGACGCGCATAACGTGGAGGGTGGCGCGACGGAGGGAGTCGGAGAAAAGATTGAACCGGGTATGCTCCTCGTGCTCCATGGCGTAGGCTTTGATCTGGCGCATGCCGGCGACGTTATCGTGGAGGAGGGAGTTCATGGCGCTGCTGGCGCGGCGGACGTGGCGGTGGCGGCTGCCGGCGGTGAGGGTGTAGGCGAGAGCGCCGATGACGAGCAGGGGAATGGGCGCCATGGCGATGAGGGCCAGTTGGGCATTCGTCTGGAACATGAGGACGCCGACGAAGATGAGCTGAAGGATGGCGATGACGCCCTGCTCGAGACCATCGATGAGGACGCGCTCGACGGCTGGGATGTCCTCAGAGACAGTGGTCATGATGTCGCCGGTGGGGCGATTGTCGAACCAGCGGAGAGGGAGGCGCTGGAGGCGCTCGTAGAGATCGCTGCGCAGGTCATAGATGACGAGCTGCTCGAAGGTGTTGTTGAGCTGGATGCGGAGGCTATTGAGGAAGTCCTGGAGAAAATAAGCGCCGAGGGCGAGGAGGATGAGGCCGGCGAGGCGGTCCATCTGGCCTTTCGGAATGACAACGTCCATGATCTCCCGCGTGACGCTGGGGAAGACAAGGATCATGAGGGTGCCGAGGATGGCGCAGGTGAGCTGCGCAACGGCCATCCAGGGATAGCGGCGGACGTAGGAAAAGACGCGGATGATGGTGCGCATGTAAGAAGGCGAGCGGACGTGAGGGAGGGAGGAGGCGGGAGTGATGCCGTGCCGGGTGAGGGCCGAATCAGGGGAGTACGATACGTGCCGCAAATCCCGGAAGATGAAAGGGGATGATGCGTTGCGTATGGAACTTGCTGGCTTTATCTTCGAAGACGTGCGCCAAACATCAGCAGAGAGGTCAATAAGCAAGCCAACAGTCAAAGCCTATGGAATCGCTCAAACTCAAGAAAGGCCGGGCCTGGGCCGAGATGTATCTGCACGGGGCGCATGTGACACGGGTGGAGATGGGCGGTGAGCCGCTGATCTTTCTGAGTGAGAAGGCGGTGTTCGCGGAAGGAGAGCCGATCCGTGGCGGCATACCGGTATGCTTTCCGTGGTTCGGGCCGAACAAGACGAATGCGAGTCTGCCGTCGCATGGATTTGCGCGCACGCGGGAGTGGCGGCTGGTGGATCGCGGAGAGGATTTTGCCGTGATGACGCTGAAGTCTGATGCCAAATCGCGGGCGATGTGGCCGCATGAATTTGAGGCGGTGTATCGGGTGCAGTTGCTAGAGGATGCGCTGTTGTTGGATTTCCATGTGACGAATGTGGGCAGCACGGCTTTCAAGGTGGAGACGGCGCTGCATACGTATTTCGCGGTGAGCAATGTGCGCCGGGTCAGTGTGGAGGGACTGGACGGGAAGACGTATATCGATCAACTCGATGGGAAGGCGCGGAAGACCCAACAAGGTGATGTGACGTTCGAAGGGGAGGTGGATCGGGATTATTTGAATGCACCGGGGCCGGTGCGGCTGCGCGATGGTGATGGACGCGCGATTCGGATCACGGGTGAGGAAGGATGCCGGAGCACGGTGGTGTGGAATCCGTGGGTGGCGAAGTCGAAGGTGCTGAAGGATCTGGGGGATGAGGAGTGGCCGAAGTTTGTGTGTGTTGAGTCGGGCTTTATCGAGGATGATGCGGTCACGCTGGAGGCGGGGGAGGAGCATCGGTTATTGGTGGAGGTGGTTTTGACGCGGGAAGAGTAGGGGGAGGGAGTTTGAAGTTTGAAGTGTCAAGTTCCAAGAGTGATGGACACGAAGGTGCGGGTGGGGGTTTGTTGTGGGGCGAAAGGGGGTCGTGAGTGGAGATGGGGTTAGGATTCACCGCGAAGGCGCGAAGTTTGGAAGGGTTTATGGGAGAGTGAGAAACGTTGAAGACGCGCTGCGAGGCCCGACGAAGGAGGAGCACACGAAGGTTTTGAGGGACGAAGTTTTGGCGCAAAAAAAGACGGCCTGGAGTTGGCCGTCTGGGTGGAGAGATTGAGGGTGGGGTGTTCTGTGTTTTTTGGGTGCTTTTGTTTGTTTGAGAGTGAGCTGTTCTCAGGTGCCGGCGAGGTTGGCGGCCTGGAGGTAGAGGCGGATTTGTTCCCAGGCTTTGGTGTACTCCTGCTTGCGCGCGTAAATGGCGGCTTTTTCGTAGAGGAGGAGGCTCGAGGGATTGGGGGTTTCGCTGAGCGTGTTGAGTGTGGAAAGGGCATCGTCTGTAAGCCCCTGTTCTTTTTGCATGGAGTAGAGTTCGAGGCCGCGCGCGGTGTCTTGTGGGTTCTGCAAGAAATGCAGACGAGCAGTGGAGAGCGGGACTTTGCCTGATGCGGGTGGGATGTAGGGTGGCTGGATATTGTCTCTGGCGAGTTCGTAGGCGTCTTTGTAGTTTCCGTCGAGGGCGTGCATCTCTGCGATGACGCTCCAACTGCTGCGCCGCCAGTCTGGCTGAGCTTCGAATCGCTTCATGAGAGAGTCGCGATCCCCGACGAGGAGCCAGCGGCGGAACAGGTTGGTCCGCTCTACGGGGGTGAAGTTTGAAAGGGTGGGGTATTGGCTGAGGAAGATGGCGAGTTCCTTTTTAAATTCATCGCCGATGCAATTGAGCAGGAACATCAGTTGCAGTTTGGGATCGCCTTCAGCGAGCGCGCGGACGGCGGGGCGAATGGCTGGGTAGACGTTGGAATTGCCGAGGGCGTTTTCGTAGATGTATTGGCTGCGGCTGTAGTCACGCTGGATGGCCTCCCGCCAGGCTGGCACGGCGAGTTCGGGCTGGTAGCGAAGCCAGATTTGCGCTTCGTCTTCGCAGACGCGTGAGAGGGCAGGCTCCAGGCGGCGAGCGCGATTGAAGTCGGTGAGCGCAGAGAGGGCAGGGTAACCGAGGCGAAGTTTGAGTTCGGCGCGTGTGCTGTACCACAACCAGCGGAGGGGCTGAATGGCGATGGCTTGATTCAGCTCTTCCAAGGCGCTGGCGTTATCGCCATTTCCGGTGTGCTGGTTCGCCGCGCGGATATATTGTTTGGCCAAGCTTTCGCTGGGTATGAGCGGGCGACCCGCGGCGAGGCTAAGCCAGAGCACAGAGGCGGTGAGGCAGAGGAGACCGGCGACCATGGAAGGGATCGGGCTCATGGTATGTAAGGCAGGGGTGCTTTTGCGAGGCCGCAATGCCAAGCCTGCCAAGAGTGCGGCGGATGTCGCGATGCCGATCCCATGCATGGGGGTATCCATGATGCTGTGAAGAGCGATGAGGATGACACCGATGGCGGCGGCATTGCGCAGGCGCTTGTCTTTGCGCCCGCGGCTGCCGGACGAGGTCTTGAGCTTGAAGAGAAACAACAAGACGACGAAACCAAAGAGGGCCAGGAGGAAAGCAGGTATGCCGTTTTCCGTCATGAACCAGAGCCAACTGCTTTCTGGGTGTCGACTGCGGGCAAAGTAATCGGTAGATTCGCGGACGGCGTTAAAGACGTCGTTGAAGTTGCCCAGGCCGATGCCGAGCAATGAGTGCTGCTCCGCGAGTCCGAGCGTTTCGTTATAAATTTGCAGGCGGCCGTCCATAGCGACGGTGGACGCGAGGCTGCCGCCCTCCGTGAAGCGATTGACGATGGTTTTTCCATACACCAGGAGGAGGGCTGTGGCCATGAGCAGGACCGAGACGGAGATGGCGATGCGCCGCATGGAGCCTTTGCGAAAGGTGGCGGTGAGCATCCAAGAGCCGAGTCCGACGAAGAGTAGGACGACACCCGCGCGGGAAGTGTTGAGCACCACGACCGCAAAAGAAGGTATTGCCGCAGCACAATAGAGGAGCCAGGAGGCCCGCTGGCGGCGGAGGGCATCATACGCGGTGGCAAAGGCAAGGACGGTGCAGACGACGGCCAGGGTGGAGAAGTGATTGCGATTGGGGAAAGGGCCGAAGTAGGGCATGGCCCATTCGCCGATCCAAAGCTTCGGCATGGAGAGGCCGCGGAGTTGCAGGATCGCGGCGTAAAGACAGATGGCAGAGGACAACAAGACAAAGCGCTGCAAGACCTGGCGGCGTTCCCGTTCGCCGAAGCCGCGGCCGAGGCAATAGCCCAGCCAGATGACGCCTACGCCGAGCAGCATCCAGCATTCGAGGCTGACCCATGGCTGGTACGAGTTCATGGTGCCGAGGGGAATGCCGAAGTCGGCTTCCATGCTTTGACGCCAGAGAGGCTTACCCGTGAGACTGACGGGAAGAAAGGCGCCGAGGCAGCAGAGCAAGGAAAGCAGGATGGGAAGATAGGCCAACCAGGGAGGGGTGGATCGCGCGGGCAGTATGATGCAGGACAGACCGATAAGGCCCGTGATAAGAGCAAGGGTCCAAGGTTCCTGACTGCCGCAAAGCGTGATAGCCAGGATGGGCACGAGGACAATGGCCCAAGATCGCAGCGAGGTGGCCGTGGAGGAGCGGCGAGGCAGTCCGGCTGACTCGATTTCTACTTCTGAATCCAGTTCATCCGCATCCGTATCCTCATCCATGAGGGAGGAGGCCTCAGTGGGTAGACCTTTGGGCGGTGGAGATTCTTTGACCGGTCGGGGCATGCGTACGGGTAAAATCGCAGGAATGGCGTCAGAGCCGTGTGTAAATATCAGACCACAAAGGCGCTAGTGGCGGCCGGGTCAACATTGGCGGCATACTTTAGGGAGGTTAGCCGTCCCCACCGTTCGTGGGCGAGTCTGATGGGCGCTGCAAAAGTATCGAGCTTGGCGAGCCAGAGAGCTTCCATGGAGGCGTCATCTGGAATGTAGAGATGCACGCTCTCTTTGGCGGGAAGGGGAACGGAGACGGCCCGGAAGCCAAGTGCGGATTCCTTGCGCAGGCCGGAACGGGTGAGCGCGAGATCCATGAGAGGAAGGAATTCTTCAAGGGAGCCACAGCGTTCCACCTCCCACTCCAGGACCCTAGCATAAGTTGAAGTGTAAAGCATGGAGCGGCGGCGCGCGAGAGCGGTATTGAGTTGGGCCCGGACGTCGCGCCAGCTCTTAACGTAGCCGAGGTAACGGGCCAAGCCCAAGCCGAGCAGCATGACAGCGGTGCCAGCGATGGGGAGCGACAGGCCGCGGCTCCAGAAGATGCTGATGCCAAAAATGCTAAGCACGAGGCAAACGGAATACAAGGCGACGAGAGCCTTGGCCTTGCTGAAGCCAAGGAGGATGAGGCGGTGGTGGATGTGCTCCGCGTCTGCTTTGAAGATGGGGATGCCCCGGATGGCCCTCCGCATGATAGCGAAGAAAGTATCCAGAATGGGCACGCCCAAGGCGACGAGCATGACCATGAGCGCGGCAACGACGGAGCCTTTGTAAGAGCAGGATAGCGATGCGGACGCGATGAAAAAGCCAATGAGATAGGCGCCGCCATCGCCCAGGAAAATGCGTGCCGGAGGGAAATTAAAAAAGAGGAAGCCTGCCAGCGCGCCACCCATGACGGTGGCCATGAGGGCGACATCCGGCCGGAAGGAGAAGTGACCCACGAGGGCGAGGGTGATGCACAGGAACATACCGAAGCCGGTGGCCAAGCCATCCATCCCATCGATGAGGTTGATGATGTTCGGGATCGCAACGAGCCACATGACAGTGAGCGGAAGACTCCACCAGCCGAGCGGGAAAGCGCCGCTGCCGAAGGGACTGCTCAAGGTGTCGATCGAGACGCCCATGGAGTAGAGGATAAGAGCGGCCCCGATCTGGCCGACGAGCTTCACTTTGGCACCGAGCGGCTTGAGGTCGTCCAGGAAGCCCACGAGGAAGACCAGCACATTGCAGGTCATGATGGGCATCCAGATACCGCGCAACTCCGGGGAACGAACGGAGAGCGCGATGAAGCCCGCGCAGAGCGCGAGGAAAATGGGGAGTCCGCCTAATCGAGAGACCGGCCGGTCGTGCTTTTTGCGATATTCATCGGGATGGTCAACACCGATGCCGCCCTTTCGCCAGAGGATGACGAGGGTGCCCCCCACGGCGATGGCGAGTGAGCCGAAGAAGAGATAAATGAATGTATCAAACTCCCACATGGAAATGGTCGAGGACGGGGGGCGCTATTTTGTACGAAGCAGCGCGCCTGTCAGCCTATTTTGAGGCGGATAACGCTAATGTTGCAAGCTTGGGCAAGAGAGTCTCCTCAGCAAATGCGGCTAGTGCGGGGGACGGCTCGCGGAGCGGAGGCAGGCGCAAGGCAGCGGCCTCTTCCATGTGGCGGCGGACAGCGACACTGTCGCCATGACGAGCGACGCGGGCATAGCCGGGTGGGGGCGACATAGCCGCGATGAGATCACTCACATGGCTGGGAGTGGGGCCGACAAAGAGGAAGGGCACACCCAAGGCGGCGATGTTGTAGATCTTGCAGGGGTGAACCATGCCGAGGAAAGCATCGCCCATCACCACAAGGTGCAGGTCGGCAGAGGAGAGTGACGCGGACAATTGCTCGCGGGGCTGATATGGGAGACAGGTGATGGAGGTGAGCGCTTTCTCCTTCGCGAAAGCCTGCACTTTCGCAAACTCGCTCCCGCCGCCGACGAATAGGAAGTGAATATCCTCGCGACTGCGCAACTGGTCCGCAGCGTCGAGGACGGTGTCCAGTGGGTGGCAAGGGCTGTGGTTCCCGGCGTACATGATCACGAACTTGTCCTGCAATCCATGCGTGCGACGGAAGGCTTCGCGACCGGCAGCATCATGCGTTTGTGCCTGACCCTGTGACCACGGGGGAATGGTGTGGATCTTTTCCGCTGGCACGCCTTTCGCGGCAACGCGGTCGGCCATGAAGCGATCCAGTACGACGATGCCGGCGGCGCGACCGAAGCTCCAGTTTTGGGCGGCAGACATGAAACGCTCGGCCAAGCTGCCCTGGCGAAGCCAGCCTGCAGCGACGGCTTCATCCGGATTCAAGTCCATGATCCAGGGGAGGGATTGGCCGCCTTTGAGGACAGAAAAGAGAGTGGCCAGCGTGGAGATCAGTGGGGGGGACGTGAGACTGATCGTCACGTCATGACGGGGAAGCCAGGCGAGCGTCCAGATGGCGCTGATCCAGAAGGTGCCGAAGTCCACGAGGCGCTTCCATTTGGCGCCCTTGCCAAGGCCGGGCGTCCAGATACGGCGGATACGCACGCCTTCCCATTCTTCGCGGACAGGAAATCGGCGGCTGGGATTATCGTAGGCGCGGCTCCCAGCGACCGCCGTGACCTGACACCCCATGCGAGTCAACTCGCGGGCGAGATCCGTAAGGTATTGAGCCGTGGCGACGTGGTCAGGATAAAAGGCCTGATTCACCAGCAGCACGCGGAACGGCCTTTTGTCAGGGGGCAGGTTTTTCATGCCGTAGCCGGGCTGCATTCATGGCGGACGCCCAGCGTGAAGTGCGGCGGTGCCGGTGGATCCGGATGATGTCGCGGAACATTTTAAAGGAATCGGTGAAGAGCCTCACCTTGCCGCCAGGAGTTTCAGACCAATCGATGGGTACTTCGCGTACTGAACATCCCGCATCGAGAAGACCGGCGAGGAGCTCAACGTCAAAGGCGAATCCGCGGACAGTCAGGAAGGGTTCGATGTCCTGCCAGATTAGCCGAGGGACAATTTTGAGGCCGCATTGGCTGTCATACACGAGGATGTGGAGAGTCTCGCTGACAACCGTGGCGTAGATGCGTCCGATGAAATGACGATACCAATGCCGGCGGATATGCATGCCGAGCATGCGCACGCGTGAAGCGAAAAGGGCCTCGGGTGTGGGGTGCTCGCGGGCCAGGGTGATGAGGCGAGTCGTCTCCGACGCTGGACAGGAGCCGTCGGCATCGACAAATGCGAGCCATCCGGCATCGCCATGTTTTTGTTCCCAGGCAGCGTAGATGGCGCCGCCTTTGCCCAAATTGTGAGCCAACGCAAAAAGCGGCAAGACGAAGGGGTAGCGAGATTGGTAGCTCTGCAACAGTGCCGTCATGCGGGCCTGTTCTTCCGCCCCTGAGCCGTCATCAACAACGAGGAGGTCAACGTCACCGATGCGCTCAAGTTCAGGACAAAGCTGGTCCAGGAAAACCCCGATGCGTTTGCTTTCGCGCAGGCACGGGATGACCAGCAAGGTCTTGCCGTCCGTGCTCATGAGTCTTCCTTCCGGGCGACAGATTGGAGTTTTGCCTCAATCAGGTGAAGGGACAGGATCATCTCGGCAAGGACGCGCTGACAGGTGTAATACCAACCGCGCCAGCCCTCCAAGACAAGACCTTTTGCAAAAAGGCAATAAACGAGAGCCACGAAAGGAGCGGGAACGATCCAACGCCGCAATCTGTCCTGAAGCGACAGCGAGGCATCCGCAGGCAGGTTGAGGAGTTTCTCAGCCTCCAACCGGGCATATTTGTCCTGCGAACTCAACCAGCGGCTCAAGGGCTTCCGGTCATCGTGGTTGATGAGCGCGCGCAGTTTGCCGCTGCCGCCCTGGATCGCTAACAACTGAGTGTGCCCATCTTTCTCATAACGGCAACGGTCGGCTCGGAAGAGGACGGCTCTGGGAGGATAGAGGGTGCTGCGGAGCGGCTCGCCAAAGATGCAATAGCGGAAGCCGGCATAAAAGGCGGACTGATCGTCTGCTGGTTCCAAGGTTCGGAGGCAGGCCTCGAAAT